>CALUTW010000012.1 GCA_944323805.1 uncultured Bacteroidales bacterium | reverse complement strand
AATCATCACAAGGATGTACCGCCAGCAGAAGGCCCACTTCGAGAACAACAATCCTCGCGAGAGTGTCAAGGACAGGACAGTCCCTAATTAATGTCACTTGCATATTCCTCCTTGATGATGCGCAATGCCTTGATAGCGGCAGGGAAGCCGATATAGGGCAGGCACTGGATGACGGCGGCGGTCAATATCTCGGGCGAGTTGCCCGCATTGATGTTGCCGTGATAGTGCGAGTGGAGCTGGCTCTCGGCTTCCAAAGCGGTCAGTACGCAATAACCCAACATCTCGCGTGTCTGCAGGTCAAGCGCACCGCGGCTGTAGATATCGCCGAAGAAATAGTCCGTGAGGAACTGCTCCACGTCCTTGCCCATGTCGCCGGGCATCCCTTTCATTACCGAGGCTATGCCGCCGGGATAGAGCTTGTCCTGAATGGCCTTGCCCGTCTTGTGTCGGGTCTCCTCTGTTATCGTGCCCTGCTTTTCCAGCGGCAGGGAGATACCACGCTCCTTGAATACCTCGTTTACCGTAGAGACGGCACTCAGCATCTTGGGAAAGCCGATGAACGGGG
The DNA here is from genome assembly GCA_944323805.1 of uncultured Bacteroidales bacterium. Taxonomy (GTDB): domain Bacteria; phylum Bacteroidota; class Bacteroidia; order Bacteroidales; family UBA932; genus Cryptobacteroides. The sequence goes on along the minus strand of CALUTW010000012.1, from coordinate 61,492 downwards.
CTGTCAGATACATTGCCTCGCGCAGTTCTTCTGGAGTGACACCCACATTGAGTGCCGCCCCGGCGTGGGCTTTCAGCTGCGGGAGTGTCTGCATAGTTGCAAGGGTAATGCAGGTAATCATTTCACGCTGCTTCATCGTCAATTCGCCTGTCTGGAATATCTCGCCGAAAATGAATTTCTGAAGGATGTCCATCATTTCCGGGTCCGTACCCTGCCCGGTCAGGGCCTCTCCTCCGAACAAGGAGCGGTAATTCTGCTTGCATACTTCGATTCTGTCCATATTTTCAGTTGTTTGTGCCGTCGCGGACGGATTTGCTGCCCAATTTTGGTCTAACCGGTTATATTCTTCGTCTGTCACAGGCTCCAGCCATTCATTGGACGCGTTTTCTCCGGGGACCTCAAAAGCGAGATGCGCGAACCAGCTGTCCGCTGATGCACCATGCCAGTGCTTCACATTTGCCGGGATGTGGATAACATCGCCAGGAAGCATCTGCACGGCAGGCTTGCCTTCTTCCTGATACCAGCCCTTGCCGGCCACGCAGACCAGCATCTGCCCGCCGCCTTTGCTTGCATTGTGAATGTGCCAGTTGTTGCGGCATCCCGGCTCGAAAGTGACATTGTTGAACGGTATCTGTTCCTTTGATATCGGAGCCAGATAGCTGTTGCCGATAAAATATCTGGCGTAAGCTGTGTTCGGTTCGCCGATGGGGAAAATCATTTCCCGCTGGAAAGCTGCCTTTCCGGCTGCTTCCGTCTCCTGTGAAATTTTTTCCTGTGCCATAGTCCCTTGGATATTAGTCATTGCCGTTACTAATAATAAAAACAGTATCTTTTTCATATTTCCGATGTTATTTTCTTGATGATTCTTGCCGGGACTCCGCCGACAACTACATTGTCCGGAACATTTTTATTAACCACCGCTCCGGCTGCAACAACTGCATTGTCACCGATGGTCACGCCTTGCAGGATAGTCGAGTTCGAGCCGACCCACACATTCTTGCCCAACACTATCGGGGCAGGGTAAGTGTGCTTGCGGTCTTCCGGAGACAAGCCATGGTTCAGCGTGGCGAACACGACGTTGTGCCCTATCTGGCATCCGTCGCCGATAACAACGCCTCCATGATCCTGGAAATGGCAGCAGGCGTTGATAAAGACATTCTCCCCGACGATGATATTCTTGCCGAAATCCGTATAGAATGGCGGAAAGACACGCAGCGATGAAGGTACCTCGTAACCGAATAGTTCCGAAAGAAATGCTCGAACTTCTGCCGGGGTATGGTATGCCGCATTCAGCCGGAAGGTAATGCGGCGTGCGGCATCGCTCATCTCGTCCATAAAGACATGTATGTCTTCGGTGTCGAGGGCGCGCCCGGCCTTTACATGGTCTTTGAATTCTTTGATTGTCATACTGCTATTTCTTCTTCATGCACAAAAATAGCGGTATATGATAAAAAGTGGCGTAACAATTCTACAGAAGATTGTGCCTGTTTTACAGAAAAGGTACCTAAGAAACAGCGAAAGGTACTCAACTATTGAACTCGGAAAGACTGCCACAGCCATACTTAATGCCATCATAGTGCAACCTATGGTAACAAGAAAAATGCTCGCTGAGCAACTGAAAGTATCCAGGACATACCCCGTTATCCCATACAACAAGTGTCTCAGTACTAAAAAGCTCTCAGTTTACCCGAACATAATGATATCCACCCTCATCAGCGATGCGGCAGCTGATGGAACGTTGCCGCCCGATGCAGCCTGCTCATGGATAAACAGAGACCGACGGAACACCGCATGGAGACATCATACTCTATCAGACTGAAGACGGATTCAACTGTTGCATTTTTTGCAACAGTTCAAAACAAGGGAAACAGAAACTTGACGAATTCCTGTCGCTCTCCGGCAAAGACCTCCTTACTCATGCCGGGACAGTCTCGGCGGAAATCGCGAAACAGAAGGCAGACTCCGAATACGACAAATACAGCAAGCGGATACAGCATGAACTCTCACCCGTGGAAATCCACTTCATAGAGAGTTTTGAAAAGGAAGTCAGGCAGTTGAAAAAGTAAGTGGAGGTCTTGATTTTCAGAAGTGTTTATGGTCAATGTGGTGGCTGTACTCACGGCATTTCGTAATAAGAGCGATGCCGCTATATATCATGGTATATATTGACATACAGGATTATGTAATATGACGACAAGTTCTGGCCATCTTGGTTCAATAATTTCCGATGATCCGGTTGGGATGGTGCTCGTCCGTGGGACTGCGCATTCCCTGTCCCTGCGCCACGGGCAATCTTACATCTGTGCGCATGATGTGCCAGGCTGCGCCTGTCTTTCCCGTTCCGTACCTTCCCGTCCCTGAGCGAGCTCCGGTCCGGTCAGTCCGGAACGGAAAACGCCTGACCAGAGTCAGGCGCATCATGCTTTCGATGTGATCCGGTTGGTCTGCGATTTTATATTATACTTTACCAAGAAATACAATAAATTACCATTTGGTGTCTTTGAATGGTAAATTATTGTGTATAAGACTTTTGATGTCTTCATTATTTTGCTTCTTCGTACGTAAAATCCTTTAGAATTTCTGATTTTACAACATTTCCTTCTGGACAGAATCTGGCTGTTACTGGACAAAAACAGGATAGATTTCCGGACCTTTGCAGAAGAATAAACAGGAATATTATGAGGATAAAATTCATTTTACGCGCGGCATCTAAAGAGAAAGCAGGAAAGCTGTCGCCACTGTATATCCGGCTTTCGGATGCGGAAGGTTTTGACCAGTCTGTCAGGACAAGAATAATGATTCTTCCTTCCCATTGGGACAAAAGAAGTGAGACTGTCAGGAGCCGGGCCATGATCCGTCCGGAAGACCGTGAACGAATTGTCAGGGATATGATGTCCTTGAGGGATTATGTTGCTGTGAGTTATTGTGAAGCAAGAAAGTCTGACGATGTACCTCAAGGATGGCTTGCCAAGACAGTGGATAAGTTCTATAGAGGAGATACTATGAGTGAGAACGAGTCCCGTAAATCAGGCAACAAACTCTTGATTGACGATATTATGGACGAATTTCTCCGTGACAGGGATATGACGGTCGGACGCAAGAAGCATTATGAGACACTGAGGAGCATGATTCATAGGTTTGAAATTTACTACAGATGTATCAGTCGCCGCAACAGATTTGTCTTTGACCTGCTCACCGTCAATGCGGAGGTATTGAACCTATTGCTGGATTATCTTGAGTCTGAAGAGGCCTATATTGCCAAATATCCAAAGATAGCTGAACTGGATCCGTCCGTCTCTAGAGTCAAACTCAGAGGAGAAAACTATATGACCAGTATTTTCAAGCAACTCCGGGCAATATTCAATTGGGCGAACCGTCAAGGGTATATGAAAGGAACTCCTTTTACTCATTTCACTATGCCGAAACAGAGGTATGGCACGCCGGTCTATATTACGTTGGATGAATTGAATGTGATTTACAGGACGAAGCTTCCGAGTCTGGAAATGAGTCGCCAGAGGGATATTTTTGTCTTCCAGTGCAATGTAGGATGTCGTGTCAGTGACCTTATAAGGCTGAAAAAGGGGTGTGTCGTCAATGAAGTGATAGAATATATACCGGTCAAGACGATAAGGGAAAACGCAAAGACTGTTTCTGTACCTTTGAATAAGGTGGCAATGGAAATCATTGAAAAGTATGCTGATATGCCGGGCGATAAACTGCTTCCGTTCATTTCTCCACAGAAATACAATGACAACATCAAGGAGATATTTGCATTGGCTGGGATAACGAGACCGGTTACTGTTGTGGACAGTGTTACCAGAAAAGAGAAGAAAGTCCCGATTAATGAAATCGCCAGCAGCCACATGGCGCGTAGAACCTTTATAGGCAATATCTACAGACTTGTGAAAGACCCTAATCTTGTGGCATCGCTCACCGGACATGTGGAAGGCAGCAAGGCATTCTGCCGTTACCGCACGATAGATATTGATATGAAACGTGACTTAGTCAAAATTCTGGAGGTAGAAGGCTGATGTCGGTTTTTATATGACTGACATTTGACGAGAAGGCCCTTATCAGTCTCATAATAGTTAGAATCATTTCATTCCGGAATGGTAATGATCTAATAATTGTCGCACATTTATATACTGCGAGAGTGAAGTCATCTGTAGAAAGGTGAATGCTAGTAATGTGATGGCGATAAATAATGTTAAAGCGATTGCTTTATGACTATTTACTGTATACTATAAAATTAATATTGAGTAAAGAATCGAGCGCTAAAGTATTGTAATGCTTTTTGTAATGAATCAAATTCAGGGTGATTTGTTTCTTCTAAACTAGAAATATAGTCATCTTCGGATATCACTCGTTTAAAGCATCCTCCTCCATGTATGTGAGTCTGTGCTAAGTATAGGTTTTTGATCTCGTTGAATTCATTAAAATAGGTTATACGAATATAATATCGTATATTAAAATAAGTGGGAGCAGCATATCCCAATTTACTATCGTTGTTATAAGTAGAGGTGATGTAATCGTATATTTCTTGATATTTGTCAGAATCATATATATTGTATGATTCATATTTTACGTATGAATCGAATTTGAAATATTCATTTGCCTTAATGGGGGTATTTAGAAGAACGTCTCCAAATGTGTAGGAGTTTGTTAAGAAAGGAATTAGTATGTGGCCATTTCGTTGATTGTCCCAATATCCTATAGTGTTAATTTGTATAAGAGATATTGTATAGATATCAAATATGTCTGAATCCTTATTACTTATTTTTAGTCCATCCTCTTCTATTTCAACTGTAATACGGGGTAGAAATGCTTGTGAAGAAAGTGCAATGGTTTCTTTTGATATTTTAAGCGCATCAAGTGCTATGACTAAAGAAGCAAAAGCTATTATTAAGGATATCAGATCCGTTGCAACAGATATTTCGAATTTTGATCCCATAGGTGGAATGAAAATAGTTGTTTATAATGCAGGTAATGTTTCATTCAGTGTGTCTGGAGTAAGTCTTCAAATCTCGTAGTTTGCAAATATATCAATTTATTTGGTTATCTTATTGGCCGGCAACCTGCCGATGAGAGCTTTTTTCGTCCGGGAGCATATTTCTGTCGATATTGATTCTCGGGACTAGCTTCTAGTAGGATTTTTTATTCATGGCTGTTTTCCCCATAAACAAGATGACCAATTCTACATTCCATAAAAAGGTATTCTGGAGTGGATGACCCAATCTTACCGTCCATGAAATCGGGCTTATAAGTGGACGAATGCCGCAGCCTTGTTACATGGTCACTAATAGTGCCGTTTCAGATGTGACAGTAATATCTACCGGGTGATCAAGGACCCTAACCTTGTGGCATCGCTCACTATACATATGGAAGGCAGCAAGGTTTTTTCCCGTTACCGAACTATAGATATTGACATGAAACGAGACTTAGTTAAAATTCCGGAAGCAGGTAAGTAATTACATGTATGATAAAATCGTTTCGGTATTAATAGTATTGATAATGTATTGTTAGTAATTTTGTAAAAATGATACTTATTATGAGAAAGCTTATAGAACAAATTAATGATCGCTTAAAGCCATACTATTCATTGCTTACTATGGTATTTTTCTTTATAACTTCTATTATCTCATTGTTTAGTTTGCTATCTTCACCTAAGGATTTGGGCGTTGAAGTTTCTTATGAGAAAATCAATCTCCCATCAACACTTCAAGATTCATATAACAATGTATTCAATTACATACAGCAAAACTCTGATGATAATGCTATAAAACAAAATACCACTGTGTTATATAAATATTTGATAGATACTCAAGAACAAAAGACTATCAAAATTACTAACAATACAAAAGAAATAATTAATGAGATAAATCTGCGCGATTGTGGTGTTGTAGAACTTACATCTTATGGTGTTTCTACTTCAATGAAGGTTTCAAAAGAAAGTGATGATATTTTAAAAAATATTCGTTATGATTCTAAGTCTAGGATTTTGACAGTAAATGAGCCATTATCGTTAATGCCAGGAGAAACTCTATATCTCAATCTTTGGGGAAGTTTTGCTCATGGACGAGAGGAGGATAATTTATTTGTTAATTATCATAATAAATTGGCTTCCATTAATCTATCTAAGAAATATATAGGAATGGCTGCATTGTTGGCTGAATATTATATTCCCTTTTTTGCTTTGCTCCTTATGTTTATAGTTGTTAGTGGTTATTATATAACGAAGTATGCGCAAAATGCTAATAAAGAGAATGCTAGCGATAATTGTTAATAATGTATTATTTATTCTATTAACAACTGTCTTTTATGTCTTATTCAATTGCTCTGCGCAAAAGACAGGGCAATTTAGTGTTGGTTTTGTCGCTTTTGTAATAGTTTATATATTCCCTGCAATAACTCATAAATCATCTATAGGATATCTCTGTTTTAATTTAAAAGCAAATTCTAGTTGCAAATTATTAGTGAAATTTTGCGTTGTATTCATTCTTTGTTATATTCCAACAACGATATCACTTAGTGTATCTAATGTGCAGTGGTTAGCAGCGCAGGTATCTGTATTAATATCATTGTTGTTAGTAACCATTGTAGACATTATTTGGCTTATACTAACTAAAGGTAAATGTGATATTGGTGATTATTTGTTTGCAATAGAATATAATGGTAATACGTACAGTAGAAAAATATTGATTTGCCAAAGTGTTGCGTTATTCCCAATTTCTTTATCCATATTGCTGATTCCTATTGTTGGCTCAAACATAATGTGGCTAGATCGATTTGTTGATGATTTATGGCATAGAAGGAGTAATTTTATGAATGCGTATTTCCCTTCAGATGTATTTAATGATATTTATATAATATTGCAAGAGGAAGAGAGAGATGATGTTTTGTTATTCAATAATTTAGAGTTGTTTATTAATTCTGTACCGACAAATGTTTTAAATGTGTATATAATTACGACAGATAATAAGCTTCTTGCGAATATCAGTAAAAAACAAGATTTAGTAGAGCAAATATTGAAGTATATTCGTTTAAAATACATATGGTTAGGTGAATGTCCTGAGCAAATTAGACTTGTATTTTTGAATATTAAATATAATACACCTTTTGTAAAAGCTCATCAAAGTTATATGTATTATTATGATTGGAAAAGTCGTGCTTTGTATGGTGGGTGCGATATAGGTATGTTAAATAAAAGTTATCAAAACCTATATGAGAATTATAAATATATGATAGAGGAGAGCCTGCGTTTATGTAAACAGGATTCATTATTAACAGAATATGCAGAAGGTAACAGAGTAACTTTGTCCAGAGAAATATTGGATTCTTTAAATGCTCTTATTAATCGAAAGTCTGAAAACAAGACATTATTTGGATTGTCGGTAAGGATGATTCCATTTCATCTTGTTCAAGAAAAAGGTGATGTCGTTTTATGTTATCAAATTGGTAACCCATCTCAAATATCATTGGATATAAGGGAATACTTTAAAGAACGAAGTGCGTACGATAGTTTAATGTTTTTCAAGAATAGTGTTGAAGAATTTTTGGGGTATTAGTTTGGCCTTTCGCTGAGAAACTATATGTATGTGAAATAAGTTAAAAAATAAGATACTGTCTCAAAGTAATCTTCCGGTCAAGACCATATAACATCACAAATTACGGTGTTGTAACCTTTGCAGTTACGCATCGTATTTGTAGATGTAGACTTCCTCTTTTTGATGATCAAATTATACACGAATTCTGAGAAGGAAAAATTAGAGTATAAATCACCCCTTTGCCGGGTAGTCTAAATACAACTTTTACTAGTAAAATTTTTACGTTCGGTATCGTTTTTAATCGCATTTCATGGCATTTGATGGTATTTTATAGTGTTTTATATTTGTGTTGCATAATTGTCTGATAATTAATTGTTTGTTCTGTGTAAAAAAGTGCGATAAAAGAGAAAATTTTCACTAATTTTGCTTTCTGAAACTGGCATTCGACAAGCAATAAGTGAGAGTGGAAATGTCAGCATTACTATTAAAGATAAATTATATGAAAAGGATCAGTGAAGTAGATTTCAAAAATATGGACGCAGACTATTATAGTAGTCAATCTGTCATTAAAAAAATCAAGTATATGACATTATTTCTTTTTATATTGACAGGCTTAGCATTGCCGTTAGTGACAGTAAAGAAGGGCTTAGCCGGGTTTAATGAGCTAGGTATGATATTTCTTATTATGTCTTTTTCCCGCTTCTATCTTCTTCCAATGTTAAAGGAACGGTCAACGGAAAGATGGAGCAGAGACAAAAAATATCTGGCTAAATCTTATCTTGAAAAAAAGATTTTAGACTTCATGTCTCTCTCTCGAAAGGAGAATGGGGAATACAATGTTAGTCTTTTCCTCCAGCTGATAGATATGAATAAAGATGAAATTGAGAGTATTAGGACATCAAGCGGATTGAGTGCGGAAGAATGGGCCAATATGTATGATCACCTGGTATCTTTACACACAAATAAGATGAGCTTGGAGAACCAGAATCAGAGGCAGACTATCCAGTCAAAATCGCAGCGCACAATCGTCAAAAAAGGTAGGACGGCAGTCCCTGACCTTTATTCCCTGATGAAGAATTTGCCACAAGCGAAAATTGATATTATAATAAACTACCTTTTGAGAGTGCAGGCTGAAGACAGAGGTCTGGTTGATGGCTATGCCACCAGGTTATGTGTCTACTATTGTGCATTATGTCGGCTCGGTTATATGGACGACAATATCAGTGCTTTTTCCAGATATCTGTTCCCTACATCTGGAAAGTCTAACGAGAGTTCATATAGAAGGACTCTTAGCAATACCAAAACGGCAGTTCAAAATTCAGTCAACCTGGAAGAAGCAGAGGAACACATCAATAAACTCATAAATTCTTAGGTTTTATTTCCAATTTTGTTTTCCGGAAAACAAATTGGAAAGCAAATTATGGATTTTGCGGGATTTTCCCCATTATTTTGCAGTCGCCTTCGAACAAAAACGGAGGCGACTTTTCGTATACCACAAAGTTCAACCCTAACAAATATCATTATGGCCGATTTGGATTTTTTAGATTTCAACTCAGACAGCAGGCCTGTCGTGTATGTTCTGAGAGACGAAGATTTGAGGAAGTTTGCCGCCAGCCTTATAAAGGCAGGACGTAAGGAGCGGGAGCAGGAAATCAGAGACGAGAGTACTTCGGACATATATTATACCAGGGCAGAAGTAAAGAAAATTTTGAAAAGATGTGACTCGACTCTGACAAAATGGGCTGCTTCCGGTTACCTGGTACCATGCTATGTAGGAGGGAAATATCTCTACCGGAAATCAGATGTAGATGTAATTCTTAAACGGAGGATAATAAGATGAACAAGGCCGGTTATCGTCCCTGGGGCAAACTTTATGCACAGGACTATCTGTCAAATCCACTGCTGCAGCTGTGCTCCCTTGAGGAAGCCGGCCTCTATTTCTTCATCGTTTGTGCGGTAATGTATGTTGGAGAAATGGGAAAGCTGGATTTGATTCCCTTCCTTCACCGTAAATCCGAGCCAAAACCAATGACCGCAGTATCTGAGAAAGAATTGGTCAGGATTTTACCCAAAATCATACTTCGGAACGACTCCAAATTCATCCGTTGTCTGAAGGGACTTCTTGAAAAGAAACTCATAGTACTGGATGGTTTCAATTTGGTGCTACAGATTGAATATGAGCATGCTTTACGGGCAGAAAGGAAAGCCAGAGGTCCGCTTCAAAGACAACTCCGTCTAAAAACAAATGCTCAAACAAATGTTCAATCATTCTCTGAATCTGAATTTGAATCTGTTTCTGAATGTGAGTTTGAATCTGTATATGTCTCTGATTCTGAATATGATTCTAATTCTTATAAAGGGGGTTTAAGGGGGAAAATCCCGACTGTTGATGAAGTCCGGAAATATTGCGAGGACAATGGTCTGACGGGAGTTGATCCGGAAGATTTCTACAGCCATTATGAACAGGTTGAATGGAAAGACAGGTCTGGCCAGCCGATAAATAACTGGCGCCGGGTTCTGGAAACATTTGACAAGAACAACAGAAAATATGAAAGCGGAACAGGAGTATGCCGTGAGGATAGCAACGGCGATAAAGCAGCAGGAAACCTTTTGCCTAACCAGATGTAAATTAATAGGCCCGAAAGAGGCAGTGGCCGAACTCCTTTTCAAAGCCTACCGCAGAAGGGTCCTGATGACGTCTTCTGAGTTTATTCACACCTCTCTTCTGGATGAATATATTATGAAGGTTGCAGGCTGGCTGTGCGGAGAAAATCCAAGGCTGGGAGTGGCCTTTTCAGGGAAAACTCTCGGGAACGGTAAAACTACCATGCTCAAGGCAGTGTCTGATACTGTCGCCTACATTCTCCGTAATATGACAAAAGGAACGCCCTCGAATTTGTCCGTCTTCTATATCAAGGCTGTGGATGTATGCCAGCTTGCCCAGAACGGCGAAACGGACAAGATAGAATCTGTCAAGAAAATGAGGTTTCTCCACATTGATGACATCGGAGCTGAGCCGGCGATAGTCTGCCGGTACGGAAACAAATTGAGACCAATCGCGGATATCCTTGATTTCAGGTATGACAGATCCCTCTATACAGCGTGTTCCACGAACATGGAGACGGAAGGACAAATCATAGGGATGTACGGAGAACGTATAATGAGCCGTTATTCGGAATTCTTTGCCACACTGCATTTCGAGGAGTACAGTTTCCGGACAGACAGGAATAGGATTTTGGAGGAAAGGGAGATTCTAGCGGGGAGCGAGGTTGTATTCCGGATAAGCCGGAATTGTCCTGACTCCCTTGGGTCGCAAAAATGATGTTATGGGAAAACAGGCTGGGCGCCCCAAGTCGGGCATATACAAAAGGGACAGAAAGATCTTGCTGTCAGCGAACAATATGGAGTACAGGATCCTACAGGCAAAGGCTGAAAAGTCAGGTCTGACGGTTTCAGAATATTGCCGGTATGCAGCTCTGCATGGCAAGGTGGCACAGGCACTTTCGAAAGAGGAGGTTTATATGATTAAAGAACTGTACAAGATAGGGATTAACCTGAATCAGGTGGCCCATCGGATGAACGCCGACGGACATTTCAGTTACATTGCTGATGTCCTCCGTCTTTCATCTGAACTCAAGGCTGTCATAAAAACCATACATAAATGATAGGAAAGATAATTACAGGCAGCGACCCTTCCGGCTGTGCAAGATATTGCCTCGACCATGACGAGGCGCGGATCCTCTGTTTCGATGGACTTGACATCGACCCGGAGCAGATGACACGACTGAACGAAGCGGTGAAAGCGGAAAGGGGAGCCCTTTCCTTGACCATTGCCGGAGATATCGGACGGAGTTTCCATATGCAGGCAAGTCTGAACACGAAGGTTGTCAAACCTGTGATGCATATCGCTCTCAGTTTCATGAAAGAGGACGAGCCGGCGCTGACCGACAGGCGGATGTCCGAGATTGCAGAGGACTATCTCAGAAGGATGAAGCTGGATAATACACAATATGTCGTCATCCGGCATCACAAACCAGGCGGCAATCCTCATGTCCACATCATCCTGAACCTTGTAGGGAATGACGGGAACAGGCTTGATACCGATTTCATCCGGAGGCGGAACATCAATGTCTGCAAGGACCTGAACAGAGCATACGGACTGCACTGGTCAAGAGGAAAGGATAATACAGATGTCGAGAAGCTCCGCAGTAAGGAAAAGACCAGATATGAAATCTACCATGCTGTCAAGTCCGCGCTAAATGGAAGTTCCGGATGGAGGGATTTCGAGCGGAAACTGCTTGGCAGGAATGTCACTTGTCAGCTGGTAAGGAAGAACGACGGCAGCGTGCAGGGAATCAATTTCAGCAAATGGAATTCTTCGGATGGCAGGTATTATACTTTCAAAGGGTCTGTGATAGACCGAAGCATGAGTTATTCGGGACTGATGAAGCAGCTGGAGAAGAACAGCATCGAGGAGTCAGAGAACATAAATCAATCCGGAGCATCAAGGCCGGAGTCTTATGTACTCGGGGTTCTGGTGGACCTTATGGAGAGCCAAACTCCAGAAGTTCAGAAGGATAATAATGACAAACAAAAGAGAAAGAAAAGGAGAATTTGAAATGGCAAAGACAAGCAAAACAGACAACATTATTACCACAGAGTACTTTGAGGCCTGTGTGCAGAATATTGAATCCTCACTCAAACGTCTGGCTGAACAGAACGAGTCCAGGGACAAGATGATATCAGACCTCCTGAAAGACGGTCCGGTACAGGTGATCAGCGATGAGGATGCCAGAAAACTGATATCTGACACGATTACTTCATCCCTCATAGGGAAAACGGTAAAAGCGGAAGTGAAGCCGATAACTGTCACTGCAGAACTTCCATATGGAACGGAGTCTGCCCTGAGGTCAGTGGTTTCATCCGCATCGCAGCTCTCGTCAGCAGCTGAGTCGATAACACGCGCCGAAGAGCGCAGACGGCAATGGTGGCAGCGTGTCCGGAATCATAAAGACGCACTCCTATTCGGTCCGTTGGTACTTCTGGTCATAGCAATGCTTGCCGGATTCATCTACTGGCGTACTTCTGACGAATTTATCTCCCGTTCCGCATACGAAACAGCCGTCACCCTGCAGATGGAAAATCCCGGGAGAGTCTATCACGATGTCCGCCTTGGCCTGGCAGATCCCTCAATCCGCGAGAAAACCAAAGGCCAGATCCGCGACCTGAAACGCCTGCTGAAAGATGATCAGGAGGGTAAATGACTTGAGTAACTTGATTAACTTAAGTAACTAAAGTGGCTTATTGCCCGAGACAAATTCAATAGCTTTATAGACCTTTGAATATGCTCTTTCTGAATTTTCATATTTTTGAGCACGAGACTTTGCCAATTCGAGCTTACTACCTTCAATCATATTCTCAACCCATTTTTGTTTGCTGAGAAATCCCTCGGTTTTCTCATAGTCGGCAATATACTTCTGAAGAACAGTCTCGGCAGCGGCAGAGTTTTGGAAGAATCTGTTGGTATCTTCATAATGTAGCAAGAACCAGTATTCTATGGATGGTAAGCTGTCACAAAGAATAACATTCTTCTTGCCCTCGTATTTTTTCTTCAACGCCGTTACTTTCGCTTTTTCAATTTCATTGAATTGCGCTGTGTCTACATCAAAAATACATATGGCAATAGCACCAGATTCAAGAACTTGTGCAATTTTCTTGTCTAATTGACGTATATCCTCTGTCCCGAAATATCTTGGCCTGATCCGGCATCTTAAATCCAATAGATTTTGAAGGTGTGTAAAATACCATTGCTCCGTAATCCCGGCACCAATGATAACCGGGATTGGAGACCTGGAGTTGATCATTCCTGATTTTCTGGCCATACCGCTATCCTTTAATGTTAGGTAAAGCTCCAAAAACACCATTCCTATATGCTTTCTGGAAAGAAGATATTCTCGAAAGCCCTTTAAAGTCTGCAAGAGAATAAACGTTAGTCGCACCTGACTCGTCTTTTTCAGTAAACCATACTGAATCGCTGCGCATAAGGTCTCCAACTGTATTAAGCAGAGGATCGTAATGTGTCGTTACCAATAGCTGAGACCTGTTCGATGAAGAAAGGAACTTCTGCAAGATAAATTCAACCAGTTCAGGATGAAGAGATGACTCAATCTCATCTATATGCAGGAATGCCTCTTTCTTGATAGCCTCATATATCGCAGCCTCAATGCCAAATGTCCTTGTCGTCCCATCTGATTGAAGCGTGTTTGGCAATGTATAGACCTCTGTTCCTCGTTTATTCTTTACCGTATGCTCAAATGTAGTATTTAAGGAATCAAAACTTTGTTCTTTCGCTAAGCGTTCCTTGTCATTTGCAGGAATATCTTCGCGACTAAGCAGATAGGTCAAATCTGCCTGGTTTATAGGGTTCTTGACTATATCCGTTTTTACTCCTGTTATATTGAAATCAGCTTTGTGTATAAAATCCAAGAGATACGATTTTAGAGTTGCATCTTCGGTCATCTTCATACTTGCGTATTCAAACATGGATGTCATCGGATGTATGGACGGCATTACTTTACTACGCATCCAATCTTTCGCCGCATCGATTTCCGGAATGGCTACATTTACCTGATTCCTGGCAGCAAAAACAGACATGTTGGAAAGACATTTAAGAGAAATCTCTTCCTGTGCCGCCTTGCTGATCTTGACTGCTGCCGGATTAAATGTTATGACAGACTGATTGTCTTCCCATTTCCTTGAGAATAATAATGTAGGCTGAACGGATTTGTAATAGTACAGCTTCTCCTCTTCTATTCTATCCTCATATAATTTAAGCAAATACCAATAGCGGGTTCTGCCGATGTAAAATTTTAGTTCAAATTCGGAAGCCTGCGATGGAGTTTCAATGTCAAGTTTGAACGGGATTGTTCCTGTCTTTTCATCGATGTCGGTAGTCTTTTCAAACCAGAAACTTTTAAGGAAATCAAATACACTCAACAAGTTAGATTTACCAGAGGCATTTGGTCCATATATTAGTGCAAACCGCAGAAGTCTTACGCCTTCGGCTACTTCAACTACCTGGTAATCTTCAAATGTCTTATCCTTTGTGGCTTCAAAGCTAAAAATAACCTTATCTTTGAATGACAAAAAATTCTTGACTGAAATCTCTTGTATCATGGTTCGTTTGCTATAATCGGCGGTAAAGATAATAACGAAATTCGAATAATATATATTTTATTTGCTATTTTTGCAGATTAGCTGTAATATTACAATGTAAAATCTGAGACAAGAACCTTGTCTGTTAGATTATGTGATTTTATTAGGGCGCATAAGGTCTCTTTGAAGTTATCTAATTCATGCTCTATAAGATTTTCTTGCTCTTTATTGATGCCTATTGGCCCCGTTTTCGTGATATTTGAAATCAATCTGTACAAAGTCGACAGTGTCATCGGAATATCAAAATATAAACTGTTATTATTCTTATAATGATATACTTTGGGGGTGTTTTGTGATATGTTGTATGAACATTCTCCATTATCAATGCAATAGTCGTTTGCCATATCGACAATATCAAATATTTTGTTTGGAATTAGTATTTTAAGTTTTGCCCCTTTCGGTAATACTTCTTTGATTGTTCTAGTGATGAAATTCTCATAGTATCCAACGGCCAGTGCAGATGACGGCAGAAGTCTGTATTCAAATTCTTCTTTACTTTTGTTGATTTGGTTAATAATATTGTCAATTTTGTCATCTATGGTTCGGTCATCATAATATGCTAAAGTTGTTCCTTTAACATCAGAGGGGATATGTACATTTTTGTCAATAAGTAAAAACGTCTTGCTGATTCCAATGCTACCGCTAAACAGGCCATATTCAAAAATGACATTATCGCGTATAGACCTTTTGATACAACTCCTTTTGCTTGTGATATCGTCTTTCGATGCGATTAAGATTGCATAATCACAAATCAGTGTCAGGGAAGAGAGATTTTCCAGTGTGCTTTTATTAAGGATGAAGCAATCATTGCCATACCATGGCATGCAATTAATCCAGTCTCCGCACTCTTTCTTGACCTTTTCTTCAACTTTTATTGCTATGGGTTTACCTTCTGAAGATGACCCTATAAATAATCGTCTTTTCATAGTATTAATAAATCGTTTAATATTTGTTCTTTCCCTATCAGGATTAATTTTTCATCAGTTAGTAAATGACATTTTTTGTATTTTAGTCCACTACCGCAATAACATAACTCATTTCTTTCTTTATCAATATGTGAAAAGGCATGTTGGACGCATTTCTTCCATAATCGAATGTCGTTCGTGGAAAATAATCTGCAATAAAATTGCCTGATTCCATCACGCCCATGCTTGTATTCATTTACATAATGCCCTGTTAGCTTCCTATATATTTGATTAGCGAAATACGGGATTAGTTCAGTCTCAATATAAGTACTTACTGTCATTCCAGAATGGCATTTTAAGATTTCACTTGCCCTAATGTCAATGCATAAAGAATTGTCGTTATACTTGTGAAAATCAGGTTCTGCTGGAATATCACCTCCAACTTCATAGGTTATCGGGAATTCGTAAGGGTATTTCCTGCTTCCTTTGATTTCAATTGAGTAGCTCCCAAGGTACTTCTTATTGTCATTTATATCTAAGATCCCTTTGAGATATGATTCTTTGTCGTCTCGTGTAATTTTTAAAAAGGGATACTTTTTTATTGTGTCCCCAATATCTTTTTCAAATTTTAAATTGTACGCCATTATTTGTGATATGGTCTTGATGTTCTTGCAATTGAAGCTATAGATGAAAGACTATTGAGAGATTCTTCCTTATCCTCTCCTAAAGGAAATCTTTCTCCAAGATGTTGCTTCCAGAATTTACTTGCCTTTAGTTGATTTTTCTCGTCAATTGCATTTTTTGCATCCTTTATGAAGTCTGCGAGGTTGTCCAGGAAGTTGCGTTTTCTGCTTTCGGAATAATCAGCGAATAAATCGTCATAAGGTGTTGTCGGCATTGTACATTTGAAATTATTCTTAAGATCCTTTTCAATCTCGATTAGCAAGTATTTTAGGGCTATATCGTCCCTGTCGTTTGTCTGGAAGTGTTTGAGTGTTAGAACTGTCATGGCTATGCCGCTTGGCATGTTTTCGCGCTTATTGTCGCACCAAGCTTTCAGATATTTGACCATCCTGTTTAGTTGGTCGGTTTTCTTTTTCTTGTAATAATCCACAAATTCTTTGGGGTCATCTGTCTTGAAGTCAGTGTCCTTAACGGCTAATAATGGATGTGTATCGGTTTCTTTATCAAAGACCATTATGGGAAGATCTATATTGTATCCTGCGCTATAATCGACCCTTATGCACTTCCTTTTATGTGTGGGTTTCGCCTCTGTTGTTCCATCTACGGCTTTTAATATCCAATCTTGCAAGGTCTTTCCGGATACGTTGGCTGGATTTGATTTGAAATATACTCCGTCATCCAAATCACATTTATCTTCTTTTGTCCTGATGCTTGTCCCCAACTTATAGGAACCTTGGATGTAAAATGAAGGAATATATGTTGGGTGTTTTTCTTTGAAGTAAGACCTAATTTTGTCTCTTAAATTAGTCCTTGATTTTATCATTTGGCCTTTCTTGGATGGTAAAATCTCAAGTTCTCCTTCGAACTGTGTAAATAAATTATGACAATTGCTCATACTTGTAAATGTTTAAAATTTAGTATCAAAAATAACATAAAATATGCCAATTATCAATATAGAATATAAAATAGCAGTATTCTATATTTAAAATATACATAAAATATGTAAATCCTGTCATTATGACATTTGGCTATGACATTATGTCTTGGAAATTTCCTGTGCTGGGTAAGATTATTTTGTAACTTTGTAAGTTTATATGCAATTATTCTATGGGGCAAGGTAATCAAGATGTTGATAAAGCATTGCGGCAGATAGTAGATTCTGCTGCAAGGTATCGTCTTGCAGTCTTGAGATATACTGATTCTGTATATGATGATACGGTGCTAAATGTGGGGATGGAGCTTGCAGAGAGCATCGAAAAGATGGAGGAGAAATATGGGCATAATCCTACGAGATTTCAGTTCGAGGTGTCTGATGCTCTTGAGAAGATAATCTATGCACATATTGCTACATATAAGGATTTAGGTCCCGCTGTGTTTCTCGGGAATCTTGGAATTTTGTTTGAAAAGGATTTGCATATTGACGTTGTTGGCTTACTGAGGAGGATTTCAAGGACCACATTGACAGTGCTCATGTGGCCAGGGGAGGTAGATGAGCAACGGATATATTTTCTGCATAAAGGGTCTAAAATTACTATTAACCAATCAGATATAAACTTCAGTATAATATGAAATACCGTGACATACTGCAATTTGAACCTATTACGGATGTTATTCAAGTAGGACTACTTAATGGCGATAAGTATCGTGAAGATATTGTCAAGACTTTCGTGTATCCTGATTATTTTGTCGAGACAATAATTCCGGAGATAGTCCGAAACATGAAGTTCGGAGAAAGGAATAGGAAAGGTATCCAGATTATCGGTAATTATGGTACCGGTAAGTCTCATTTGATGTCGCTGGTGTCTCTGATTGCGGAGAATGCTGATTATTTGGAGAATGTCAACAATGATGCAGCAAAATCGGTGATGGCTCCTATTGCCGGAAGGTATAAGGTGCACCGTTTTGAGATGCAGACTGACCGCAAGTTGTGGGATATAGTCACGTTTCAGATTCAGCGTTATCTTGAAGAGTTAGGCGTAGATTATCAGTTTGATCCTGATTCTCTCAAAATGTATAGTGAGCAGCTGGATGATATGATGGCGGCTTTTGAGGAGAAGTATCCGGACAAGGGATTGCTGATTATCATCGATGAGTTACTGGCATATCTGAAGGGGCATGCGGCAGTAGGACAGTTGAATCAGGACCTGCAAGTGATTCAGGCTCTCGGGCAGCAATGTTCAAAGGGACGGTTCTCTTTCATGTTTGGTGTGCAGGAGATGATTTATCAGTCACAGGAGTTTGCATTTGCGGCTGAGATGCTGCTAAAAGTGAAGGACAGATATACAGACTTGACTATACGTAAGGAAGATGTGTCTTTTGTAGTTCAGAATCGTCTGCTCCGCAAGTCTGAGCAACAAAAAGCAGCCATCAGGACCCATCTTGAGAAGTTTGTGGGACTGTTTGGTGATATGCACGCACATCTGCAAGATTATGTCGAGCTGTTTCCTGTGCATCCATCATACTTCGATAATTTCCAGATGATTAAGCTAGGAAGGGCACAGCGTGAGGTACTGAAGACTCTTACCAAGCAATTTGAGAAGATTGCTGATATGGATATTCCAGCAGATAATCCTGGCCTTATCACATACGATATGTATTGGGAGCAAATGATGGCTGATACAGGACTTATGGCTGTGCCGGACTTCAAGACCGTTTCTGATGTTGTGAATATCATTTATGACAAAATTGAGAGCAATTTCAATGGCGCCAGGAAGTCAGTTATTCCTATGGCAAAACGCATTGTCAATGCTACAGCTATAAAGATTCTCCAGGGAGATTTGAATAAGAAAAATGGAACGAGTGCTGCAGCTTTAGTGAATGATCTTTGCATTACTGATAAGTTTGCGAACGATGCAGATTTGCTTAAGGATACAATTGATAGTACTGCAAAACTCGTCATCAAGGCGACTTCTGGACAGTATTTTGATTTCAACGAGGAAAACGAAGAATATCATCTGAGGACAGAGGGAGGTGTAAATTTCGACCAGCTGATAGCCCAGGTGGCTGAAACTATGCCTCAGAGCAGGAAAGATGAATCTTTCTTTAAGTTCATCGTGGAAGTTCTCGGCATCACTTCAAGTCCGTATAGGTCGGGGTTCCAGATATATGCTCATGAATTGGAGTGGAGAAGCCACAAGGTAACGCGAGATGGATATATTTTCCTCGGGAATCCAAATGAAAAGTCCACTACGCATCCGAAACAGCACTTCTACATGATATTCATGCCTATATTCCAGGAGGACAAGAAGTCGAGGAATATGGAAAGTGACGAGGTATATTTCGTGATGGATAATCTTAGCGAAGAATTCAAGAATCTCGTCGTTCTTTATGGCGCTGCATTCAGTCAATATATGTCCGCTGATTCCTCTCAGAAAATTCATTACAAGGGGAAATATGAGGAATTGTTCATCAAGGCTCGTCGTGCATTCGATGCTTGTTACCTTACTGGAACCCAGGTTTTCTACAGTGACAATGATGCCAAATCTCTGAACTCTTTTTCGCTCCCTGGCAGTGGCGCGTCCAAGATGGAAATTTTCGACAGTGTGGCAAGTTCAATCTTTGAGGACCAGTTCACAGGCGAGACTCCGAATTATCCGGCATTCACTAACGCAAACCAGACAATATCGTTCGACAAGCGAAACGGCAATATCGACAGGTATATCAAGGGAACTATAGCTAAGATTATTCGCCCGACAGAAGGAAACAAGGATGGCGAGGCTGTGCTTATGGGATTGGGGTGTTACCGCGCAGGTGAACTCGTGGTGGACAGGAGCATCTATGCCCAGGCCATATTGAATATGATGAATGATAGAGGGCATAATATGGTGATAAATAGGGATGAGATTCTGGAACTGCTCCCTAGGTCAGAGAATGTCTGGTTTACGAAAGACTATCATCTGGATGCTGTGTTTGAGTTTATGGTGCTTGCCGTACTGATAGCATTGGGTGAATGCGAGATTACTCTCAACAGTAGCGAAGTCATCAATGCAAGTACATTGGATAAGCTTAGGGGGCTGCAACCTGATGACTATTACAATTTTGCAAATATCAAGAGGCCAAAAGACATAAATATTCCTATTGCAAGGGAACTTACCAAGATGTTCTGCGGCCAGGATAAGTCCAACCAGCTGGATCAGGAAAGCACTTTTGTCATGATGGTCAATGCTGCGAGGGCTTTGGCTGCTGATTGTGCGACATTCGATGCCCGTGAGTTGAAAAATGGTCTTGAGGTTTCTGGAGTTGCAGTCATAGATTCATTGCAGGCTGTGAGCATTAAGACAGACGTGCTGTCTCTTAAAGGGTTCAGTGATTATGTTTCAACCATCACAAGTCAGGCTAAGCTTAAAAATTTCAAGTTTAACCTCGACGTAGTACAGAAAATGGCGGCTCACAAAGCTGAACTTGAGCAGACTAAGGCTGTTATCAAGACTGCAAAAGAACTTGATTCCAAAGTCCAGTATCTTACGCAGGCCAAGCAGTATGTGCCAGCGGACACGGCTTTGTTAAAGAATATTGATGCGACAGTGAATAAAGTGGCGGATATTCTGAAAGACATTAATGAAGCACAGGTGACTGCGTATAGCTCAGAACTGGATAAAATGAAGGAGGATTACATAAAGTGGTACCTGGAGCAGTATTACAAGTATTGTTTGAAAGAATTTGAAGAGTCTAAACGGATAGAAATCATGAATAGTGGTGAGTATCGTGCTTGCACAGAGCTGAGCAAATGTACACTTATCAATACATCTATCTGGGGGCAGTGGAAGATGACTTTTTCACAACTTAAAACTGCCAATCCGAATGTTAAGAGTATATTGGAATCATCACCATACGCCGGTTTCAATCCTTTGACAAGCGGGACAGGTAAAATGAAGACTGTGACTGAATTTAAGGAAGATCTCCAGGTTATATACGATACTTGGATAAATGCCTTGAAGGATTATGTGAATGCTCCTGACTCTCAGGAAGCTCTCGGCCTGATGGATGAGAAATCACAGAACTTCCTCCTTACATTCGCAAACGGAATGACGGTAATCAATGACCAATACTCGGCTGAATGTCTACTCCAACTGCTGGATATGTTGAGTGGCGGATATGAGAAGGTGGAAATAACTTCGGAAGAGCTTGCATCAAGCATCAGCAGGCCTATGACCATCGATGAGGCGATTGGAGTGCTTCAGCATACGATTAACAAGAAATGCTCAGGCAAGGACCGTAAGAAAGTAAGAATAGTATTAAGCAAATAAAACTTCTGAACATGGACGACAAACTCTTTACATACGAGGACGAACAGGTGGAATCTCAAGGCCCGGTTACGTGCCTAGGGATAACTTTCGCTAATGACGATGAGCGGAGGGAGTATTTCAGAAATGAACTTCGGAAGAAATTACCAAAGCTAAAACTTATTGAAGGATTTCCTATAGGTGATGATGAGGATATCATCAATCTATCTGACCCGCCTTATTATACAGCGTGTCCAAATCCTTGGATCAATGATTTCATCAAAGAATGGGAAGCAGAAAAGGAAACACTTCAGGCAGAAGGAAAGCGTAAAGCTGATTTTGAGGCCAAGGAGCCGTATGCAAGCGATGTGAGCGAAGGAAAGAACAATCCTATTTATAACGCTCACACTTATCATACAAAAGTTCCACATCCAGCAATAATTAGATATCTCCAATGTTATACTCAACCGGGAGATATAGTCTTGGATGGCTTTTGTGGAACTGGAATGACAGGAGTAGCTGCGCATTTATGTAATTCAGAACAACCATTCAACACAACAAATATCGGACACAGAAACAGTATTTGTTCAGATATTTCAGTTATATCTACGCTGATATCGGGATGTTATAATAATAGCATTTCTGGCAAAAAGTTTAAGATTGAAACAGAAAAAATATTTAATGATACTTATCAAGAATGTTCGTGGATGTATCTTACAAAACATGTAGGAAATTTATATGGGGAAATAGAGCAAGTAGTTTGGTCGGATGTTTTTTCTTGCCCTTCTTGTGGGAAAGAAATAGTATATTATCAAGCGGCTTATGATTCAAATACAGGAGGCGTAAGAGAAAACTTTAATTGCCCTCATTGCAATTGCTCTTTAATTAAACGCGGTCTTCGGAGAATAAAAGAAACAGTGTATAATGCTCCAACTGGCACAGTGGATGAAGTTGCAAAATCTTTTCCAGTATTGATTCATTATAAATACAACGGTAAATCATATACTAAATATTTAGACGATTACGACAAAGAAATACTTAATAAGATTGATAATATAAAAATACCATATTGGTTCCCGACTGAAGAGTTAAGTGATGGGTGCAAAACTCTTGAACCAAAGCGGACAAATGGATTAAAGTATATATATCAATTCTACACTAAAAGAAGTTTATATATTTTATCATCTATATATAACAAAATAGGGAATCGAACATATTTGAAAATTTGGTTTACATCACAATTGATTAATGTTTCTAAGCAAAATCGGTATAGGCCAGAGGTATCGTTCCCGTATAATCCGTTAAATGGAACATTATATGTCGGATCTCTTGTTGCAGAATCAAATGTGTTCACAGCATATAAAAATAAGATAGATAAAATCGCAAAAGCTTATGAACTTTTAGACGAAAATAAAAATCTTACATGCATCCAGTCTGCTACTTCATTGACAATTCCAAATAACTCTATCGATTATATTTTTATAGATCCTCCCTTTGGTGCAAATATTATGTACTCTGAATTGAATGAATTGTGGGAAGCTTGGTTAAGAGTATCAACTAATAATAAAACGGAAGCGATAATAAATTCAGTTCAAATGAAAGGATTACTGGAATATTCTATGTTGATTAACGCTTCTATGAAAGAATTCTATAGGGTTTTAAAGCCTAACCATTGGATCACGATTGAATTTAGTAACACAAAAGCGAGTGTGTGGAATGCTATTCAAATATCTCTCCAAAATGCAGGATTCATTGTCGTGAGTGTTTCATCTCTTGACAAACAACAGGGCTCATATAATGCAGTTACATCAACAACTGCGGTAAAACAAGATCTAGTATTAACTTGTTATAAACCGAGCAATGATTTAACAGATAAATTTATTAACGCGGCAGATGTGTCTGCAAACGTTTGGGACTTTATTGAGGATCTTCTTGAACACCTACCAGTTCATCTAATAAGAGAAAATGCCACAACTGCCGTAATTGAGCGTTCTCCTAAAATACTGTATGATCGTATGATTGCTTATTATGTGCAAGGAGGCTATCCTGTTCCTATGGATGCTGTTGAGTTTCAGAAAGGGTTGAGAGAGCATTTCGTGGAGCGTGACGGTATGTTCTTCACCGCAGAGCAGGCAATTGAGTATGAAGAGAAGAAGAAAGATACTTCGTCATTTGTCTCATTGGCTCTTCTGGTCAGCAGTGAGGCGGAAGGCATTGAATGGCTGAAACGCAAACTTGAGTCAGGCCCGAAAACATATAGCGAGATTCTTCCGGATTGGATGCAGGACCTTGTAAATCCGAAGAAGGGTGACACTCTTCCTGAACTGATGCAGATTTTGGATGAGAATTTCTTGAAGGACGAAAATGGTTATTGGCATGTTCCTGATGTCAACGACCAAGCTCAACTGGAGGCTGTACGGACTAAGAGGTTGCTTAAGGAATTCGAGGTATATGTCGAAGCTAAGAAGATCAAGAATGCACGCTTGGAAGCTCTTCGGGCAGGATTTAAGGATTGTTACACCAAGAAAGATTTTGCGACGATTGTTGAAGTGGGCAATAAGTTACCGGAAGAACTGCTTACTACAGATGAAGTCCTTCTGCGGTTTTATGATATAGCATCTTCAAGAGTTTAGCCAATGGAAGTGTTCAGATTTGCAAAAGCTATTTTCAACAGGCTTTTCCTCCCTGAAGGAAAGCACTTTGTCATTGCCCTCAATCGTGACGGCAATCTGCTTTTGCATGACTGCACCTCTGCGTTGGAGGGATTGGGAGTTAGTGTATATGATGGTGGTGCATTGCAGCTGAGGCTTGTTCGTGAGCTCCATGTGTCAAGGCGACGGGATGAGTATATCTTGTTTGTGATGAAGGAGTCATTTGATATTATGGAGGACATTGCTGAAGACTGCGATTTCGTGAATTTCCAGTTCCGGTCTATGTTCAAGGGGTATCCATGGGATTTGGTGAAGTCGTTGTCTTTCCAAAAACAAGCATGGCTGTATGAGCAGGATGGGTTCGTAGACCTGAACGCAATTGTCAGAGACCAGATTCTGGAAGATAGAGACTTTGGTAAAGACAATAAGGAGACAGCCTTTTCGGAGTTGAAGGCTGAATGGGACTCAATCTGTGCTGATATTGATTTCAATAGGCCGACGGAGTGGATGAAAAAGGCGGGAGAGATAGTGCTGTCGCTTGTCGAGATTGACAAGTGGGAGGAGTTCCGGAGTGAGGTAGAGAAAGTGAATGTGGCGTTTATAAAGTTCCTTAAAGGAGGGTACATGAATATCGTGTCCTCGACTTGTGGAACCAAGTATCCGAGAATCGTGACTCAAGTGTTACCGTTTATCAACAAGCAAGTCGGGAAGACAGCTCTTGTAGTGGTGGATGGTATGAACTGGTGGCAGTCACTTTTGCTGGTGCGGAGTCTTGAAGATAAATTGAATATCCGGGCCAGATATGACTGCATCTATTCATGGTTACCGTCTGTTACGGAATTGTCTCGCCAGGCGATTTTCCGGGGTGATGTTCCGTCTGTGGATTATTCACAGGGGCCACAAAATGAAGCAAGACTTTGGAAAGATTTCTGGGCAGGCCGTAGAGTTGCATCTTTCGAGCAGTATTATCAGCATTCAGGGATAATCTCTGAAGAGCTTTCTATTAAGAGATTAGGATATGTGGATGTGAAGCTGGACGAGATGATGCATGCGTCTCAGGATTACAGGTATTTGTATGCAAATACTAAAGTGTGGGTCGATGAGGATGAAGTAATAGAGAATTTCAAGCATTTGCTGGATGGCGGCTACAAGGTGTTTATCACGACAGACCATGGTAATGTGGATGCTACGGCGTATAGGAAGCTTGACTCACGTGATTCTTTGGGGGCAAATCTGAGCTTACGTCATATTACTTTGCCGAAGGAGGCGGACAAACGGCTCTTCGAGACGGAGTATGCCGGTCATATTGAACAGGTAGATGTGTCTTCAAGGACGTATTATGCGAAGGGGAAAGAGGCTTTCATCAACAGTGGAAAGTGCGTCACTCATGGTGGCGTGCATTGGCTGGAGGTCTTGATTCCTTTCATAACGTTGGAGTAGTTTTATGGAGAAGATAAGTAAATCACTTGGGCTACATCAGAGGATTCCGATGGATATTTTGTTGGAGACGTTCAGGGCGGAGCTGAATGGCGGTCTGGACATTGATAGGCTCAATGAGCTTATAAATACTGAATATGCCGGGGAAAACAGACAGAAGAAGGGATTCAGACAGGTTAAGACTACGCTGGCTGACAATTCTTTGGTGGAGTATTGCCGTGGACGGAAAGAGGAGGTGCTGGCGGCATTGAAGTCGGTTTCAGACAGGAATCTGATACTGTCTGCAGTGATTGCTGCCAGGTATTCATTCTGCTATTATCTGTTCTGTATCCTGGCGAAGCAGTTCAGGCTCCAGGATGAGGTAAATACTGACTTGATTCTGCGGCTGATGGGTGCGAGGTATGGGGCGAACAAGAGTGTCTATAATGTACAGATTAACTGTGTGGCTCAGATGCTGGAGGCTTCGCTTATTAATAGGGTGAAGGTCGGGGTGTATGAGTTCGGCGAGCCGCAAAAGCCGGAGTATCCTGTGACGGTCGATGTGTGGAAGGAGAGTTATTTCATCAATGAGCCGCTTGCGAACAAGGAGGATGCGGATGGTATCATGTTCGAACCGTATTTTAGGTATTTGAAAGTGGAATAGTTGATATGAATAAGAAAAAATGTCCTAACTGTCATAAGGTTTGTGGTATCAGACATGCATTTTGTCCTCACTGCGGATATAAACTCGAAGAGAGTGATGTGCTGTATCATTACACAAGCATTGAGACACTTAATGCTATATTAAGTAATATCAAACATGAAGTTCCAGATAGAGCGAATAAGGATTCTCTTGATTTTTATAAGTTTGTTCTGAGAGCCACTCATTGGCAATTTTTCAATGATCCTCTTGAATATCAGTTCTACTATCAAAATTTACTTGAATTTTTTGACAATGATCCTAAACTGCGTAAACTTAAGGAGAAGTTCGAGTATGTAGTTGGTATTACAGGCGGTTTTTCGGGGATGCCTTATATCATATCTCTTTCAAAGTGTTTCGATAACCTTGACATGTGGCGCAGTTATTCAAAAAACGGGACAGGAGTAGCTATTGGTTTTAAAGCTGATGTTTTAAAGGAATTGGTAACTCGTTTAAATATTGAGCAAAAATTCAATACGGTTAGACTATATGATTGTCGTTATCTCGAAGATGAACAGATCTATTCTGAAATAAGGAAAATAAATAAAAAGCCCCTTCTAGAGGCTCTTTCTATGGATAAAATCCCTCTTAATGGATTCTCTTCGCTTTTTGAAACTTTTGCTACATTTAAACACCCTTGTTACATGAGTGAGAGAGAGAAACGAATTGTGACTTTTTACCATAATATGCGACAGTCAAACGTAAAATTTAGGGTGTCTAATGGAACAAATATTCCGTATTTGGAGGTCGGACTTCCGCTGTCATTAATAAAAGAAATTGTTATCGGCCCTTGTGCAAACAAGGAACTTAATGAAGACAGCATAAGAATGCAGTTAGATTATATTACAGGATTGACTAAGGATATTCAAATCAAATTCTCGGAGTTGCCATATAGGCAGGTGTAATATCGGACTTACGACAAGAATGAATGTTGATGTTCCCGAATCTGAGAAGAAAAGTATTTTAATTGAAAACACCTATCTTTACCCAGAATTTATGTGAAACCATCTTTTGCGGAGTTCCTTGAAGTTCTGATCTTTTTTGTCTGAAAACGGCTGGATTTTGCTATGGAATTCAGAGTGGGGAAGTATGTTGAAAAGTATTTCCGCTGGACAAATACTGGACAAAAAACAAAAAATCGCCATTCTGTATGCTTAGAATAGCGATTTTTGTGATCCGGTTGGGATTCGAACCCAAGACCCACAGCTTAGAAGGCTGTTGCTCTATCCAACTGAGCTACCGGACCGAACCGTAATTTGCTTTGCTCGTTTTGCCATGGGAGTCAAAAGCGGATGCAAAGATAGGATTAATTCCGGTAAAGAACAAAAAATATTGAAGATTGCTGCTTTTGCTGCCTGTATGTCCGGGGCGGCATGGAGATATGGCAACCTCCGTCAATTTGCATATGATTGTGTCGCCGGAAATCTCGGCAGGACCTTCCTTTATATAGTAGCTGACGTTGAGGCCGCAGTCAGAGACTGCGTTCAGTTTCATGCATTCCGTGCCGACCTGGATGTCCGGCAGGCTGGGGAAGAGGATGCTCTGCCGACGCCCTGCCGTAAGCGGGTAGGGGATTGTCATGTTCAGTTCCTGTACTGTGCCTTTGTATCTTGCATCGCCATCGCCCCTGAGTGTCATTTGGCCCTGCGCTTTGCTACCGCTATGCTGGCCAGTTCGATGCCTACGACGAGGAAGAAGCCCACAAGAGCAAAGGCTACCGCCCCGCCTATATGCATGTCAACCATGCCGGAGTATTCGGCTATGACTTCTGCCGCAAGGCTTTCGGCAGGGCCTGCGAGCTCCAGTTCAGGGAATTGTGACAGCACGATTGTCTCCATGTTGCTCCACGGCCATACTTTCACGAGTGAGCCGATGATGAAGCCTGCCATGACAAGGAGAGTCTCCCTGTGGTAATGTTCAAGAAGCCAGTGCAGGAATTTCGCAAATGCTATGATACCGGCAGCCGCACCTATGACAAATACCGCTATTGTAACAAAGTCCATCAGTGTCCCGTCTCCGGATACGATGTCTGCAATGATGCTCATCATGTATTCGTATTTTCCTAGAATCAGCAGTATGAAGCTTCCGGATATGCCTGGGAGAATCATTGCGCATATTGCTATTGCCCCGCATATCAGGATAAACCACAGGCCGTCAGGCGTCTCTGTCGGAGAGAGTGTGCAGACAACGACCCCGAGTACGATGCCGAGGAAAAGCATGACATAGTCCTTGATTTTCCATTTCTTGACCCCCCTGAGGATGAAGATGGATGAAGCCACGATGAGCCCGAAGAAAAATGCCCATGTCTGTATCGGCTGGTTGTTGAGGAGATACTGCATCAGCTTGGCAAGGGACAGTATGCTTATCAGGATTCCCGCTATGAGCGAGAACAGGAAATTGCCGTTTATGTGCTTCCAGAACTGTCCTATCTTCCCTGTGAACAGGAGCTTCACGGCCTTTGCATTGATGGCGTTGATTGATCCGACAAGATCTTCATAGATGCCTGTCATGAAAGCTATTGTTCCCCCTGACACACCGGGGATTACATCCGCGGCACCCATGCAGATGCCTTTCACTGTTACCATCAGGTATTTCAGAATCTTTTTCATTTCTCTTGTTTTATTGAATCGGAGGCTGTCTATGGCCTCTTCTGCGGTTTATTTTATCTTTGGAAGAAAGTCCCGGATTGTATTAAAGACCTTGTCCTGAGGAATCTTTTCTGCCTGAGCCGCGTCTTTCGTCCGCTGGGCGGTCTGGTCTTCTTCCGAGACCACGGTCATGTCGAACGGCTCGCCCTCAAGCTGTACTCTCCCTATCTTGAACCTTGCGTCTATCGACTTGATGATGAATTCCAGGATAAATCTCCTGTCTGTCGGGAAAGATATCAGGATATCCGTCTTGCCGGCAATCATCGGCCTGACTTTCTTCATCTTCGGCAGGCCGAATATCCACGAGTCTCTCCGGAAGACTGTCTCTGCCGCATCCGTCACGGGCCTGATGTCTCTCGTGAATTTTCTGAAGTCCGCATAAATGAATCTTGTCCGTATCCCGTATCCGGCAAAGAATTTCTCCACATCCCTGCGGCATTTCTCGAATGACCTGTCCTCGGCATCGAGGATTACGGTCGCATCCTTTGCCGAAGAGAGGGGAATGAAGCCTGTCTCTGTCTTGCCGGCATATTTTTTCAGCCGTCTTTTCCTGAAGAAATTACCTATGAATCCCACTGCCTTGAAAATTATTGTGTGTTAACGGGAGCCTTTCCGGCTGACTGTGTCGCCGCTATCAGCTCGCGGATTTCCTGCTTGGCCGCCTTCCATCTCGGGATGTCGATCTTTGTCCCGATTACCTCCACAACCTTGGCGGCAATTATCGACCCTATCTCCCCGCATTCCTTCAGCGGCATCCCGAGCGAATGTGCGTAAAGGAATCCTGCGGCATATGTGTCTCCAGCCCCGGTAGCATCTATCGTATTTGCGGGCCATGCCTCAATATAATGGTATTCGTCCCCCTGCTTTACCATCGAGCCGTTCTTCCCGACCTTGACCACGGCGATGTCGCAGTGCCTTGCAATCTCGTCGAGGGCCTCCCTCGGCTCCAGCCGGGTAAATGCCTTTGCCTCGGTCTCGTTTGCAAAGACAATGTCGACATATTTCTCCACTATGTCATGCAGGAATGCCTCGTTGGACTCGACGACGTTATATGATGCCATGTCAAGGGAAATGATGCATCCGGCCTCCTTGGCCATTTCCACTGCCTTGCGGATGAGGCTCTGGTTCTGGACCAGATATCCTTCGATATGGAAATAGTCGTATCCTTCGAAATACTCCGGCCTGAGGTCTTCCGGTCCGAGTTCCAGGGCCGCTCCCAGATAGACGGCAAAGGTCCTCTCGGCATTCGGGGCCGTAATGAATACCATTGCCCTGCCGGAGGAGTTCACGCCTTTCAGCAATGTGGACTTGATGCCGTACTGCTCCTGGTCGCTCCTGAACAGGTGCCCGAGCTCGTCATCCCCGACTTTCCCGATGAATCCAGATTTCATGCCGAAAATCGCCGTACCCGTAATCGTGTTGGCGGCGGACCCTCCGGCAACATACTGTACCCCCATTGGTTTAAGCGTCTGCCAGATCTTGTCTCCGGTGGCCATGTCCACATGCTGCATGCTGCCTCTCGGCAAGTGGAACTGTCTTAGAAAACTGTCGTCAGGGAGCACCGCCAGGATATCTGTCAAGGCATTTCCCATTCCAAGGATGGACTTCATACTCTTTCGGTTTAAATGGCAAAATCCATACAAAGTTAGCAAAAACAACCGTAAAAGCAGATGACTGTCTTACTTTTTGTGTAACTTTGCCCTCCGCTATGCCGGCGGAGGGAAGGACGGGATTTATCGGATATGCGGCATAGGATGGTGACAGATGGGTACCAGGATAAGGAAAATCATAAAATATGCTCTTTCGCTCGTGTTGGCGGCTGTCCTTCTCTATTTCTCATTCAGGGAAGTGAAATGGGATGAATTCGTCCGCGGCCTGAGGACTTGCCGCTGGGGGTTCATTGTCCTGTCTATGGCAGCCAGCATCCTTGCCTTCTGGCTCAGGGGGCTGCGCTGGAGGGAGATATTGCTTCCGATAGATGGCAGTATCCGGAAAAGGACGGCATTCAATGCCGTGAATATAGGCTATATCGCCAATTTCGTATTCCCTCGCATAGGGGAATTCGTCCGTTGCGGTTTCATCACAAAGAATTCGGCCCCGGAGACCTTGCCCGGGAATCCTGAGATGCAATGTGCCGGGGATGCTGCCGGACAGCCTGGAGGCCCGATGCCGTACAAGAGGAAGGCATCGTATGACAAGGTGCTTGGGACAGTGGTCCTGGAACGGTCATGGGACATGATTGTCATGTTCCTGTTCCTTTTCCTGATGCTTCTTTTCAAATGGTCGGAATTCGGAGGTTTCTTTCTCGAGAAGATGTGGCGTCCGATTGCCCATACTGTCAATTTCAGTATCTGGTGGATTGTTCTCGGCATCATCATTCTCGTCGCGCTTGCCATATGGCGAATAATCGCACTCCGGGAGAAGAATGCGTTTTTCGGGAAGATATGCGGAGTCTTTACCGGGCTTGTGCAGGGGTTTGCCAGTTTCTTCCGGATGAAACGCAAACTCCCGTTCCTGATATACACATTGCTTATCTGGGCCATGTACTGGCTGATGAGCGCCTCCACAATGCTGGCCCTGCCGGGTCTTGACGGACTCGGTCCGGTGGATTCGCTTTTCCTGATGATTGCGGGCAGCGTGGGCTGGCTTGTTCCTGTCCCCGGAGGATTCGGCTCATTCCATTATATCGTGTCGCTTGCCCTGTCTGTAATCTACGGCATCCCATTCGAGCAGGGAATCATCTTTGCGACACTTTCCCATGAATCCCAGGCAATCACGATGGCACTTTGCGGCGGAGCCTCATATCTTTACGAGACCCTGCATCCGGATACTGACGGCAGGCCTTAGCGCAGGTCCATCTCCACAGGGCAGTGATCCGAACCGAGAATCCCGTTATGTATCGAGGCTCCGGCCAGTCTGTCTTTCAGCCCCTCCGAGACAAGGAAATAATCTATGCGCCACCCCGTGTTCCTTTCGCGTGACCTGAACCTGTAGGACCACCAGGAATAGACGCCTTCTGCGTCAGGGTAGAAATATCTGAATGTGTCTGTAAATCCGCTGTCCAGGAGCTCGGAGAATTTTTCCCGCTCCTCATCGGTAAATCCGGCGTTCCTCCTGTTTGTCGCAGGATTCTTGAGGTCGATTTCCTTGTGTGCGACATTCATGTCGCCGCATACTGCCACAGGCTTGCTCTTTTCGAGCCCGAGCAGATAGCTGCGGAAGTCGTCGTCCCATCTCATCCTGTAGTCCAGTCTCGCGAGTTCATCCTGGGAATTGGGCGTATATACGTTCACAAGATAGAAATCGGGCATCTCCAGGGTAATGACCCTCCCTTCATGGTCGTGTTCCTCAATCCCCATCCCGTATGATACGGACAGCGGTTCATGCCTTGTGAATATCGCGGTGCCCGAGTAGCCTTTTTTCTCGGCATAGTTCCAGTATGACCTGTACCCGTCAAACTCCAGGTCCAGCTGTCCTGCCTGCATCTTTGTCTCCTGCAGGCAGAAGAAGTCGGCATCAAGTGCCCTGAAACTTTCCCTGAACCCCTTTTCACAACAGGCGCGCAGCCCGTTCACATTCCATGAAATGAATCTCATATTGTCAATAGCTCCATTCTGTACCGTCTTTCGTATCCTTCAGCTGTATGCCGAGAGCTTTCAGGCTGTCCCTTATCCTGTCGCTTGTCGCCCAGTCCTTTGCCTCCTTGGCGGCTTTCCTCTCCTCTATTACCATTCCCATCAGGCCGTCTATTATCTTCTCGGCCTTTCCTCCGGCGGCATCCTCGTCCCTCAGTCCGAGAACGCCGGACACTATGTCATCGAACAGCCTGAGCAGTGCGGACAGGTCTCCCTTCCCGAGTACCGTCTTCTTCTCCTTGGCGGAATTGATGATGCGGACAGCATCGAAGACATGTGAAAGTGCGACAGGTGTGTTGAGGTCATCGCAAAGAGCGTTATAGACATTTTCTATGATTGCAGCCGTCTCGCTGCCGGCTCCCTCTGGCGCCTGGCCTTCTTCCGGAGCGATATCCGTGATGAATTCCCCGTATGCCAGTTCATTGGCCCCGTGTCCCCCCGTGCCTTTTACAGGGCTGGCGACACCGGCTGCCGATGCCATCTCGCGCAGGTCCTTTGCTGCCTGCATTACCCTCCTGAGCCCTTTCTCGGCTGCCTGCAGGGCCTCATTGCTGAAGTCCAGCGTGCTCCGGTAGTGTGCCTGAAGGATGAAGAACCTTATCGTCATAGGGCTGTATGCCTGTGCAAGAAGCTTGTGCGAGCCGGTAAAGAGCTCCTCTAACGTGATGAAGTTCCCGAGAGACTTGCCCATCTTCTTGCCGTTGATGGTAATCATATTGTTGTGCATCCAGTACCTCACGCCGCCTGTCCCTCTGGAAGCCGTATTCTGCGCAAGCTCGCATTCATGATGCGGGAACATCAGGTCCATCCCGCCCCCGTGTATGTCAAAGTCTTTCCCGAGGTATTTCTCGCTCATTGCCGAACATTCGAGATGCCATCCCGGGAAACCTTCGCTCCATGGCGACGGCCATTTCATGATATGTTCGGGCGATGCCTTCTTCCACAGGGCGAAGTCGTACGGTGCATGCTTGTCATCCTGGCCGTCCAGAGAGCGCGTCCCTTCCTTCGTCTCGTCGAGCGTCCTACCGGAAAGTATCCCGTACCTGTGGTCCCTGTCGTATTTCTGCACATCGAAATATACCGAACCGTTGCTGATATAAGCATAACCTGCGTCCAGGATCTTCTGCACAAGCGCAATCTGCTCAATGATATGTCCCGAGGCCCTCGGCTCGATCGACGGAGGGGCTACATTCAGCATCCTCATCGCCTCATGGTATCTCAGCGTATAGGTCTGCACGACTTCCATCGGCTCCAGCTGCTCGAGCCGCGCCTTCTTTGCTATCTTGTCCTCCCCGTCATCGGAGTCATGCTCGAGATGCCCCACATCGGTAATATTCCTGACATAGCGTACCTTGTAGCCGAGGTGTCTCATCAGCCTTACGAATACATCGTATGTCACTCCTGGTCTGGCGTGGCCGAGATGCGCATCTCCATATACTGTCGGGCCGCAGACATAGAGTCCGACATGTCCCGGATTGATCGGTGTGAACAGCTCTTTCCTCCTTGAAAGAGTGTCTGAAATATAATAGTTTCTCATAAAGACAATTTTACATCCTTGCGAAGATAGGTATTTTTGGTGAAATTATGGGATGCATATGACGACAATTGCTAATTTTGTATCGGATGTAAGGAAAGGGAAATATAATGACGACAGAAAATAATGACGCCGGACTGGCTCCGATGGCGGTTGAGGGAATCCATGCGGGCTTCCCGTCGCCGGCCCAGGACTATATGAATCCGTGCATCGACCTGAACAGGGAGCTGGTCCGCCATCCTGCGGCCACATTCTATGGACGTGTGGTGGGGGACTCCATGATAGATGCCGGGGTCGAGGAGGGGGATATCCTTGTGATAGACAAATCAATAGAAGCCGGGGAAGGGGATATGTGCGTATGTTTCGTGGACGGGGAGTTCACCTTGAAATACCTGTCCTTCAGGAATCCTGCATCGGAAGACGGGACTGAAGTCCCGGGCAGGGTATGGCTCGTGCCGGCAAACAGGTCATATCCCGCGATAGAGATATCCGATGCCTCATCATTCTCTGTGTGGGGAGTCGTGACATATGTGATAAAAAAGACCTACAGGAAATAGCATGTACGCCCTTGTCGACTGCAACAACTTCTTTGTCTCCTGCGAGCGGGTCTTCCGGCCCCAGCTTGAAGGCAAGGCTGTCGTGGTGCTGTCCAACAATGACGGGTGTGTGGTGGCGCGCAGCAACGAAAGCAAGGCTATGGGGATAAAGATGGGTACACCGTTCTATCAGGTCAGGGACATGGTAAAGGCCGGCAGGCTGATTGCCTGCTCCTCCAACTATACATTGTACGGGGACCTGTCTGCCAGAGTAATGTCGATACTTGCCGATGCGGTCCCGAAAATAGAGATATATTCCATTGACGAGGCGTTCCTGTGCATGGAAGGCATGGACAACAGCCGTGTGGCGGACATCTCGGCGGAGCTTGTCAGGAAAATCCGGAAATGGGTAGGGATACCGGTAAGCATAGGAATCGCTCCGACCAGGACCCTTGCCAAGATTGCCAGCCATTTTGCCAAGAAGTACCCCGGATACAGGGGGGTATGCATGATTGACAATGAGGAAAAACGCATCAAGGCTCTGTCCCTTACCCCGATAAAGGAGGTCTGGGGCATAGGCCGCAGGCTTTCCGTCAGGATGGAAGAGAAATGCATCAGGACAGCTCTGGACTATAGCCGCAAGCCGGAGGAATGGATCAGGGAGCATTATATGCTGCATGGGGTAAGGACCTGGCTTGAACTCAATGGCCGGCCATGCGTGGATGACGACAGGCACGACAAACGCAAGTCGATATGCACGTCCAGGTCTTTCGCGGAGATGCTGACGGACAGGTCTGAGATAGCCTCCCGCGTGGCGGACTTCGCGGCAAAGTGCGCACAGAAGCTCAGGGAGGAGAAATCGGCTGCGGAGCAGGTAACTGTATTCCTGTATACCAACCGGTTCCGGAACGACCTGCCCCAGTATTTCCCGTCCGTGTCTCTCCGTCTTCCGGCTGCCGCATGCAGTACGCAGGAAATAGTCTCCGCCTCATTGAAATGCTTCGATATGATATTCAAGCCGGATTACCAGTACAAGAAGGCCGGTGTCATCGTCGATGAAATCGTTGATTCCGATGCCGTGCAGCTTCCCATGTTCGGGTATGATGTCGGGCTGAGAAAAAGACAGGATGCCATATCTGGCGTGATGGACAAGGTAAACAGCTCCGGCCACAACCTTATCCGTCTGGCTTCCCAGCGTTCAGGAGACTATACCGACGGTATCAGGAGCGAGCACCGTTCCCGCAGATATTCCACATCCCTTGATGAAATCATCGATGTGAAGTGACAGGATTCCGGCAATGAACAAAGGTTACTGTCAGGTACTTGTTATTGCCAAAAAAACGTTAATTTTGCAATATTCAAAAAACTAATAGCTATGTTAAAAGTAGATTTTGGAGGCTGCAGCTCCTTTGTAAAAGATGCAGAATATCAGGAATATCTCGACAAGGCTCTCTCGGCACTTGACGTACTTGAGAACGAGTCAGGTGCCGGCAATGACTTCCTCGGCTGGAAGCATCTCCCGACACAGACACCGGAGACCCTTATCGCAGATTGCGAGGCAATCCGTGATTCATGGAAATCAAAAGGAGTGGACCTTGTCGTCGTAATAGGGATAGGGGGCTCGTATCTCGGGGCCAAATGTGCTGTCGAGGCTCTTTCACATTCATTCGCAAAGCAGCTTGCCGCAAAGAAGGATGCTCCGGAAGTCGTATTTGCCGGGAACAACCTTTCAGAGGAATACATTGCCGAGCTCATTGACCTCATGGCAGAAAGGAATGTGGCGGCTGTCGTAATCTCCAAGTCCGGTACAACCACGGAGCCGGCAGTGGCATTCCGCCTTATCAAGCAGCATATCGAGGCCCGCTATGGAGCGAAAGAGGCTGCAGAGCGTATTGTAGCCGTCACAGATGCCCATAAGGGCGCTCTCAAGTCGCTTTCCACACAGGAGGGCTACAGGACGTTTGTCATCGAGGACAATGTCGGAGGCCGATTCTCCGTCCTTACTCCTGTCGGCATCCTGCCTATAGTGCTTGCAGGCTTCGACATGAGGGCGATGCTCAAGGGAGCTGCCGAGATGGAAAGGCTTACAGCCGAGAGAAGCAGGACCAATCCTGCAGTTGAATATGCCGCTATGCGCAACCTCCTGTACGGCAAGGGCAAGAAGATAGAGATACTTGTATCATACAACCCTAAGCTCCAGTATCTGGGAGAATGGTGGAAGCAGCTCTTCGGCGAGTCCGAGGGCAAGGACGGCAAGGGTATCTTCCCTGCATCTGTCAACTTTACCACCGACCTTCACTCTATGGGCCAGTACATCCAGGACGGGGAAAGGATCCTCATGGAGACAGTAGTCTCTGTAGAGAAGAGCAACCGCAGTGTGACCATCTCCGATGACCCTCAGAATCTCGACGGACTCAACTTCCTTACAGGCAAGCATGTAGAGGAGTGCAACGCAATGGCCGAGCTCGGGACAAAGCTGGCGCATATCGACGGCGGTGTACCTCAGCTGTCTGTATCAATCGAGAAGATAGACGAATACAACCTCGGGGCTCTGTTCTATTTCTTCGAGAAATCCTGCGGTGTAAGCGCCTATATCCTCGGTGTCAATCCGTTCAACCAGCCGGGAGTGGAAGCCTACAAGAAGAATATGTTCGCGCTTCTCGGCAAGCCTGGCTATGAGGCCCAGGCAAAGGCGCTTCACGAGAGGCTCGGCAAATAACGCCGTGTGCTCTAAATTACGGATGCTTATCTATGCAGGAAAGACAGAGAGACCGCGCAAGGTATTTCCGTGAGCTTGCCAGCACAAGCGAAAGATATTTCATCCCGTACCTGTCCGACTTCATGCGGATAGAGTCCGGGATGAATGTTCTTGAAATAGGCTGCGGCGAGGGAGGAAATCTTCTCCCGTTCGCGCGGATTGGGTGCAGTGTGACAGGAGTCGACCTTGCGGCAAACAAGATTGCCAATGCGGAGGCCTTTTTTGCCGAAGCGGGTGCCGAAGGCAAATTCATAGCATCGGATATTTTCAGTATCAAGGAGTTCGAGTCGACTTTCGACCTGATAATATGCCATGATGTCCTGGAGCATATCGGGGACAAGGCGGGCTTCATGTCCGGTGTGGGCAGGTATCTTGCCCCGGGAGGCCTTGCATTCATTGCTTTCCCTGCATGGCAGATGCCTTTCGGCGGTCA
This sequence comes from uncultured Bacteroidales bacterium, assembly GCA_944323805.1. Lineage (GTDB taxonomy): Bacteria > Bacteroidota > Bacteroidia > Bacteroidales > UBA932 > Cryptobacteroides. Next base: position 23,611 of record CALUTW010000012.1, on the reverse strand, counting down.
TCAGCAGATATGCCGCAGCAGAGTCCTTTCGCATCTACCGTTCTTCCATCTGCTTCCTGCCCCGTTGTACAGGCTCGTGCTGAAAGCTGGGGGCGAGGAGGACTACCGTATCAGGGAACTGCTTGACATCAAGTCTACACGGTTGCCGATTGAACTTTTCGAGAAGCTTCTCCAGGCCCTTCCGTTCGGGGTCATCGACCACAGGTTCTATCTGATTAATCCGCATTACGAGGCCAAGTTCGGGCTGAAGCCCCGGCTTCTTCCGCATCTGTTGGCTTCAGTCCCGTATCTCAGGGATTTCTTCTCGACATCCTGCTTCTACCTCCTCCGAGGAAAATAATGGGACTTTCAGAATCTTCATGTCTTTAAACTGAATGAGGACGAATTCTAAGTCTTAGAATTCGCCCTCTTATTATCGGGAATGTTCCCGGACAGGCCCGCCTGTCCGGAATGACATCCGTGGATGTTATCTTGCAACAGCTACTTTTGCAACCTTTGCAGGGTAAACCATCTTAAAGTCAGGGTTCAGCGTGCTGAGAGCAGCTTTTGATGCAGTAGATGCAGATACCTCGTCAGATACGAAAGTCAGTGTAATATCGCCTGCGTATGATTCTTCTGCAGTAATCCACACCTTAGTAGGTTCACTGTCGTTAAATGCGAACAGATCAAAGGCATTGATAGTGAATGTGCCACCGCCTTGAAGTTCTCCCTCGTATGGAATTCCTGCAGTCTCTCCATCGAATTCGAATGTGTATGCAGGGTACTGGCCTGAAATAATCATGCCATCTGTACCAACTCCAGCCCAAGCTCTGTAATATCCTTCTGCGTCAGGATTTTCAATCTGTATGCCGCTCATTACCCAGAGGCTGGTATTGTCATCCTCACTGAGAACCCCCATAGCTATAGCATCAGCATTTGTCGGTTCTGTACTCCAACCTGTTATTACATATAAACCTGCATAGTCTTCTCCCATAATTTCTTCAGCATCCACTATTGTAATTGTGCCTGTTTTCTCAGTCTCCTCAAACGCTACGCCAGAGTCGGTAAAGGCCATAGTGTGGCTTGAAGTGATCTCCCATGTTCCTGCCCATGTCTCAGGCTCAGGCTTGTTGTTGCCACCGTTTCCGCCGTTTCCGCCATTGTCATCCTTTGAGCAGGACACCATTGTTGCTGCCAGAGCTATCATTGAGACTGACAGCATGTTTCTGAAAATAGCTTTCATAATGTTGATGATTTTGAATTGTTAATTCCGGCATTGCTGCCGGAGGGTTAATAAGTATTGAAGTGTTGTTTTCCTGTCTTTGGCTCAGAATGAATATCCTACACCGACTGAGAAAGTATTTTTCATCGGTGAGTCCTTGCCTGCGACCAGATATGCCGCATCGATGTTGACTCCGCAGAATTTCACTCCGAGACCAACTGAGGCATAGGAGGCGATGCCGTTTGCTTTCCCGCCATAGTGGTATCCTGCACGTACAGCGACGATGTCATTGTACATGTACTCTGCACCTGCAGCGGCAAAGGCTGCGGAAGGGCCTCCGAAATAAAGTCCTCCTTCAATTCCGGCCGACAGATGATGCACATCGTCGAAGTCGTTCTCATAGCCTGCTGCAAGCTTGGCGTTCATCGGAATGCTGAAGCTTTCCCCTGAGGCAGACTTTACAGGTGTCCCGAGATTGTTGGCGGAGAGCGATATGTCGAAATCGCTGATCCTGTACATTACCTGGATGTCAGCTGCGAAGGTCTTCATCGTAGTGCTGTAGAGGTCGCTCTTCGGAGCGAGTGTGCTCTGTGCATAGTTGAGGGCGACTCCGACAGACAGGTCATCTATGACGCGGTATGATACACCGGCCCCGATGCGGAAGTCCTTCGGTGTGAAAGACCCTGTGATGCTTCCGTTGTCGTCCATGAGTTCATACGATGAGTTGACCCCGACGAGTGTGCCGAATGTCACACCGAGCCTGTCATTTATCCTGTAGATGCCGCCGACTGTCATAAGATGGCTTTTGGCTGCATCCGGCTGCCACATCCCATATGATACTCCGGCTGCAAAAGTCTCCTCATTGAACGGGACTGCTGCAACATTGTCGAAATGGGCATAGGCTCCCGGTGCCAGACCGGCGGAGATGCCGCCCATCGCTGCCGTGCGCGGACCTGCCATTATGTTCATGAACGGAAGGGCCGCCGACTCCTGTGCAAAGACTTCTGCCGGGAGCAGGGCTGTGGCCGCAACGGCTATTGCTGTCAATATCTTTTTCATCTGTTATATCCAATGCTAAAGTTTAACGAATGACTTCTTCTCGGAGTGTCCGTCCGGGTAAGTGAGCGTAAGCATGTACTGCCCAGGGGCGCTCTTTGACATATCGATTGCAAGTGGTTCTGCAAATGATATCTTTTCTGTCTCTGAATATATCTCGGCACCTGTCGAAGAGCTGATGCTTACATTGTAGAATCCCTCTTCCGGAGTGCGGATGTTTACAGTGCTGACTACCGGGGTAGGGTAGAGGTCGAAGGACCTTGAGTTGTCCCTTACGTACACTGTGAATCCGGCCTTTACATGGGCTCCTCTGGCATCTGTCGCAGAGAGTTCCACGTCAGCATGTCCCGGAGCCTTTCCTGTCAGTGTGATGACACCGTCGGCAAAAGAGTACGAAACTATGCTCCTGTCGGATACGGAAGCCAGTATGGAAAGAGTCTCCTTGTCAGGGTCCGCGAAATATTCAGCCACTGAAAGGCTGACGGATTCCCCGATGCCGTTGATATACTGGTCGGCAATTTCCCCTGTTACCTCCGGAGTCTTGTTCGGAAGTATCGTATACTTTACAGTCTCCTCGTCGCTTCTTGCGCCGTATTCATCTTCGGCGACAACAGTGAACTCGAAAGTTCCTATGGCCGACTGGAGCGCGTTGATGGTAACTGTACCTGACCCGCCTGAGCTGCTGAATGTGACAGCCCTGTTGTCATTGTTCTTGAGTCTGAGGCTTACCTCATGCCCGTCCGGGTCGGTTGCAGAGACGCTTATTGTCCTGGTCTCGGCTGCAGCAATGTTGAGAGGCTGTGTCACAGCAACTGTGACTTCAGGTGCATTGTTGACGCCTGTCCTGATGCTCTTGACCTCGGAAAGCGGGGATTCATTTCTTGCGAAGTCACTTGCAGAGACAGCATAATAATATGTCGTCTCGAACTTGAGCCCGCTCAATGTGAATGTCCTGTTGCCGTCTTCATCGGACTCGAGGCTGGATATTGTGAATCTCTCGGAGTCCACATTGTCCTTTTCTTCTGCCGTGAATTCCTCGGTGCTGTAGTATACATTGTAGTAGAACGCCGTACCGTTGTCCGGGTCAGCAGGTACGTCTGCGGTAATCGAGATGATGTTCGATGTCACTTCAGCCTCGAGATGGCTTACTGCCTCAGGCGGTTCGGTACTGAATGAGGCAAGTGCCCTTGTTGCATCTATCATTCCGCTTCCGAGCATTCCTTCCATGTCCGGATTGTACTCGTAGATGCTCTCGTCAGTGCTGTTGATGATGGTCTCGAAAAGATCGTCATTCGTGTATCCCGGGCCACCCATTCCTGAGAGTACGAGGGCTGCAAGTCCTGATACATGAGGACATGCCATGGAAGTCCCCTGCATGAAGCCATAGGTATTGTTCGGGAGAGTACTGAGCACTCCTCCTTCGTTCCCGTTCTCCCTCTGGTCTCCTCCCGGAGCGGCTACGTCCACCCAGTCTCCGTAGTTGGTATAGTATGCAGCCTTTCCTGTAGGCCCGATTGCAGCAACTGCAATCACTCTCTCATAGCCTGGAGGATATGAATAGTTCATCTCCTCGTTTCCGGCGGCAAATATCACTACTCCGCCTTTCATCGGGCTCTCTTCAAGCTGGTTGCCGTCTTCATCGCATCCTGCATTGTCTATGAAGTAGTCGATTGCAAGCGCATCTGACTGCGGCATGTAGCTTGGAGATACCTCATATCCCCAGCTGTTCTGGGCTATATTGGCTCCGTTGTCGGCCGCATACTGGAACACCTCTGCAATGTCAGACATGGAATCATACCTATCATCCATCATCTGCAGGCACATGAGCTGCGCCCCTTTCTGTCCTTCCTGTGAGTTTCCTCCTGCGACACCTGCAACGCCTTTCCCGTTGTTGTTGACTGCTGCAACTGTCCCGGCTACATGCGTACCATGGTCTTCAGGATGGATTGCACCGTTTGATCCTACTACGAAATTGTATCCGTGGATGTCATCGATGTATCCGTTGCCGTCATCATCGACTCCCGGCTGTCCGTTGAGCTCGGCCTCGTTGACCCAGATGTTGCCTGCAAGGTCTTCATGCTCATAGTCCACACCGCTGTCGATGATTGCCACGATTACATTATCTCCTCCGAAATATCCGTATGAATCCCATGCGTCCTGCAGACCCATGTCGACACCTTCTGTAAAGCCGTTCTCTCCGGTGTTGTTGTAATGCCACTGCTCAGAGAGTCTCGGGTCGTTCATTGCAACAGTCGACTTTACCTTGAGGACTGGCTCGCTGAATTCAACACCTGATGCCGAGGATGCCTTGCTTACTGCCTTTGTTACCGAGGTGTTTTCATTGAACTCCACTGTGAACCATCTGTGCAGACCTGCCTTGCGCTGTCTCTTCTCGAATTTGCCTCCTATGTGGAAGGTGGTACGGACGGATTTTATCTCCAGTCCCGACAGAGAGAGTCCCGCCTTCTCCGGTTCGGCAACCTTGCCTGTCGCATCCGCGGATGCAAGAAGCCGGCCCGAGAGTTCCTCGGAGACTTTGATACGTACTACACCAGGGACTGCACCCTGCTCAGGGACGTTCATCCCTGAGCCAGGCTTCTGGTGCACAGTCTCCTTGAAATCGCTCTGGCATCCTGCAAGCATGCAGATGGCCGCGCTGATAATCAAATATTTTATCTTCATAATTAAGTCTGTTATATTTCCGTCCGAAGACTATCTTGCGGATAGTGTTTTTGTCCCGGTTGTTTTCAGCACCGGATGACCTGCATATGCCGGAGTGCTCATTCCTGCAAGACCTGTTGTCCCGGCTTCGCTCATTTTGCTCATTGTCATCGGGAATACAGGCAGAGTCTCCGGGTCAGAGAAGACATACAGCGATCCGCCGGCTGCGCCATAGTACTGCATTGTCTCCATGCCCTGCTTCCCGGCAGCTTCATCCCCGATTGTTACCTGTGCAGCACCGGCACCGCTCGCTTTCGCTACTGCAAGTATGTCAGGTGTGAACAGGTACTGTCCGCCGGAGCCTCCGAAACATATCGATGCTGACAGTCCGTCGGAGAGGGTTACCATCGTGATATTCTCGGCAGGGAGGAACATGAGTTCTTTTGTCTCACTGTCGTATGCGAGTGTGACAGGAGCTATTTCCCCGAGCCCTGATTCTGCTTCCCAGCCGTACATCAGGTATTGTGGTACCGGGGCAGTCACTTCTTCCTCTTCATCTCCCTCTGCTGTGCCTTCTGTTCCACCTGCATACACTGCATCTGTCACGTATGGCAGGATTGTTATGTCGAATCCGACTTCATTCTCATCCTCGATTCTCCAGTATCCGACCCATGACTTGTAGTCATCGGAGCCTTCGAAGTCGAGCATGTCGGCAGTGAATTCTACTGTTGCATAGTTTCCTGACATGTTGCCGTTTACGGAGATTCCGAAGACGGCGATGATATATGTGTCATCCTCGAAAACAGTGTTGAGTATGTCATCGCTTCCAAGTACCGTAAGCTCTTCTTCCTGCCAGATTTCAATGCCGTAGTTTTCTGTCAGGTCGTTGACATAGGTCTCGATGAGAGTCTGGTATGAACTCTTGAAATCAGTCCTGAATACGTCCCTTGTAGTAGAGACATATGCCCATCTGGTGCCTTCCGGTACTGTCACGGATATTGTCTCGAGGACAGCATTTGTCTCGGCATCGATTTCCTTGCCCTTGTATTCGACCTTCCACTCCTGGTTTTCCCCGAATACCGGTACGGTGCCGAAGATGACATTGCCGGCAGTGCCGACAACAGTCTCTTCCCCTTCTTCAACCTCAGTGTCGATGCCGAATACGACTGCACGGTATTCCGTGCCGGCTGTAAGGCCTGTGATCTCTATCTCATCGTTCTCAGTGTGGAGCTGGCCGGCATAGTTCCCTGCAAGCTTCTCCATTTCAGCATCGATGAGATCCTCTACCGGAGACTCGATATCGGTCGTCCAGAACAGGTGCCATGTATCTGATTCATCGCCGGTGGATACTACGGAAGCGACAGCCGACCTTTCCTCGATTTCGCTGACTGTCACTGTGAATATCAGCGGAGCCTTTGTGGTCGTGAAATCCGCAGTGGCCGGGATGCCGTATGTTGTCCCGTCGCTGTTGAGTCCGAATACTACAAATCTGTACTGGCTCTCGTCATCGAGGTCTGCAATGACACTTACATGGTTGTTGCCGTTGGTAAGTGCTGATGCAAGGCCTTTCTCAGAGTTTGTGAGTTCTGCCACCTTCCTGTTGATTGCATCTTCAACCGGGGTGTCCACATCGTTGTAGCAGAATACGCAGTAAGTCTCCCTGTCGCCGCCGTTATGGCTTACGTCGACGGTTACCCTGTCATATGACTCGCTTGCGACCGATACTTCGAAGACGATGTCATTCTGGTCTACAACGGTTCTTTCAGGGCCAAACTCTTCTTCTGTGCTGCAGCCTGCGGCAAAAGCCAGAGCTGCAACCGTTGCGAATATTGTAAATAGTCCTTTAATTTTCATTGCAGTTCAAATCTTTAGTTCTCCTCCAAAGTGAATTCATTATATACTTCCACCAGTGACCCGTCACCGATAAGACCGAATTTCGCGAAATGAAGCTCGCTTGCGTCATCGTTGAATGTGAGGACAAGCGCATCCGCACGCATGTACTGGTCATCTTCTATCCTGTCGATAGGGTACAGGAAGTAAGGGCTGGAGCTGATGTTCACACCGTTGGTACTGCAGGTAAATGTCACTGTCCTGTTGACAAGGTCGACATTTCCTGTGGCGGTATTAGGTGCATCATCAGGATAGTTGGCTCTCAGGTAAGGGTCGATGCCTGTGACTGTAAGCCTGCTGTAGTCCTCGGAGAAAGACAGAGTCACAGAATGGTTGTATTCCGTATCGCCTTTCTCGTTCGTCACGACACCGGCATATTCGCTGCCTACCTTATACTGCCAAGGCACATCCGGTACATCGAGAGAGAGTTTGCGGGAATATACTGCCCCGTCATCGCATGCAGCCATCGCAACGATGTAGTTCGGCACGCCGGCCGATACCGATACCGTACCCTGGTAAGTGCCATCCTTAGGACGACGTACCAGATATGTACTTCCTTTGTTGGTGGTGGCTGACATGGAGTATTCGTCGGATGCGACAAATCCTATCTCAAGGTTTTCCATGTCGGAAGTGATGCCGGAGAATGTGGCTTCCACAACAGCCTCTCCTGCATATTCATCGACTGAGATCAGCTTCACATCCGAGACAGTCGGAAGACTGCCTTTCGGAGTGAATGATGCCTCGACCTCGTCTTTTTCCAGCGTGTTGCATGAAATGGCTGCGACAGCCAGAAGCATTGCCGGGATGTATTTATATGTGTTCTTCATATCCATTGATTTTAGTCGTCATGCAAAGTCTGCTACAGCTCCTCGAGCGGGTTCTGCGGGTCTTTTGCAAGTTCTGGGTTCTGGTCAATCTCACTTGTCGGTATCTGGAACATCCAGCGGCTATGATGAGCCGGAACATCGAAGTATGCCCATGTCGCATGGTTGCTGTCATCGTATACCCTTATGCAAGGCTTGGCATTCCTTCTGAGGTCGTAGAACTGGAATCCTTCTCCCCAGAGCTCGATTCTCCTCTGGAGCAGGATGTCCTCGACTGAGACACCTCCGTCCCACTGAGGGTCTCTCTGGGCCATGAGCTCAGTCATTACTGTTGTAGCTTCCGCAGTGCGTCCCTGGCGGGCGTATGCTTCAGCCTCTATGAGATACATCTCTTCAGACCTCATGTAGATATAGTCCTGCAGCCACTGGTCCATGAATCCGAACTTGCGCGCCGCATATGCCCATGTGCCTCCTCTTGTTTCTGCATTAGGGTCTCCGTCCGGCCCGTTGAACAGGTCTTTGCGGTAGTCGGAGCTCGGAATCTGGTCATAGAGATTCTTGTCGATGCATTTTACCGGCTGTGCGAGTCCGCTGTACCCTTCGCATTCGTTGCTCATGTGTGATGAGAACGAAGCATATGTGGTCTGGGTCTCGGTCGTGTGGTTGAAGCCCCACATTACGGTCGCGTCATTTATCTCCATGAAACCTTCATGAAGCCTTGTCTGGTCCATGATTGTATAGCCCTGGCGAGCGGCCTTTGCCACCTCGGCGGCCTTCTCCCACTGCTGGGTCAGGAGGTAGTATCTTGCGGCGATTCCCTGTGCTACCGACAGGTCGATCTCGTTCTTGGCCTTCCTTGTGTATCCGTCAAGAAGCTTGAGGGACTGCTCGATGTTGTACTCTATGTGGCTCATTACCGTAGAAAGGGTGTTCCTTCCCGAGTGGTCGAGCTTGGTGGCTTCATCCACGCCGTCTCTCTCGGCATATGAGATAGGTACTGTGAGCCCATCGAGATTGAGGACAAGGTTCTCCGGAGTACTGTCTTCAGTAAGAGGGTCCTGGAAGAGCTGCACGAGATACGTGTAGCACATTGCCCTCATTGCGTATGCCTGTCCGAGATATCCTCTCGAATTGACATCGGTAGGGTCCTGGCCTGCCTGGAAGAAGTTGATTATCTCATTTGCATTGTTGATGAGCGTATAGTAGTTTGCCCACATCTGGTACGGCCTGATGTAGTCTGCCATCCCGTAGTCGAACTGGTAGTCGAATGCTCCCCAGTTCTCTGTCCCGGCAAATACTATGTCCTGTCCCATGAAGTCAGTGATCATGATGCATGACAGGAAGCCGAAGTTGTCGTGTCCGGAGTAGTTGTAGTTTCCGAACTCCACCATGTATGTATAGAGACCCTGTATGTATGTGTTCAGGAATTCCGGGTCGTTGGTTACCATATCTGTCGCCTGGCTGCCCGAGAGGTATCCTGAATCGACTACATCAAAGCTCTTCTGGCAGGATGCTGCTGACAGCGCCGCTGCTATGATGATCAGTATGCTGAATCTTTTCATTGTTATCATCCTCCTGATAATTTAGAATGTGATGCTGACACCGCCTGAAATTGTCATGAGTGCAGAATATGTGAAGCCTGTAGATCCGCTGAATGACTGGCGGACATCAAGACCGCGTCTCTTGGACAGATACCAGAGGTTGTCCCCGGTAAGGAATATCCTGAGATTCTGCATTGCAATCTTGTCGGTAATCCTCTTAGGGAAAGTGTACCCGATGGTCACGTTCCTGAGGCTGATATATGACGAGTTCGTCAGGAATCTTGTCGAGGACTGGTTGTTCTGCTGGTCTCCGTTCTCGACCCTCGGAACATCTGTGTACCTGTTCTGCGGCGTCCAGCGGCGGAATATGTCCTTGTGCCAGTTGGTACCGGCTGTTCCACCGCCCATGAGGCTCTGATAGTTGGAGTCGAGTGTCCATCCGCCTATCTGGTATGCGAATGATGCGCTGAAGTCGAATCCGTAGAGATTCAGGAAGGTCGAGATACCTCCGTACAGGTCAGGAATGGAAGTCTTGCCTGTCTTGATTCTTGTCGCTTCCGTGGTCTCGTTGACTATCGTCAGTTCCCCGTCTTCATCGTATTTCGCGTATTGAGGACGTCCTGTGTCAGGGTCGACCCCTTTCCATTCATACAGGTAGAATGAATAGAGAGGCTGTCCTAATTCCCTGAAATACGAGTCTGTCGCATATCCTTCCTGAGGTACGTCCGTAGGAAGTTTCGTGATGGCGTTGCGGTAATGGGTACCGTTGATGTTCAGGGTCCAAGATACGTTCTGTGTCTTGATGAGATCAACATCTATCTCGAATTCAACTCCGATGTTCCTCATGTCCATGTCGTTGACAAGCTGTGATGCCGGCTCTCCCTGGGATGGCGCGAGCGGCCTGTAGTAGATCATGTCCTTTGTATCCTTTATGAAGAAGTCCGCATTGACCGAGAACCTGTCGAAGAATCTCGATTCGAAGCCTGCGTTGAAGTTGTTGGACTTCTCCCATGTCACATCCGGAGCGGCACGGAATACCTTGACGATTGATGCCTGGCCGTCGACACGGTTTACATTATAGAGGTCCTCGTATACCTTGGTCACACCGATGTTGTCGTTACCCTGTGTACCGTAGCTGGCCTTGAGTCTCAGATATGTGATCTCAGGGACACCGATCAGGAAGTTCTCCTGCTTCATGTTCCAGGATGCTCCCACTGACCAGAAGTCTCCCCATCTCTTGTCCGGTGCAAACCTTGATGAACCGTCGACCCTGTATGAGGCCGAGAAGAGATACTTGTTCGCGTAGTTGTACTCGGCCCTTCCGAAGACACCTTCAAGGAAGTATCCTGAGGAGTACGAGTTGAGGTTCTGGTAGGTCACTGCATTCGAGAAGTCAGATACATTCGGGTCTACGTAGTTTGTCATTTCCCCGAAGAGAAGGTATGACTTGTCGCTCTTCGTCTCATGTCCGATGAGGATATTGAGCGAATGGTCCCCGAATGTCGGGCTGTAGTTGATGAGCTGGTTGGCATTCAGAGCAGAGTACCTTCGAGTCTGCTGCTGGCCGCGGCCGTTCACGTTGGCTGCATCTCCGCCGACAGGGGTGGTGTAGTAGTCATAGTTGTCCACGAATACGTCGTATGCGATATTGGCCGTGAACTTGAGGTCCTTGAGTATCTGTACCTCTACATATCCCCTTGAGGAGATGTTGTCGGAGATGACCCTGTTCTTGGAGGACATGAGCTGTCCGTAAGGGTTGGAGTTGGCTCCGTAAGGACGGCTTTCGCCCCAGTCGTAGAGGTCTTCCCCGTGCTGCCCGTACATGCGTGCACCGGTTGTAAGGTCATACTGGTATATAGGATAGATAGGGGCGATATTCTGTCCGAACATGAACAGGTTGCTGTACGCTCCCTGGCTTTCGGTGCTGGAATACATGTCCTGTGTGGTGTTGGAGTAGGATATGTTGAGCCCTGTCCTTATATATTTGCCTATGCTGTGGTCGATCTTTGCCCTGGCAGATATACGGTCGAACCCTGAGTTCGGCACATATCCCTCATCGTTCAGGTATGATACTGACATGTATGCCTGGGTCTTTTCCGAACCGCCGCTGGCTGTCAGGGTGTATTCCTGTCTGATTCCCTTGCGGAAGATGTCCTTGTTCCAGTCATCTGTCCATTTGCGGTCTCTCGCGTACACCGAGATTTTCCCTGTTGCAGGGTCGATGAGCTCGTCATTCTCAACTCCCTTGAAGATATTGTATCCTCCGAGGTAGTCGTCCACGAGTGCTCCGGATGCATACAGGTTGGCCTGTCCGAGTGACATTGTCCCGGCATAGTATACGGCGTTCCTGATGGATTCCCAGGACATTTCATAGTAGTCCGCCGGATCGGTTATGATATCATATGTAGGTACGGCCCTTGAATTGACGCCGACCTTTGCATCGAATGTGATGCTTATCTTGTCCGATGTTCCGCGTTTGGTAGTTATGATGATGACACCGTTCGAGCCTCGGGCTCCGTACATGGAGTTGGCGGCAGCGTCCTTAAGGACTGTCAATGATTCGATGTCGTTTGCAGCGATGGAGTTGAGGCTGCCTTCATACGGCACGCCGTCCACAACAAGAAGCGGCTCCTGGGAAGCAGAGACTGAGCCGAGTCCCCTGATGATGATGCTCGATGACGATCCCGGAGTTCCTGATGAGCTTGAGGTCTGAAGTCCTGCAACAGCTCCTTCAAGGGATTTGCTTATGTTGGATGTCTGCATCCTTTCAAGCTTCTCGCCGCTAACCTGTTCGGCAGCACCGGTAAATGAGGACTTCTTCTGGACACCGTAGGCGACAACTATCGTCTCGTCGATGAATTCGGCGTCGGTCGAAAGGCTGACGTCGATACGTGTCTGTCCGTTTACAGGAACTGTACTGGTCTGGTATCCTATTGAACTCACTTCAAGGATACCGTCTGACGGTACTGAGATTGAGAAGACGCCATCTGCATCAGTCGCGACTCCATGCATCGACCCCTGCAGAACTACAGAAGCAAAAGGGATCCCTTCTCCTGTGCTTTCGTCTGTTACCTGTCCGCTGACGGTAATGTCCTGCGCAGACAGCGAAAGCGATAGCGAAATCAGCACCAATGTGAAAAAGACTTTGATTTTTCCCATAGTCGATTTTAATTAAACATAAATATTGAATAGAAGTTTCTGCGATTTTCTACGCCTTTTGCAACCCTCTCCCGAGGGCACTGGATTGTGCACATTTAAACGGGCGTTTTATTATGCATTGCCTGCAAAGTTTGCAATAATAAATTAATATTCCAAACATCGCCAAACTTAAAAACTGACGCGGGATAAAGATTTAAACAAAGTATGCCGGAAAAACTGTAAGTTATTCTGGCCGAATTATTCCGATTTGTAAGCACTCATATAAAAATCATTCTGAATACAAATTTTTTTGAGGAGGGGCATTTTTTTCATTTTCCCTCGTGACAATGGGCAATCAGATATTTCCTGAGGACCGGTCCGGGATGACAATGTCCGCAGGCTCGGAGGAATGTGTCTATACCAGGACTTCCATACCGGACGTAGTACGCGACAATGTCTCAGAAAGAGCCGGAGTCAAGTCCGGTGGCGAAGATGTACTGCCTGGCAGGTTCCTGTAGCTGCCTTGCAGACATGATAAAGAGTGCGGGACAGACTGGAAGACCGGTCTGCCCCGCATTCTTTATTTGCCTTATCTGATGTCAGTCGTCGTATCCGATGACATTGAAATTGATGTCGAACTTGACTTCGAGGTCATTTGTAAGCTCTATTTCCCATGTGTATGCATTGCGTGAAATGGACTTGATATACTGTCCCGGGAAATTGCTCTTCGCGACAAAGGCTGCAATCTGCTGAGGTACTACCGATGCCGGTACTGCGCTGTATTTGCGTTCTACGCTTGTCCAGTTGCCGTTGGTGTCGAAGTCCACCTCTGTGCGGTCCGTATAGGTAACCTCATATTCAGAGCCCATCATTTTCGGGTCCTCTACGACAAAGGCTACGGTAAGGTCATTGAAATGCGTCCTGAGAAATTCCTGTGCCGGTGCAGGAAGCTTGTCAACGGTCGTAGGGCGTTCGCGGTTGTCTGCGTTCATTGTAATGAAGCTGCCGAGAAGAATTGCGGCTGAAATGATGATCTTTTTCATGATTCTATTGTGTTTTATTGTCCGTAATTGTTTTTCCGATGCAAAATTCTACACCGATTCTGAAATGAAAATGAAAAATTTTTATTTATTTCGGGGTTCGAAAAAATTAATGTGTTAAGGTAATATGAAGATCTCAGGAATTTTTTCTGTAGCCATTCCGGCCCTTCTATTGCTGGCGTCGTGCGCTGAAAAGGTGCAAATGCCTGATAATGATGCGTTGACGGGTGACGGGATCGAATCGAAGCTTATTTTCACTTCGGAGAATTCTGTTGAAGGAAGCCTGCTGGTGTACTTTACCGATGCAGCAGTATCGGAAATCGAAGGTCTGTCAGCGACACGGTCCGCAGCTGTCGCCGGTCCGTTGACCCGGTCGGGGATAGCGGGGATTGACAATGTCCTTGAAGACATCGGCGTCAAGTCACTTTCCAGGCTTTTCCCTCTGGACACGAGGAATGAGGCCAGGACAAGGAAAGCCGGACTGCACAGATGGTATGCCGTGGAATTCAATGAAGAGGAGAACCTTGACAATGCCGCGCGTGCACTGGCGGCATTGCCGGAAGTGATGCGGGTCGAGTTCAACAGGAGGCACGACAGGATTGTCAGCAGTAACCCTGCCATGGTTTCCGGCACCGGCACTGCGAAGCCGGCTACGCGTTCGGGCTCTGCAGTTTTCAATGACCCGGACCTCGGGCTTCAGTGGCATTACATAAATACCGGGGACAAGAACCTTTATTCAGGAATCAAGGAAGGGGCGGATGTCAACTGCGGGGCTGCATGGAAGCTGTGCACCGGCGACCCGAAAATCATTGTGGCCGTTGTGGACGACTGTGTACAATGGGACCATCCTGACCTTGCCGCCAACATGTGGTGCAACGAGGCCGAGCTGAACGGCCAGCCGGGTGTCGATGATGACGGCAACGGCTATGTCGATGATATTTACGGATATAATTTTGTGACTGACGGCTCTCTCCGGCTGATGTCCGGACTGGAAGCTTCGCATGGCACCCATGTTGCCGGGACAGTTGCGGCAGTCAATAATAATGGTATCGGAGGCTGCGGTATCGCAGGCGGTAACGGCTCTCCTGAAAGCGGAGTGAAAATCATGTCATGCCAGGTCTTTTATGGAGACAACGGCGGGACAGCGAGTGTGATAGCGAATGCAGTCAAGTATGCAGCTGACATGGGTGCTGCAATCATCCAGTGCAGTTTCGGATACGGGGCAGGCTACCCGTCATCCGATGAGGAATACCAGTCCATCGCAAGTGCGGAAAAGGACGCGATAGACTATTTCACAAGCATGAAGAACTGCGATGCCCTTGACGGCGGACTGGCGATTTTCGCGGCAGGGAACGAGATGTACAGGACTTCGGTCTATCCGGGGGCATACAAGGATTATATCTCCGTGACAGCGATGTCATGCGATTATACGCCTGCTTACTATACCAACTATGGCCCGGGCTGCAATATCGCTGCTCCAGGCGGAGATGTATACCAGTCGTATCTGGAAAGAGGGTCGGAGGCTTCCCAGGTATATTCAACTGTCAACGGCGGGGAATATGGCTACATGCAGGGCACGTCGATGGCCTGTCCTCATGTTTCCGGTGTCGCTGCCCTCGGCCTGTCATATGCACTTCAGCTCGGCAGGACATTCTCTCATGATGAATATGTCTCTCTTCTGCTGACTTCCGTGAACTCCATAGACGACTATTGCACCGGAAGCAAGTCCTATTTGGATGACTATGGTTATAGAAGGACTCTGAGCCTGTCTCCATTTGCAGGCAAGATGGGTACCGGATACATCGATGCGTTCCAGGTGCTTATGAATGTCCGTGGAACTACCTGCATCCCTGTCCCTGTCGGCACTCAGACCGGTGTGGACATAAAGGAATATGTCGGTAACGGGAACGCTGCCTTTGAAATCATTTCTGCCGGATTTTCAGATGATGATATGAAATCTCTCGGAATCAGGGAACAGCCGACAATATTCGCTGACAAGATACTGTTTACGTGCGGCAAGACCGGCTCTGGCATACTGACTGTCAAGCTTAAGGCCGGGACAGACGGCAGCTCCGGAATCTCCGGAATGACGATAGAAAAGGAGTTCGCAATTGTGGCAAGAATGTCGCATTCGGAAAATGGCGGCTGGTTATAACGGATTAAACATTGATTTGCTATGAGATACATAAGAAATATATTCTCTGTCATTGCCCTGCTGTCTGTACTTGCAGTCACAGGATGTCAGAAAGACGACAAGGCCGGGGACATTACCGGATCATGGCATCTGGTATCATGGGCAGGAGACCAGCCGGATGCCGACGTATATCTTTCATTTGACCAGGACGGCACTTTTGACCTGTACCAGAGATTCGATTCTCCGTATTATGACCATCTTGACGGTACATGGACATTGACGGACGGGGTGCTTGCCGGTGTTTATGGCGACGGCAGCAGCTGGGGCGGTTCATATACTGTAGTCATGAACCAGGATACCGGGGAAATGACTCTTACGGATATCGCCGATGCCTCTGACATATCGGTCTACACAAGGGCTTCAGTCCCTGAAGACATCCTTTCCGGGGACCTCGGACTCAAGTCCACGGCACCGGGCAATAGCCTGATTCCGGTCGAAAGGCGATTCCTGTAGAGCGGGAGACATACTTATAACTGTTCTGAAAGCGGAATGTGTCGTATGATGCGTTCCGCTTTTTTTGTCGTGTCGTGCACGGGAAAACGCCCGTCAGGCGGATTGCGGAAGCACCCTTGCCCCTGTATACGGAGGATTCGGTATTACCTCTGACCAGGTGCAGAATACCACTTCTGCCATCCCTGACAGAAGCGAGGCCGATGTCGCCGGTATCTATTCCTATGCCGGACAGCCTTTTGCAGTCCTCGGTGCCTCGCAGGGCGCACATAACGATTTCGGGTATCCGTCAATATGTATGGCGCAGGACAGCAACGGTCCGGACATGGTATGCAGCAACAGCGGATATAACTGGTTTTCAGTCAGCTATGATTACAGTGACAGACAGTACAATTACATTGTATGCTATCTGCGCTATTCGTTCTTCTACAACCAGATAAAGTTGTGCAATGATGTGCTTGCCCCGTTTGCCGGCATGGACTATTCCGCACAGGCAGCGGAATCAAGGCATGCAATAGGACAGGCTCTGGCGGTAAGGGCGTTTGACTATCTGGGTCTTGCACCATATTATCAGTTCCGGTATGCCGACAGCAAGGATCTCCCTTGTGTCAGGGTTATTACAATTATTATGCAATGCCTAAGCCGTACTTCCCTATGACCATGACCAGGATAGAAGATTCTGCCTCGGCTTCGGCAAAGGCTGTTCCTGCAGGACAGGTAACTGCGTCTGCCCGCAAAGGCAAGGTCGCAAAGGCCGGATACAGGACCCTGTCTCCGCTCAAGACGGTATACAAGGTCAGATAGACCGTATTTGAGAAAAAATTGTATATTTGCAGCCATTTCAGCCGGAATGGCTGCATTTTTATTATGTATTTCTATTGATTAATAAGGTCTTAGCTACATGAAAGCCAATTTCAAGATTCTTATGGCACTTCTTGCGGGAGCATTTGTATTCGGCTCCTGCGAAAAGACCCCTGCCAATCCAGGATCGTCTTCAGGGGGGGGATTTGAGGAACCTGTCCCTGAAAAGCCTGAATATGTCAATGCCATTTTCCGTTATCACGGAGATGACGGGATGGGGGACTCGGACTGGTGGGAGCTTGTCCTGTACACGGACATGGAGATGCTCAACACTACCACCCCGCTACAGGGCACCGGCCCCGGTCAGGCTATCTATTTTACTCTTAACGCCCCGTATAACCCGGCACAGACAGCTGACCTGCATTATGTCGCAGGCGATTACCATGAGCAGTCTAACAGCGGGGATTTTTCCGAGGGCACCTTTCAGGGCGGGGAAGTATATGAACAGCAGATACCCGGAGGGATCATGCAGATTCCTGACGGCACATATTTCTGCGATTTCCCGGCCGACGGCTCTGAGTATGAGCCGGATCTTCTCAAGGAAGGGCAGTTCACAATCACAGCCAATGATGACGGTACCTGCACGGTAGAAGGCATTCTTGTGGGTACTGAGTTCATCAAGCGCTATTTTTCATTTACAGGTACTCCGGTCGTGGAATCTGAAACCACCGGGGGCGGTACTGATGTCCCTAACAGCACCCTCACGGAAGACCTTTCGCTTCCGCAGTTCACAAAGGCATGGCTTGTCGACAGGAAGGATACGTATACGGGTCTTGTAGGGGATGGAGAAAGCCCGAGGGCATTTGCACTTTTCCTTGCCAACGGTACAATCGATGTTTCAGGAGGAACATATGGACAGACTATAACCGGCTCCGGTCAGCTGATGCGTATAGAATTCTTTGTCAGCTGGGATACGGATGTCGAGGGTGGAATTCCTGCAGGAGACTATGTGATGGCGCAGTCTTATCCGGATGGAGGTATACCGCGGGATGAAATCGTCCCGGGCAAGCTGGCCCCTGGCTATCCTGACAAGTTCGAGAACTTTACAGGCACATGGTATGTCAATCTGCAGGAAAATGCCGACGGCGGTCAGGACTGGATTGACTATGCCAGGATTGCAGGCGGTACAGTCTCTGTCGCAAGGGACGGGGACGCATGTACTCTGGCAATAAGTCTTGAAGACTGCAGCGAGCCTGCCTGGTCAGTCAGCGGGACATGGACATCGGATAGCCCGGTAGAAGTGCTGTCGTACTGATATTACGCGTGTAAATATTTAAATTATAACATATCATGAAAACATTAAGATTCTTTTATGCTGCCGTAGCCGCAGTGGCTGCAGTTGCAGCGATGACATCATGTCAGGAAGACAATCCTGTCACTCCCGATGGCGGGGCATCCGGAGACTATCCGGAGACTCCGATGACATTTACGGTTGACGGGACTGAAAGCCCGGTAGGCAAGGCGTTTGCGGATACATACGAGGATTATGTACTCTTCCTTGCAAGCCCGGATGCCTCGGTTGCAACCTGGGCTGACGCCGTGGGGAGCGATGACATCGAGTATGTCCAGGTGCTGGTGCTGCCTCAGAATTTAGGCAGGGATATCGACCTTAAGGCCGAGCCGCAGGGTATCTACTGCTGGGACAACGAGACAGGGACTTCCAAAATATCTGCGGAAAGTCTGGTGTCAGGAAAGATGCGCCTTGACTATGATGAGGCTACAGGCAACTGTACCCTTCTCATGTCTCTTGAATTCACTGACGGGACAAAGGTCGGGGTAAATGCATCGGCAGTGCTCTCGGCAGCGCTTCCGGGAGAAGGTAACACAATTACATGCAACGGCGAACAGAATCCTGTCCGGGCGGCATTCTATCTTGAAGCAGAAGGTATGACATATCTGTATTTTACCCGTTCCGAAGTCTATACTTTTGATGAGTTAACAGATATGGCCCTTGACTACATGTGTGTCATCCTTGCGGACGAAGCCATGACAGGAGATGATATCGACATTACCTCGACAGATATGCCGTTCGCTGCCATCTTCGTGGATAATTATACGGGGGACATGCTCACTGCAGGAAATATGGAAGACTATCCCCTTGACGGAGCGACAGGGACCATCAATATCCAGAAGACAGCTGAAGAGGAATATGCGGCTTCCATATCCGTGACTTTCGGCGATGGTACGGCGGTATCCGTAGACTTCGAGGGAAAATGTGTCTCTGTGGATTACGTTCCTGAAGAGCCGAATGAATTCACATGCTTCGGTGCTACAGAGGCAATCAACTCCATTATCGTTGACAAGTCCGATGAGACGTCATGGCATATATATCTTACTGCCACTCCGGATCTTACGACTGTCCAGGAGTTCATTGAAGACTGGGCTCTTCATATCACGGCCCCGGCAGAATTGTTCAATGCCGGAGCTGCGGGTTTCTCAAACTATAAGGACGGCTCCCTGAAATTCGAATACGATGGCAAGACATGGAAATATGAAGAGGACGGGTCATCTGTTGGATCTCTTGAGGTCTATCTTGATGGTGACCAGCTGGAGCTGGATTTCACTACATATGGCGACCTTGAAGGGCATTATTCAGGTACAACCATCATTGCGGAATAAATTTTCAACAGATGAAGACAGGTCTTATAAATGCTGCATTCGCGGCTTCAGTACTGATGTCAGCGGCCATGCTGCTGTCCTCATGTGACAAGACGGGCCCGGATGCCGGTGCAGGACAGACTCCGGAAGGATCTGAAGTGCTGGGGACATATGAGTTTGACGGGAAGACATATGATATTCTTACTGCCGTCTTTACTGCCAGCGGGAACTATTATACATTCCTGTTCTCGCCACAGAGTAACGGAGACGGCGAAAGCATTACCACGTATTTCCAGTTTGCCGTAAACACTTATTGGGCTGACGGAGATTCCCATAAGGTCAATAATGACTACGGCGGGGAGAATCTGGACCATCAGGATGATTATTTCCTTGTGTATGAGGATCCTGTGCACTATTATTCTTATCACAACGAGCCTCAGTCCGGGTCCTTTGTCGTTTCAATGGGGAATGACGGCAATCCGAAGTCTGTCATGCTCGATGTCAGACTTGCAGACGGTACTCCGCTTAAAGTCAATTACAGCGGTAAGTTCGAGACACCTGAGGATGCTTCGGCGGAATAATCCCGCGTCTGAAGACACTCTGCTTTATGACAAAATGTCAGTCCGGAAGGGCTGGCATTTGTTTTGTTTATGTGGGTGTCGTCTTCCGGAAAGGCCTGATGTGGTTGACGGGAGGCGAAACTATAACAGACAGTAATTAAAATTTATAGAATCATGATTAAACCGTTATCAGACAGAGTGCTGGTCGAGCCGAAAGAAGCAGAGACCAAGACAGCTGCAGGACTTTATATTCCTGATACAGCAAAAGAGAAACCGCAGCAGGGAACAATACTGGCAGTCGGACCTGGCAAGAAGGATGAGCCGATGGAGGTAAAGGTCGGCGACGTGGTCCTCTATGGAAAATATGCCGGTACAGAAGTGACTGTGGATGACAAGAAATATCTCATCATGAAGCAGTCTGATATTTTCGCAATACTTTAATATTAATAAGGAGAACAGATCATGGCAAAAGATATCAAATTCAATATCGATGCACGCGCCCAGATGAAAGAGGGTGCAGATGCACTTGCAAACGCAGTCAAGGTAACGCTCGGTCCTAAGGGCCGCAATGTCGTAATCGACAAGAAGTTCGGTGCACCTCAGGTAACAAAGGACGGCGTCACTGTCGCAAAAGAGGTCGAGCTTGAGGACAAGTTTGCCAACATGGGTGCCCAGATGGTCAAGGAAGTGGCTTCCAAGACAAATGAGCAGGCCGGCGACGGTACGACAACTGCGACTGTCCTCGCTCAGGCCATCATCAATGTCGGCCTGAAGAACGTGACTGCCGGAGCGAATCCTATGGACCTGAAACGCGGTATCGACAAGGCTGTCGCTGCTGTGGTGGCCGAGCTGAAGAAACACAGCCAGGCTGTAGGCGATGACTACTCAAAGATTGAGCAGGTCGGTACAATCTCTGCCAACAATGACAGCTATATCGGAAAGCTTATCGCTGACGCGATGTCAAAGGTCAAGAAGGATGGTGTCATCACTGTTGAAGAGGCCAAAGGTACAGAGACTGAGGTCAAGGTTGTCGAGGGTATGCAGTTCGACAGGGGATATATCTCTCCTTATTTCATGACCAACGGGGAGAAGATGGAGTCGGTCCTCGATGATCCTCAGATTCTCATAACTGACAAGAAGATTTCCACAATGAAGGATCTTCTTCCTATCCTTGAGCCTATTGCCCGTGAGGGACGTTCACTTCTCATTATCGCTGAGGATGTAGACGGCGAGGCTCTGACTACCCTTGTTGTCAACAAGCTCCGTGGCACATTGAAGATTGCTGCCGTCAAGGCTCCTGGCTTCGGAGACCGCCGTAAGGAGATGCTTCAGGATATCGCAACTCTGACAGGCGCGGTTGTAGTATCGGAGGAAAGAGGCTTCACTCTCGAGAACACTACTCCGGACATGCTCGGTAAGGCAGAAAAGGTTGTCATTACAAAGGAGAATACAACCATCGTAAATGGTGCAGGCAACAAGGCTGACATCGCCGAGAGGGCTGACCTTATCAGGAAACAGATTTCCACTACTACTTCAGACTATGACAGGGAGAAACTTCAGGAGCGTCTCGGCAAGCTTGCCGGCGGTGTGGCAGTCCTCTATGTAGGTGCAGCTACTGAAGTGGAGATGAAAGAGAAGAAAGACAGGGTGGAGGATGCCCTCAATGCAACCCGTGCCGCAGTCGAGGAAGGTTTTGTGCCTGGCGGTGGAGTGGCATACGTCCGTGCGGCTGAAGTCCTGAAGGACATGAAAGGCGACAACGATGACGAGACGACAGGTATCCATATCGTTGCCCGTGCACTTGAGGAGCCGATGCGCCAGATTGCAGCCAATGCAGGTGTGGAAGGCAGTGTTATCATACAGAAGATCCGCGAAGGCAAGGATGATTTCGGTTACAATGCAAGGACAGATGAATATGTCAACATGTATGAGGCCGGTGTCATTGACCCTACCAAGGTTTCCCGAGTTGCACTTGAGAATGCGGCTTCAGTTGCCGGGATGTTCCTGACCACTGAGTGCGCAATTGCAGAGATTCCGGAGAAGGAACCTGTTGCAGCTCCGGCAGCCGGAATGGGCGGCATGATGTAATGACGTACATGGACCTTGAGTCCGGATATGATAGGGGGCTTGACTGGAATGCCGGTCAGGCCTCTTTTTTATGTTGGGCCGGCATTCTCCATCTGGCCTGCTCTTCCCGTAGGACCGGCTCTCCCCGTAAGGCCAGTTCTCTCTGTAGTGTCGGTTCTCCGTAGGGGCTGTTTTTTCTGTAGGGTTAGCGTGCCCCCATATCGCCAGCTTTTCCCTATATGGATAGCCGTGGCATCTCTTGGCTGAGTCCCTCCGGTGCTGCGCAAGGACAATCGGCCGTGCGGGGCATGTCCTTTTCTGTGTGCGGTCGCCTGTCTGTCCGGGTTATAATTTTCTTGTTCAGGCACCGGAAAAAATCCGTCTGGGGGCCGGAGTAGCGCAACTGCGTGCCAGACAGGGGCTTCGGCTGTCTGGCGGGCCTGCCTGCGGTGTCCGGCGCGAAAAAAAGTCGGAAAAAAGTTGCGAAAAGATTTGGAGGGAAAGAAAAAAGTAGTACCTTTGCAATCCCGTTCGGGAAGAGGGGGTGCGAGAGAGGCGAGGAGAGACACCCGGATGGACATGAGGAGATCATTGACAAGACTGGAACAGAAGTACAAATGAAGTACCGAAACAATAAGAGAGAGCGTTGATTTCTTGAACTGAGGAATCGGGAGCAGACGGATCGGCTAAGAGATATTGAGATAATATACGATGAAGAGTTTGATCCTGGCTCAGGATGAACGCTAGCGGCAGGCCTAACACATGCAAGTCGAGGGGCAACGCGGGAGTAGCAATACTTCTGGCGGCGACCGGCGGAAGGGTGCGTAACGCGTGAGCAACCTGCCCGCAACAGGGGGAAAACCGGCGGAAACGGCGGCTAATCCCGCATGGCTACGAGAAGGGGCATCCCTTTTGGTATAAAGCTGAGGCGGTTGCGGATGGGCTCGCGAGGCATTAGCTAGACGGCGGGGTAACGGCCCACCGTGGCGACGATGCCTAGGGGGACTGAGAGGTTGGCCCCCCACACTGGGACTGAGACACGGCCCAGACTCCTACGGGAGGCAGCAGTGAGGAATATTGGTCAATGGGCGGAAGCCTGAACCAGCCATGCCGCGTGAGGGAATGAGGTCCTACGGACTGTGAACCTCTTTTCCCGCGGAGCAATAAGGGCCACGGGTGGCCCGATGAGAGTACGCGGGGAATAAGCATCGGCTAACTCCGTGCCAGCAGCCGCGGTAATACGGGGGATGCGAGCGTTATCCGGATTCATTGGGTTTAAAGGGTGCGTAGGCGGCCTGGTAAGTCAGCGGTGAAATACCGGGGCTCAACCCCGGGGCTGCCGTTGATACTGTCGGGCTGGAGTACGGCTGCCGCCGGAGGAATGTGTGGTGTAGCGGTGAAATGCATAGATATCACACAGAACACCGATTGCGAAGGCATCTGGCGAAGCCGGGACTGACGCTGAGGCACGAAAGCGTGGGGATCGAACAGGATTAGATACCCTGGTAGTCCACGCCGTAAACGATGACG
>CALUTW010000011.1 GCA_944323805.1 uncultured Bacteroidales bacterium | reverse complement strand
GTAATAATGCCAAATCCTTAACAAACAAACACCCGACTTTACATTCTTGGGTGTAAAATCGGGTGTTTGTTTTGTAAAACATTGATTCTCAATGTTTATTGCGGAGAGAGGGGGATTCGAACCCCCGTGCCGCTTTTGGCGACTACACGCTTTCCAGGCGTGCCTCTTAAGCCACTCGAGCATCTCTCCAAGGTGGGTGCAAATATACTGATAATTTTTATTTGCACCAAAAAATGCCGCTTATTCGGCAAATCGACAAGGCTTATTCGGCAACTTCAGCCTGTCCGTCTACGGAAGTCTCTGGTTCTGTACCTGCTTTCCTGACAAGCACCATGGTCACATTGCCTTCTCCGTCCAGTATCTGCAGGCTGTCATCATCGGTCTGCTGTACGGAAGCTGCTCCATTTACGGCATCGAGAACCTTCGATTCGAGTTCCATGAGCTCCTGCGGTCCTGCCATCATGGTTGTAGCCATCTGGCCGAGAGACAGGTCGCTGCCATCAAGAGTGTATGTGCCGTTCATTATGTTGCATCCGGTGTAGCCGTGCACACGCCCGTTCTCTGCATTGAATTCAATGTACGGAGTGGCTTCCGCGAGAGAATCCGGCAGGGCAATCTGTTCCCCGGCAACAGATGTGACTGTCCACGCTCCATTGATGTCCGGCTGTCCGCAGCATGAGGACAGGAATGCTGCCATAGCTATAGCGGCAGCTGCTGAAAGAAAACTTTTCATATCTGAAAGTATTAAATGTTTGTCTGTAAATATACCAAAAAATCCGGCCTTAAAAAATCCGGGGATATAATCTCTCGACTCTCCCCGGATATATTGTTGTCAATCCAATATTTATGTTTGTCTAAAAATCATTCGCGGGTAGTATTATGCGAACTCCGTGCCAAAATGCCGCGGGATCCCATGAAAAAATATCCGGCCATGCATGGTGTTTCGAAGGGAAACAGTAACTTTACAGGAAAATCTTTATGGATCATGTTCGGGAAGAATATCTCTGAGAAGGAAAGGAAATGCATCGCCTTGACAGGTGCAGCAGCTTATGCAGTACTGGCCATGCTGTATTTTCTCCTGCCGGACTTTCCTTACAAGATTGCCTTGCCGGTGTCGGTCATCGCTGTCTTCTCGCTGAGGATATTGCCGTGGCAGATAAGCCTTGCGCTGCTGTCGTCTGCCCTTGGGGACATATGCGGGGCCTCCGGAAGCTTTATGGGGCAGATAGAGTTCTTCGCCGTGGCCCATCTTTTCCTGATAATGTTCTTCGTTGAGCGGTGGTTCCATGACCTGGAGGCGTTCAGACGGGCCGGAGGACGGCAGCCGGAGACCAGGATTGGCAGGATTGTCTCGATGGCAGTCTTTTCCGCTGCCGTACTTGCCTATGCTGTAATAAGGATTGTCATGGAGGCTCCGGCAGGGACCGTCCGCGGCTGTGCAGCCCTGTATGCAGTCATCATATGCATGATGATGTTCTGTGCCCTTGTGCAGAGGAGCCGGGCATATTCTGTTGCGGCGATTCTTTTCGTATTTTCGGATGCCGTCATCGGCTGGAATGCCTTTGTCGCACCTGTGCCCGGAGAAAAATATCTGATAATGATTCCGTACTATCTGTCCCAGCTGACCTTCTTCCTACGGGCGGCGCATCTTAAGTATTCGAGGGAATGACACTGCAAAGATGATTGTACAGCAGATTGCCGCTGTAGCATCGGCTATGCCTTCTGCCGCGAACACCCCTTTCACGCCCCATATGCCGGGGAGCAGAAGTGCCAGAGGAACGAGCAGAATGACTTTTCTCAGCAAAGCTATGAAAACTGATATCCTGGCCTGTCCGAGGGCCACGAATGTATTCTGACATGCCCTCTGGAGACCGAATATCGTCATGCCGGAAAGAAAGACCGGCATCATCCGGCGGACAGTGCCTATGAGTTCGGGGTCGGATGTGAACATGGATGCCACAACGGACGGGAAAGAAATCATTGACACCATTACTGCGGCATTGAAGGAAAACATGGTCACGAGAGATATCCTGAAGCATGCCTTTACCCTCCCTATGTCTCCATGTCCGTAGTTGTAGCTTATGACAGGGACTACTCCCTGGGCAAAGCCTGTGATAGGTACGCTTCCGAACTGCATGGCGCTCTGGAGGATTGTCAGTGTGCTGACATATATGTCCCCGAATTGCTTCAGGCTGCCGTTCAGCACGAATCCCACAAGGCTTTCGGTACATGCCATGATGAACGGCGAGACACCGAGACCCATGACCGCCCCTATTATCTTCGGATCCATGTGCATGTACTTCCCGGCAAGGCATAGGGAAGCCTTTTCCCTGGAGAAGAGGAATGACAGTACCCATGCGGCACTGCATGCCTGTGAGATGACTGTCGCAATCGCAGCCCCTTTGACCCCCATCCCGAAAACGAAGATGAAAAGAGGGTCGAGGATGATATTGAGGAGTGCCCCGATCACTATGGACCACATGGCAATACCAGGGCGTCCCTGGATATTGATGAATGTGTTCAGTCCGGTCGATATCTGCACGAAACCCGTCCCGAGAAGGTATATCGAAAGATAGTCCTTGGCATAGCCGATTGTATTGGAGGAGGCCCCCGTGAAAAACAGGACCGGCTCCATGAAGATATATGCCAGGGCGGAAGTTATGGCTGCAAATGCAATCAGCAGGACAAAGCCGTTGCCGAGAATCCTTTCAGCCCGGTCCCTGTCTCCCTGGCCGAGTGCGATTGCCGCAAGAGGGGCACCGCCTCCTCCTACTATTGACGAAAAGGCAGAAATAAGTATGATGACAGAGCCTGTCACACCTATTCCTGCCAATGCGTCAGTACCTATGTCCGGAATATGTCCTATATAGACCCGGTCGACAATGCTGTACAGGAGATTCACTATCTGAGCCGCCACAGTCGGGAGTGCCATTCTGAATACCAGGGGCAGCATCCTGTCTGTACCGAGCCGTTCTTCGTATCTGCTGTTTTCCATTATGCCTGCCGGTCCTGTCCTGTCATTTCCGGATGAGATGTTTCAGGTATTTCCTGTAGTCGCCCCAGTCGGTAATGGTCTTGCGTGCAACTCCTGATTCGATGGCTGCCTTGGCCACGGCAGTCGAGACTGTCTCCAGAAGCCGGATGTCCAGGGCTTTCGGGATTATGTAGTCAGGGCCGAATTCAAGCCTGTCTGTCCTGTAGGCCTTCAGTACGGATTTCGGGACCGGCTCCTTTGCAAGTGCCGCGATGGCATGTGCGGCAGCCAGTTTCATCTCGTCGTTGATTTTCCTTGCTCTCGTGTCGAGTGCTCCGCGGAAGATATACGGGAAGCCGATCACATTGTTTACCTGGTTTGGATAGTCGCTCCTGCCTGTCGCTATGAGGGCGTCCGGCCGGGCTTCCTTCGCGTCTTCATAGCTGATTTCCGGGTATGGATTGGCAAGAGCCATTATGACAGGCCTTTCTGCCATTGTCTTGACCATGTCCTTGCCTAATACCCCGGCCTTTGAGAATCCGGCAAATACATCGGCCCCGGCTATGGCATCTTTCAGGGTATGCAGATCCCTGTCTGTGGCGAACTGACGTTTCTGAGGGTTGAGGTCGGTCCTGTCATTCCTTATGACACCCTTGCTGTCGCACATCACGATATTCTCCGGCCTTACACCGGCCTTGACATACAGTTCGGCACATGCGATTGCTGCAGCTCCCGCTCCGTTGATGACCATGCGGATGTCTCCGGGCTTCTTCCCGGCAATCTCGAGTGCATTCAGCAGGGCGGCGGAAGTGATGATTGCCGTACCGTGCTGGTCATCGTGCATTACCGGGATGTCCAGCTCCTCTACGAGCCTGCGCTCTATTTCAAAGCATTCCGGAGCCTTGATATCCTCGAGGTTGATGCCTCCGAAAGACGGGGCGATATTCTTTACGGTCTCGACGAACCTGTCGATGTCTGTGGCGTCTACTTCGATGTCAAAGGCATCCACACCTCCGAGTATCTTGAACAGCAATGCCTTGCCTTCCATTACCGGCTTGGCTGCCGCTGCCCCTTTGTTGCCCAGTCCCAGAATTGCCGTGCCATTGGAGATTACCGCCACGAGATTGCCTTTGGCGGTGTAGTCATATACGGCATCCGGATTGTCGGCTATCGCCATGACCGGTGCCGCCACACCGGGAGTATATGCCAGCGACAGGTCTTCCTGCGTATCTGTCGGCTTAGTCGGTTTTACGGCTATTTTCCCCGAAGGGAATGCGCTATGGTATTCAAGCGCCTTTCTGTCTATTGAGTCCATGTCTTTATTTTAACAAGCCGTATACAGGAATCAAAAAAAATGCCGTGGCGCCGTGCTCCTTATCGGATATTCTGTTTCTCGTATCTGTCCAGCGCCTCCTTCATCTTTTCCTTTCCGACCTCCGAGATTTCCTCGGCCTTGGCATAGTCGGTAATTGCCCCGAAGTCATCGAACGGCATGTTGACAAGTATGTCAGGATGGGTAATTTTCAGCGCGAGCCGCGTGTTTACATGATTCATGAGGCTGAATGTCCTGCCCAGGACATTGAAATAATTACTTTCTTCGTCAAAGAGGTCGTCCTGCTTCGGATCGGATTCCAGGGCATGCTTGAGCATGCGGTAGCCTTCTTCCTTGGCAAGCCTGAATTTATCCCTGAGTGACAGGTTGTCATTGTGCCTGACAGATTCGAGCACACTCCTTGTCATCTTTGCGCTTTCCCTGTCCCTGGCTTCCTTGTCTGCTTCATGCTGCGCATCGTTTATCAGTATCTCCCGGATCTTGTCGACATCTACATCATTGACGTTTATTGCCACCATTATGTCCCCTTCCGTCCTGTCGACACGGTCCATGGGCATGACATTGGCGATGCCGCCGTCAATCAGTGTCCTGTAACCGTATTTTACCGGTCTGAAAAGGGAAGGTATGGAAATGGATGCCCTGATGGCCTGGAAAAGGTCTCCTTTGTCGAACACCACTTCCTCCCCGGTATAGAAGTCCGTAGCCACTGCCTTGTACGGGATGTCCAGGTCTTCGATATTCACATCCGGCACTATCTCCTTCAGGGCTGCGATTACGCGGTCGCCGTTGACGAGATGATTCTTGCTGATGGAGAAGTCCATCAGTGAGAATACTTTCCATGTGCCGAGGGAAAAGAGCCAGTCTTTTACTTCAGGCAGCTTTCCGGCGGCATACATGCCTCCGATGAGCGAGCCTATGGATGTTCCTGCAACTGATGTTATCTCATATCCTCTGGACAGCAGTTCATCAATTGCCCCGATATAGGCGAACCCTCTCGGGCCGCCGCTTGACAGGACCAGTGCGACTTTCTTTTTCATGATACAGGATCTTAAAATTTATATTGCAGGTAAAGCTCTTACCTGTTTTCTGCCCATATGTACACCTTGTCGGAGCGGCGGAGCTTCCCGTCGCATGAGGCAAGCAGCGATGCATCTACCGGGATTGAACAGTATATGCCTTTCCCGGCTTCCCCGACAGCCTTCAGGTCGACCCTTATTTCCGGGACGGTCATCTCTATGACCCCCGTTGAAGGACCCATGATGAGAATCCTGTCCCCTTCCCGGAGCGTTGCAGACTCTATGAGTATTTCAGCTACCCCTATCCTGGCGAACCAGTTCGTGACCTTCCCGCTGTACACTTTCTTCCTTGTGGCCTTGCTTCCGTATACCTCGCTCCATTCCCCGAGCCTTGCACCCTGATAATACCCGTCCCAGAAGCCACGGTTGAACACCTCGGACAACTCCTGTTTGAGAGAGGCCGCAAGCTCCGGCGTGTATGTCCCGTCGCACACGGCATCTGCCGCACGTCTGTAGCATGAGGCGGTCTTCCTGACGTATTCGGCGGACCTGGCCCGTCCCTCTATCTTGAAGACAGTGACTCCGGCATCGATGATCTTGTCCATGAATTCTATGGTGCACAGGTCTTTCGGCGACATGATGTATTTGTTGTCCACCACAAGCCGGCTGCCTGTCTCGAGGTCGGTTACCTCGTAGCCCCTGCGGCATATCTGATAGCAGGAACCTCTGTTTGCCGATGCCCCGTATTCATGCAGGCTCAGGTAGCATTTCCCTGAAATGGCCATGCAGAGGGCTCCGTGGGCGAACATCTCGATTTCCACCGGCCGCCCGGAAGGCCCTTTTATGCCCTCCTTGACGATGCATTCCTTTATTTTCTTGACCTGATGCAGGTTGAGCTCCCTTGCGAGGACTATCACGTCCGCATAGCGGGCATAGAATCTCAGGGCCTCTGCATTGGAGATGCTCAGCTGGGTGGATATGTGTACTTCTACGCCTATCTGCCTTGCATACATTATTGCGGCCATGTCCGAAGCTATGACAGCAGTGATGCCAGCTTCCCTGGCGGCATCGAGAGTCTGTCTCATGTCCTCCAGGTCCTCATCGTAGAGGACGATGTTGAGGGTAAGGTATGACCTGACCCCGTGGCTCCGGCAGATGCTGCAGATTTCAGGAAGGTCGGACATCTTGAAATTGTTCGCCGAGTGGGAACGCATGTTCAGTTTCTCGACCCCGAAATATACGGAGTCGGCACCTCCCTGAATGGCAGCATGCAGACATTCGAAATTGCCTGCAGGGGCCATGATTTCCAGTTCTTTCCTTGTCATCTGTTCCGTCCGAGAAGTTTGTCTGCGAATCTGTGCAGCATTTCATAGCGCACCTTGCCGAGCCCTATGAGTCCCGCGCAGTCCATTGCTGTCGCATGCAGCTTTATGATTTCGTACTTTGCATCCTCGTCGATGCCGATGGCCTCGAATATCTCCTTTACCTTGTTGACTTTTGCAGTCCTGTCCTGTTCATTGGCAACAGGCATCTTCATTGCGTTGAATATGGCGTTTTTCCCGTATGTGGCTGATATGACGCCGGACTTTTCCATTTCCCCGCTTTTCTCCAGGGCCCTTGTCAGAAGCCAGGTCTTCTTGTTGTTCACTATGTCTCCGCCGATTGTCTTCCCGAATACCGACTGGTCCCCGAAAGTGTCCAGATAGTCGTCGGCAATCTGGAATGCCAGCCCGAGATTGTATCCGAACTTATAGAGCAGGTCGCATGAACGGGAGTCGGCACCGGCTATCATTGCCCCCATCTTGGCCGAGCATCCGATAAGCACGGCCGTCTTGAGCCCTATCATCTTCATGTAATTCTCCATGGAGACTTCACTCTCGTTCTCGAAGTCCATGTCATACTGCTGCCCCTCGCATACCTGGGCGGCCGTAGTGTTGAACAGCTCGAGTACCTGCGGCAGTACTGCAGCTGGAGATTTCGCTATACGCCTGTAACTGTCGATGCACATCACGTCCCCGGAAAGTATGGCGGTATTGCCGTCCCATTTCTTTGCCACTGTCGGCTCGCCTCTGCGCATGTCCGCCTTGTCCATAATGTCGTCATGTATGAGCGTGAAACTGTGGAATACCTCGATGGCTGTCGCCGGCTGCAGTATCTCCTCTGTGAAAGAGTCCTTGAAAAGGGAGTAGGCGAGCAGGCACAGTCTCGGCCTGATGCGTTTGCCTCCTATGTTTATCATGTACCTGAGAGGGTCGTACAGCCTTGCCGGTTCGGCAGTGAATTCAAGATTGCTGAACATCTCGTTCAGGGTGTCTTCGATTTGGGTCTCGTTGATCATGTATAGCTGTTTTAGTTGAAATTCACGTCAAAAGACAAAAATAGTGAATTTGCCTTGAAATATCCCGGATTTACTCTTTAAATTTGTACCGTCAACGTCGGACATTTCCCGGGTTGGCCAGACGTCAATGGATACAGCAACAGTAGTCAAGCATACGGGAAGCCATTATCTGCTCGCGAGACTTCCGGAGTGGTCATTGTTCCCTGCCGTATTGCGGGGCCGGATCAGGCTGAAAGGTGCATCCTCGACCAATCCCGTTGCAGTCGGGGACATGGTGCGCTTCGAGTATCCGGACAATCTGCCGGACGGGGAGACCCCTACAGCGGAGACCCCGGCCGTCATTACGGAGGTCCTCCCGCGCAAGAACTATATGATACGGAGGTCTGCCAATCTGTCGCGCCAGTCGCATATCATAGCGGCCAATCTCGACAGGGCTTTCATAGTCGTGACCATGGATTTCCCGGAAGTGAAGCTGCCTTTCCTCGACAGGATTCTCGTGACATGCGAGGTATACGGCATCCCGGCAGTCATAGTCGTGAACAAGACGGACCTGTATGACGCGCAGATAAGGGAGCGGCTGTCGGTATTCCGCACGATATATGAGGGTGCGGGCTATCCTGTAATGGAAGTGTCTGCGGTTACGGGCGACGGTGTAGGGAAGCTGAGGGACATGTGCCGGGACAGCCTGTCACTGTTCTCGGGAGTGTCGGGTGTCGGAAAGTCATCCCTCATCAAGGCATTGGACCCTTCCCTGAATCCCCGTACCGGGGAGATTTCGGAGGCGCATCTTCAGGGTCGGCATACCACGACATTCTATGAGATGTACCGCCTGGCGACCGGAGGCTATATAATCGACACCCCGGGGATAAGGGGATTCGGGCTCGTCGACCTTTCCAGAGAGGAGATAGCCCTCTATTTCCCTGAAATGCTGAAGGTGTCGGGGGATTGCAGGTTCGTCCCTTGTACCCATACCCATGAGCCCGGATGCGCTGTCAAGGAGGCTGTGGAGGCAGGGAAGATAAGCGTCGAAAGATACGAGTCCTATCTGGGAATGCTGGAGGAAGGCGGAAAATACCGGTAATTGCCGGCAGGCTTGCATTGCTCTCGGCTTCTTCCTATCTTTGTGCCCGGACTGAAAATTTCAGACCCTTGATAATGAAATAATGAGTCTGTACAATTTCTATAGGATAAGCAAGCCTTCGGAGGATAAGGTCCCTGCCGAAATGACAGATAAGGTCTACCGGAGACTCCGGGCACAGACATTCTGGGGTGCGGTCGTTGCATACAGCCTGTATTACGTATGCCGGCTGAGCCTTAGTGTCGTCAAGCAGCCCCTCATAGACGGGGAAATTTTCACGGCCGGGCAGCTCGGCATCATCGGGTCGTCCCTGCTTTTCGTGTATGCGTTCGGGAAATTCATGAACGGCTTTATCGCCGACTACTGCAACATCAGGAGGTTCATGGCCACCGGACTGCTCGTGTCTGCCGTCGCCAATCTCCTTCTCGGGGTCCTGGGGCTTTTCCATGGTGCTTCCGGAGCCTCGTCCGCGGTATTCTTCGTCCTGTTCGCTGTCCTGTGGGGAATAAACGGCTGGGTACAGTCCATGGGGTCTCCTCCAGGGATTATCAGCCTGTCAAGATGGTTTCCTCTGTCAAAGAGAGGCACATACTACAGCTTTTTCAGCTCGAGCCCGTATCTCGGGGAATTCCTTTCATTTATAATGGTCGGGCTTGTTGTCGGGGCGTTCGGATGGCAGTACGGATTCATATTCGCTTCGCTCGGGGGATTCATCGGGGCCGCCATAATCCTCCTGTTCGTCAGCGACACTCCCGAGAGCAAGGGGCTTCCGTCAGTACAGGAACTTTCCGGGGAAACGATGCGGAAGGAGGATGCCATGAAGACATCCGAGACGCAGAAGATTGTGCTGAGACATCCGGGAATATGGATTATTGCCGCATCCAGTGCGTTTGTATACATAGCAAAATACGCGATTGCCGGGTGGGGAGTCCTGTTCCTGCAGAAGCAGAAGGATTTCTCGCTTGAATCCGCGACGCAGATTATCGCCTTTTCCGCTGTCTTCGGGGTGCTGGGTACGGTGCTCGCCGGCTGGCTTTCGGACAGGGTCTTCCGAGGGAGCAGGGTCATACCGGTCCTGATTTCAGGGATGCTGAGTTTCCTGGCATTCTTCCTCTTCCTGTTCGCAGGGGGCGGATATGTCGTCAATATCCTGTATGTGTCGATGTTCAGCCTTGCTGTCGGGGTGCTCTACTGTCTTGTGGCGGGAGTGATGGCAATGGATATCGTGCCGAGGAAAGCCACAGGGGCTGCACTGGGCATTGTCGGCATCTCAAGCTATGTGGCCGCCGGAATACAGGATATCGTAAGCGGCTATCTCATACAGGGCTATACGGAAGGGGCAGAAGACATAAGTACGGCAGTGTATGACTTTACGCCCGTGTCACTCTTCTGGCTTTTCGCAATGCT
Source organism: uncultured Bacteroidales bacterium (assembly GCA_944323805.1). Taxonomy (GTDB): domain Bacteria; phylum Bacteroidota; class Bacteroidia; order Bacteroidales; family UBA932; genus Cryptobacteroides. Next base: position 69,741 of record CALUTW010000011.1, on the reverse strand, counting down.
CGTCGCATTTATCCTGCCGGTCGTCAGCTGGAAGAGGATGAAAAAGGAATAAATTGATATATTTACATCAGGCAGGGGAGTTCCCGGCCGGATTACCGCATAGTTGGAATAACATGAAACTGATAACGCACATCGAGTATCACACTGCCTGGGGGCAGGGACTTTTTATGAGGATGGGCGGCTCTCTTCTGCCGCTGGAATACGGGGCCGGGGACATATGGACGGCCTCCATCGACCGACTTAAGCCTGGACAGACCATAGAATACCGTTATGAGGTACATCAGGACGGATATTGTATCCGGACCGAATGGGAAAGCCATGTCCTGACCTTGCCTGTGGCCGGGAAATCTCCGGCGGGCAGGAAAGGGGACAGACCTGTGGAAGTACTGTCTTTTTCCAGGACCAGGGTCGAGATACGAGACGGCTGGCATGATGTCCCGGCCGGACTTCCTTTCCGCTCGGCCCCGTTCAGGGACGGTGTGTTCAATGCTGAGTCCGGCAGGACCTGGAAGGCGGCCGGAACGGCGGTGCCGGTTTTTTCCCTGAGGTCGGAGAAGAGCTTCGGTGTGGGGGAATTCAATGACCTGAAGGCTCTTGTGGACTGGGCTTCGCTGACCGGGCAGAAAGTGATCCAGATACTTCCTGTCAATGATACGACAATGACGGGGACATGGGTTGATACCTATCCGTACAAGGCCAATTCAAGCTTTGCCCTTCATCCCCAGTTCATTCATCTCCCGGCGGCCGGGGTCGAGGAAGACGGGGAATATATCCGTATCAGGGAAGAGCTGAATGCACTTCCGGAAGAAGATTACGAAAGAGTGAACAATGAGAAGCACCGGCTTCTGCGCAAGGCTTTCGCGAAGACAGGGCGGAAGGTGCTTTCGTCGGCAGGATACAGGCGGTTTGCGGAGGAGAACATCTCCTGGCTTAGGCCTTATGCCGTATTCTGTGTGTTGAGGGATGAATTCGGCACAGCTGACTTTACCTTGTGGAAAGGCGCGGATGCCGATTTTTCCGTCTATGATGCAAAGGTTGCGGAGGAATATGCCGCAGCCCACCGGAAGGATGTCGACTATTATTGTTTTGTACAATATCATCTGCATGTCCAGCTGCTGGAGGCCAGGGACTATGCCAGGTCGAAGGGCGTGATGTTCAAGGGGGACCTCCCGATAGGTGTAGGCCGTACAAGTGCCGATGCATGGGTGGACAGACGGCTTTTCAATATGGATTCGCAGGCAGGTGCACCGCCTGATGCGTTCTCGACCGAGGGGCAGAACTGGGAATTCCCGACCTATAACTGGGATGAGATGGCAAAGGACGGTTACACATGGTGGAAGTCCCGTATGGCCAAGATGGCCCAGTATTTCGATGCTTTCAGAATCGACCATGTTCTCGGGTTCTTCCGCATCTGGGAGATTCCACGGACGGCCGTCCATGGCTTGCTCGGCCATTTCAACCCTGCTCTCCCGTATTCTTCAGAGGAGCTTGCGAATTTTGGCTTCGACATGTCCTCAGGCAAGTATTCCGAGCCGTATATGGATGATTTCCTGATAGATGGCGTATTCGGACCGCTTGCTTCCGCAGTGAGGAAGAAATGTATCAGGAACTGTCGTCTGCGGCCGGAGTATTCCACCCAGAAAAAGGTTGCCGCGATGTTCCCGGGCGATGACCCCGACAGTACCCTCATAAGGAACGGGCTCATGCATATCATAGATGATGTGCTGTTTGTCGAGGACCCGAGACGGAAAGGATGGTGGCATCCGCGGATTGCCGCACAGTATACATACAGGTACAGTCATCTGGACGAATATCGCAGGAGGGCTTTCGACAGGCTCTATGATGACTTCTTCTATCACAGGCATAATGCATTCTGGAAAGAGTCCGCGATGAAGAAGCTGCCGACGCTCCTTACTTCGACAGGGATGCTCGCATGCGGAGAAGACCTCGGTATGATTCCTGCCTGCGTGCCGGAGATTATGCATGAGTATCAGATACTGTCCCTTGAAATCCAGCGCATGCCGAAGAATCCGGCGGAGACGTTTGCCGACCCGGCACATTATCCGTATTATTCGGTGTGTACGACATCCACCCATGACATGTCTCCTCTGCGCGCATGGTGGGAGGAGGACAGGGCCGTGACAGCCCGCTTCTGGCATGAGGTAATCGGTGGCCAGGGAGATGCACCATGGTTCTGCGAGCCATGGATATGCCGCAGGATAGTGGAGAAGCATCTTGCATCTCCGTCGATGCTTGCTGTCCTGCCTCTGCAGGACTGGCTGTCCATGGACGGGGAGCTGCGGTTTGAAGACCCTGCAAAGGAGCGCATAAATGTACCTGCCGTACCGCACTATTACTGGAGATACCGTATGCACCTGACACTTGAGACCCTGCTGTCATGCAGGGAATTCAATGATAATGTCAGGGAGATGATTGCGTCTTCCGGCAGGTAATCATGCAGGTGTCAGCGGCCTTCGAGCCAGCGGAGGAAGTCGTCGGTACGGGAGCGGCTGACGGTCATTTCGAATGAAGCTTTCGGGGAGTATTCGATCTTGAATCGGCTCCCCATTTTTATTATCCGCGATACGGCCTGCATGGAAATGATGCAGTTGCGCGATATCCTGAAGAATGTATCCGGGTTGAGGCTTTCCATGGCGATATCGAGCGAGAAGTCCACGATGTATTTCTTCCCGGTGTCCGTGACAATATATGTGGCCTTGTCTTCCGCATAGAAGTAGGCGATTTCGTTTGTGCTGACAGGGACGATGGTGTCGTTCAGCTTTACAAGGAGCCTTTCCTTGAAACGGGAAAGCCTTTGTCCGGCATCAGCATGGGCTGATGCGGAAATGCGGGCCATACATCTTCTTACGGCCCTTTTCAAGGCCTCCTCTTCAATCGGCTTAAGAAGATAGTCGATGCTTTCGACCTCGAATGCCTTTACGGCATAGCTGTCGTATGCCGTGGTCATTATTACCTGGGCCTTGATGTCGGCCTTCCTGAATATCTCGAAACATGTGCCGTCGGACAGCTCCACATCCAGGAATATGATATCCGCCCTGTTGGCAGGATTCCTGAGCCATTCGATGGTGTCGGCCACTGAGCCGGTCTCCCCGGCTATCGTCATGTCAGGGAAAAGTCTTGAAAGGGTGCCGGCAAGGCTTCTCCTTGCCATGATTTCATCTTCGACTATCAGTACTCTGGTCATTTCTTCATGTGGTTATCGTGTCATATATGCGATGCGGACCTTCCGTTCAGTTGTCAAGCAGAGGGATGGTTACCTTGAACGAGCCGCCGTCATCCGAGACGGTCACTTCTTTTCCGGACAGGTCATGGTATTGTCTTTTCATATTGTTCAGGCCGATTCTTGTCGATGTTTCCTCATGGATTTTCGGTCTGAGCCTGTTTTCTACTGTCAGGGTGTCCTTTCCTGCCGAAACGGTTATGCGGAGAGGCTCCTTCCCTCCCACGACATTATGCTTGATGGCATTTTCTATCAGCATCTGGACAGAGCATGGTATTACATGGCCCTGAAGCGCCTGTTCCGGGATATCCGTCGTGACGGTAAAGCCGTCTCCGAACCTTTCCTTCAGCAGGTCCGTGTACATGGAGACAAACGCCATCTCGTCCTTTAGCGGGACGGTCTTGTCCTCATGTTTCAGCATGTACCTGTATATGCCTGCAAGCTTGTGTATGTAGATGCTTGCCTTTTCTTTCTGCCCTTCCTGCACAAGGCAGTCGAGTATGTTCAGCGAATTGAACAGGAAGTGTGGATTGACCTGCTGCTTGAGGCGTGCATACTGGAATTCCGCCTGCCTGGTCTTCTCACGTTCGGCGAACATTTCAGCCCTTATGCTGAATGCATAATCGATCATGTATACCAGCGAATAGCATATTATCTCCGCCGCCAGCGTGACCGTGAAGAGCTGGGCATACATCCGTGCGCTGAGGGCTCCGCCGGCCTCGGGCATGATTGAAAGGGAAGCGGTAAAGGCAAGGCATCCGGATATCGCCAGGAATCCTGCCGAGACAATGACCGTCTTCAGAGCGGTGTTCCACGTCTTCCCCTTTACCCTGATATACCTGACAAACAGGACGGTAAGGCAGAGCATGGCTATGAGGGTGCCTGCTTTCGGGAATACGGTGTCCAGGAACAGAATCAGGCTGTTGTCAGATACGGAATTGTCCGAGAACAGCATGACCAGAAAGGCCCTGACCAGTATTATGAGCACAAGTGCCGAGGCAAGCCATATGATGTGCTCCCTGCTGATGTTGCCGGGGGGGGCATGTCTTATTGCCTGCCTGGTCTTTCCATCGGGAAGAATGCTCCTGAGCAGTGCCAGCAGCCCGGCTGTCCCCCAGCCGATTATCTCTGTGGTTATGAATGTCGACACGGAATGTGCCGTGATGTCCTGACGGAATATCACTGTGATAAGCCTTGCCCCGTAGTTCCCGATGAAGTACCCGGCTACATTCATCAGGATGACGCTGGCGGCGATGATTTCCACTTTCACTTTCTTCTGTACGCATATCATCACGACCATCGCTATTGTAAGGAGGGTCAGCCAGAGCTCATCGCGTATGTCGGCGTATCTACATACGATGGCTGTCGTAAGATGCAGAAAGGCAAAGATATGTATCAGATTTCCGGTGCGTGCGGGTTTCATTGTTTCTTTGTTTGCGGGATTCAAAGTTACGATTTTTCACGTGACGGGCAAAAATCATTTTGGTTTCATCTTGAAAATATCGCCGTTCGTCACATCTTTTTATCCGTTCGTCATCTATCGGTTTTTTGTCATGGAAGCAATTTATAGTTTTGCGATACCACATAATGCAATACACTGGAATGAAGAAACCAAGATTGTCTTTCTGGCAGATCTGGAACCTGAGTTTCGGATTCCTCGGGGTGCAGATAGGATATTCTCTCCAGAATTCCAACACCTCGTCGATTTTCGAGTCTCTCGGTGCCGAGGTAAGCCATCTGAGCTATTTCTGGCTGGCAGCCCCTCTTGCCGGCATGGTCATACAGCCGATAGTCGGCATGTTCTCGGACGGGACATGGACCCGTTTCGGAAGGCGCATCCCTTATATCCTCGGAGGCGCAATCATCTCTACGATAGCATTGCTGCTGATGCCTAACTGCCCCGTACTGCTCGCATTTGCACCGCTGGCAATGGGGGCGTTCATCCTGCTTTTCATGGATCTTTCGTTCAATGTCACGATGCAGCCCTTCAGGGCCCTCGTAGCCGACATGCTGGACGATTCGCAGAAGACGCAGGGATATGTCGTGCAGACCTTCCTCATCAATCTCGGAGCTGTTGTCGGGGCGTTCCTGCCTCTTGTCATGACATGGTTCGGGGTGTCTGACGAGGCTGTGCCCGGGCAGGTGTCGAAGCACATCGCATATTCCTATTATGCCGGAGGCATTGTCCTGCTGCTGACAGTGCTTGTCACGGCATTCAGGACCAGGGAATATCCTCCTGAGGAGTTTGCGGAATACAATGGTCTTACGAATGAAGGTCAGGGGGCTGCAACTGGCGGCAGCGGGAAGAAGACAGGCTTCATGGCTCTTATGCGCAACATGCCGAAAGTCATGCTGCAGCTCGGTGTGACCCAGTTCTTTTCCTGGGCGGCGCTTTTCCTCATGTGGACCTATCTCAAGCCGGCCATTACAGGGGTCGTGACGGACTCTGCCGGAGCCGTCCTGTCCGACGGGGCGACCCAGACATGGGTCGGCGTGCTTAACGGGATTTATCCTGTCCCTGCATGTCTGGTGTCCATATTCCTGAGCCGGATAGCTGCCCGCTACGGCAACAAGACCGTGTATGCGGCCTGCCTGCTGTGCGGTGCACTCGGGTTCAGCGGCCTGCTTGTCATCCATAACCAGTATCTGATGATGCTGCCGATGGTAGGTATCGGCATCGCCTGGGCAGGCATACTTGCAATGCCATATTCCATACTGTCCCGGGATGTCCAGGCTGCGAATATGGGGGCATATATGGGAATCTTCAACTTTACCATCACTATACCGCAGATAGTCATCGGACTTACCGGAGGCCTCATCGTAAAGCATCTCTTCGGGTCCGATGCTCTCATGATGCTCGGCCTCGCCGGTGTGTTCATGCTGCTTGCGGCCATCTCTGTGGCATTTGTCGGCAGAGGTAGCAAGGTCTGAAACAAGGGAACATACAACATAATATAATACGCATAATAACCCTATGAACAGAATTCTTTCCTTATTTGCGGGACTGATGCTACTGTGCATCTTTACCCCTCCCGTGTCCGCACAAGGCGGATATGAGGTAAAAGGAGTCATCCAGGACCAGTTGGGGCCTGTCATCGGTGCCACGATTATGGAACAGGGGACTTCCAACGGAACATCATCGAGCCTTGACGGGGACTTTACCTTGTCTGTGTCAGGTCCTGATGCGATGGTTGAAATCAGCTGTATCGGATACAGGACAGTGACTTTCAAGGCATCGGGCGTCCCTTCCGTGATTACTCTTGAAGAGGATACCCTGTTCCTCGACGATGTGGTTGTCATCGGCTACGGTACTGTCAAGAAGGAGGATATGACGGGATCTGTCGTTGCAATCAAGTCCGAGGAACTTAACAGGGGAGCGGTGGTCTCAACCCAGGACATGCTGAAAGGCAAGGTGCCTGGTCTGCAGATTATCCCGGGAGACGGCGGTCCGGGCTCGGGTTCGACAATCCGTATCCGCGGTGCAGCATCCCTCAATGCATCCAACGACCCTCTCATCGTGATAGACGGGGTGCCGATTGCAGCGGACGGAGGAGCCGGTATGGCCAATCCGCTTGAGACAATCAACCCTAATGACATAGAGTCATTCACGGTCCTTAAGGATGCCTCATCCGCAGCAATCTACGGGTCGAGGGCATCCAATGGTGTCATCATCATCACGACAAAGCGAGGCAAGGGCGGCAGGCCGCAGGTAAGCTACAGCGGAAGTGTCAGCGTGCAGACCAATTCAAAGCGCATCCCGACAATGACTCCGGAGGAATTCCGTGAATATGTCGCGGTCACGTTCCCTTCCGGGACAGAGACCGGGAATTATGTCGAAGGGCTTCTCGGGGATGTGAATACTGACTGGCAGGACCTCATCTTCCGCACGGCCATATCCCATGACCACAATGTGAGTCTCAGCGGGAATGTGAAAGAGAGGATGCCGTACCGTGCTTCCATAGGCTGGACAAGCCAGCAGGGAACCCTCCAGACAGCAAAGTATGACAGAGGTACGGTCGACATAAGCCTCGCTCCGAATTTCCTTGACAACCATCTCAATTTCAGTGTCAGCGGCAGGGGAGTGTACACCAATCAGAGATATGCGGACGGCGGTACGGTCGGCAATGCCGCATTCTTCAACCCGACCCAGGACCCTTATTTCAGGAATCCGGACGGCTCTATCGACTACTCCACGACCAACGGCTTCTGGAACTATGGCTCCGGACGCGGAGATGAATTCACTCCGAATACTCTTCTGGGTGTCGGGCCTCTCTCGCAGCTCTATGATGTCAACAATTACGGCAGCGCATTGCGAATGATAGGCAATGTACAGGTCGACTATAAGGTGCATGGTTTCGAGGCCCTGAAATTCAATCTCAGCCTCGGCATGGACATGTCCGAATACAAGTCGCATAATGGTGTGAACCCCGGTTCGTTCCAGGCATATTCCGACACAGAGAACAGGGGCATCGGACAATACACCGAGTCCAGGAACTTCAGACGCAACGAGGTGCTTGAGTTCTATGCCAACTATAATGAAGAATGGGGCATCCACCATCTTGACGTGATGGCCGGATATTCATGGCAGAACTTCTACAGTTCGGACAGGTCCGTCACTTATTTCAACGAGACCAATGAACAGAAGGGCGATGATTCCCGTTATCCTTACAATACGCAGGAGAGTTTCCTCATTTCTTTCTACGGACGTATCAACTATTCCATAGATTCGAGATATCTCTTCACATTCTCCCTGCGTAACGATGCCTCGTCCCGCTTCTCCCCGAAGACCCGCTGGGGACTCTTCCCGTCAGGGGCATTCGCATGGAACATCAAGGAGGAGCAGTTCCTCAAGCACGTGTCTCCGGTGTCGCAGCTCAAGCTGCGTCTCAGTGCCGGTCAGACGGGTCAGCAGGAAATCGGCAGCAACTATGCATACATGGCAATCAACTCGCTGTCTACCAACGTATACCAGCAGTATTACATGGGAAATGCCGGCTATCAGTTCTATCTGACACCGGGTGCATATGACCCTAATATAAGATGGGAGACGACAACGACATACAATGCCGGAATCGATTTCGGATTCCTTGACGACCGTATCACGGGTAATGTGGACGCCTATCTCCGTCAGACCGATGACCTTCTCAACAGTGTCATCACGCCTATGGGAGCGAACTTCGGCAATACCGTACTTACCAATATCGGCTCGATGCAGAACAAGGGAATCGAGTTCTCCCTCAATGTGATTCCTGTCGAGACAGAGGACTGGCATCTGTCAATCGGGTTCAACGGTACGTTCCAGGACACGAAATTTACCAAGCTCAACAATACTGATGACCCGGATTACGCCATCCAGGTAGGAAGCATTAACAAGGGTACCGGAAGCATGCTGAGCGTGCACAAGGTAGGCTATGCGCCTTATTCGTACCGTACATTCCAGCAGATATATGACTCTGAAGGCAATCCTGTGCAGAATGCGCTTGTGGACAGGGACGGAGACGGACAGATTACTGACAATGACCGCTATATCTCCGGCAAGAGCCCGAATGCCAAGTTCTACTACGGACTGAATGTGAAGCTTACGTACAGGAACTGGGACTTCGGCTTCAACGGGCACGGCTCGGCAGGCAACTGGCTGTTCAATGACTTCGCATCGGCCAATTCGACCTCGAACCTGGATGTGAACGCCGGCAATCTGCCTAACTTTGCAAAGTATGTCAAGACTACAGGCTTTACCGGAGCGAACAGCGGCGAGCAGTGGTATTCCGACATGTTCCTCGAGAACGCCTCGTTCTTCAGGCTGGACGATGTCAACATCGGCTATACCTTCAGGAACATAAAGAACTGGGGAGGAGACATCCGCCTTGCATTCAGCGCCCAGAATGTCTTTGTGATTACAGGCTACAGCGGAGTCGACCCGGAGCTTCCGGGGACAACGGGTATAGACGGCACGATCTGGCCGCGTCCGCGTACCTACTCTTTGCGTGTGAATGTTAACTTCTAAACCATATGACAATGAAAATATCAGGAAAATATATATCAGCAGCGGCTGCGCTTATTGCGGCAGCATCGCTGAGTTCATGTATCGGAGACCTGGACACCATACCGCGCAATCCGTATGATATCTCCTCCGAGACAGCATACGGGACGGATGAGGCCGGATATCTGCAGGGGCTTACCAAGCTTTATTTCCAGTTCATCTCCAATGACACGAAAGATCTGCAGGTCAGTGACGGAGGTGCATCCGAGCTTATCCGTGCATTCTGGTCGGTACAGGAGACTTCCACCGATGAGGCAAAATGCGCATGGGAGAACGATGCATGGGTGCGTGCCCTTAACACGAATACATGGTCAGAGGCGCAGAATGATGCGACCTATGCAGTGTATGTCCGTACCCTGCAGGGAATTTCATATGCAAACGAGTTCCTCCGCCAGACTACATCCGACAAGCTCGACAGCAGGGGTGTCAGCGGAGAGCTGAAGGCCAAGGTCGAGAGTTTCAGGGCTGAAGCCCGCTTTATCCGTGCATATTTCTACTGGATGCTCATGGATACATTCGGGAATGTGCCGTTCATTACCGAGGCTTCGGATTTCGGTGTCGGTGTAAACCCTCAGCAGAAGTCCCGCAAGGAAGTCTTCGAGTTCTGTGTGGAAGAGCTCAGGGAACTTGCTGCAGACGGCAGTGCCATGCCGGCTCCGCGCTCCAATTATCCGCGTGCGGACAAGGGGTCTGTCAACGGGCTTCTCGCACGGCTCTACGTCAATGCCGAAGTGTATACGGGCACAGGCATGTGGCAGGAAGCCAAGGACGTGTGCGAAGATATCTTTGACATGGGATACGAACTGTGCGACAATTATGCCGACCTCTTCAGGGGAGACAACGGGGAGAATCCCGAGGCCCTGAAGGAAATCATGTTCGCTGCCGCCTATGATGCGGAGCAGTCTCAGTCATATGGCGGGACATCCTATCTTACCCTTGCAGCCGTTGCGGCCACAGATGTGAGCGAAGGCGAGGGCGACAACCAGGTGCTCCACGCTCCTAATGGAGTCAATAACGGGTGGGCAGGTATCAGGACTTCGTACGAGTTCGTATCCGAGTACTTCGATGTCCAGAATCCGGACTATACGGCAGGGACTTACGACTGTGCGGACAAGCGCGGCCAGATGTTCTATATCAAGGGACGCACGGAGACGATGCAGGATGCCCTGTATGTATTCGCGAACGGATGGTCTTGCCTCAAGTTCAACAATATACCTTCAGACCAGACTCCGGAGAGCTATGTGGAGACAGCAAGGACAAAGGCTTACAGCGACATAGACTATCCGCTTATCCGGCTCGGGGAGATATATCTTATCTATGCTGAGGCGTGCATGCATCTTGACCAGGTCTCTGTGGCTCTGCCGAAGATGGAGGAGCTTGCAGAAAGGGCCGGTGTGGAGCCTACCGACTATATAGACACGGATTTCCTCATTGCGGAACGTGCCCGCGAACTTATGTGGGAAGGCCATCGCCGTACGGACCTCATCCGCTACGAAGTGTTCAATTCAGCAAGATTCACATGGCCGTACAAGGGCAATTCATACCAGGGCACAGGATTCCCTGAGTATATGAATATATTTGCAATACCTTTGACAGACCTTGCAGCCAATGTCGACCTGGAGCAGAATCCGGGCTATGCAGATCTGCTCTGATGTAAGTACAGGATAAATTTTAACATGACAGGATATGAAAATATTGAGATATATCACGATGTTCGCAGCTGTTGCCGGCCTGTGCGTCAGCTGCCAGGACCTCGAGGAGGTAATGACGCTGGACCCGTCCCAGATACAGCCTCCTGTGCTCAATCCGTTCGATGTCGAGTCGGTTGAAGTGACCAACGAGACTTTGAACGAGACGCTTACATTTGCCTGGGATGCCGCGCAGTTCGGTGTCAGGACACAGGTAAACTATTCCATAGAGGCAGCGTACGGGGACAGCGAGAAGGTGGTGCTTTTCTCGGGTCTTCACGGGACATCGGCATCGATTACATACGAGGACCTCAACTATAATCTCGGGCTCGATCCCAAGCTCGGTGGACTCGGGGTCCCTCTCGACACTCCGACTGAAGTCGATTTCTATATCAGTGCCGGCATAGGCAGCAGCCCGGACAAATATTATTCCGAGCCCCGGGCCCTGACAATGACTGTCATCTATGCGGAGCCGGTCTATCCTACCGTATGGGTAATCGGAGACTATTGCGGTTGGGAACATAACAGTTCACAGCACCTTTTCAGCTTCAATTATGATGCGAACTACGAGGGTGTCATAAACTTCGGAAGCAGCGCGGCAAACGGGTTCAAGATTACGGGAGCCGCCAACTGGGAGAATTCGACAGGAAACTGGGGATATGAAGGAAATGACGGGTCTGAGGCCGAGACCATAACCCTTACCAACGGGGCATCGACCAATATCTTGCTCTACAGCAGGACATTCTACAGCTTCAAATACAACACTTCCACACGTGTGCTGACAAAGCAGATGGCATTCGACAAAGTTACATGTACCCTCAACGGCGCTGAGGAGGACATGCTCTTCAACCCGTCCAACCAGTGCTTCTATCTTGACAAGACGCTTGCCGAGACCGACCGTATGCTCTTCACGATTGTTGACGGGGACAACAGGACTGTCCTCGGCTCTACCGAGAACGAGAAGCTCAACGGCGGCGAGGCCGACGAGATTACTGCCGGGGTTTCCGGACAGTACCGTATCGTTGTCAACCTCAATAATTCAGCCGACAGGACCTACCGGTTCAGTACCGATCTCGAGGACGTGCCGGTTGACCCGGACCCGGGGACAGACCCTGACCCGGAACCGACGAATACATGGGGTATCGTCGGAGGACCGAATGCCTGGGGAGAGAGCCCGGATCTGGCAATGGCTGAAGAAAACGGATTCTTTGTGTACAAGGGCCTTGAACTGGAGGCTGGAACCGATGTGGGCTTCAAGATAAGGTTCAACAATGAGTGGAACGATGCCGCCAATTACGGGGTCACGACTGACGACCCTGTCGTAATCGGTCTTCCAGGCAACCCGGTAGAGTCCAGCGGCGGCTCGAAGAACATGTATGTTACCGAAGCCGGCACCTTTGACATATATTTCAACCTTGAAGGCAAGGTCGTGTATGTCATGAATGCCGGGGATGAAGCCCCTGTATTCGAGACGTGGGGTATATGGATAAACGGACAGACAGAGGAGACCGATGACATCGTGATGACCCAGGAAGGAGACTGGTATGTGGCAAAAGGCGTTGAGATGACAGGGGAAACGGCCAAGATCAGGTTCGGCTTCAAATGGGACCAGAGTTATGGCACGGCGACATCATATGACGGAGGCTTCCCGACAAATGAGGCTGTCATCCTCCAGCAGGGAGGCGTGGACAACAACATTAACCTTCCTGTCGGGACATACGATATCTGGTTCGACCCTGACAACGGGGTAATATATGCCAATGATGCCGGGGAGGATGCTCCTGCTTCTGTCTCCTGGGGAATTGTCGGGGACATTACCGGATGGGGCCAGGATGCAGACCTGACCATGATATATGAGAACGGGTCATACGTATGCCGGAATGTCATTTTCATGGCCCAGAACGACAATCCGTTCAAGATCCGTGTCGTCGGCAGTGAATGGAACGCCGCATACAGCGGAAGCTATGCCGGACCGAACAATGCTTTCAGTGTATATTCTACCTATGGAGACAATATCAAGGTGCCTGCGGGTGCATATGATATCTGGTTCAATGCGGCAGGCAAGACTGTGACACTGTCTCCGGTAGGCGGCTCGTATGTGGCCGACTGGTATCTCTACGGCAATTTCAACGGAAATACCTCGGACTGGGTAAATGTCGAGATGAGTTCGGCTTCGTCAAATGTCGCGGCATACAGGGCTTCTTCTGTCGCGATACCTGATGACGGGCAGTTCCTCTTCAAGAGCGGGGACGAATCCCAGTGGATAGGTCCGGACAGGACAATGGCTGCGGGCAGCGATCCGTATACACTTACGATAGGTGCCGCATTCGCAACATCTGCCGACAAGGTAAATGCCCGCATCCCGGCAGGAGGGACATATGATTTCTGGTATCTGCCAGGAATGGGGAAGGCCTATGTGACTGAAGCCGGAGTGCTTCCGGAATATGTTCCTGACACATGGGGAATCTGCGGCAACATTACCGGCTGGGGCGACCTCGGAGACCTGTCAATGACAGACAACGGGGACGGGACATATACCCGTGCAGACCTTCAGCTGTCAGTCACGGATGAATTCAAGATAAGGTTCGGCAATGCCTGGGAGCGGCAGTATACTGTAAACGGTGTCGCTTCAGAGGGCTCGAATCCGACACTGAGTGACGGAGGAAACACGAAAGTGCCTGAAGACGGAGTCTATGATATCACACTCGATGTCAATAACAGCACCATTATCCTGGAAAAGAAACAGTAACCGATTATGAAGAAATATCTTACCATACTATTGCTTTCTGTCGCGGCAGTCTTTTATCAGGGCTGCACTGACATTGAGGATGGACTTGTGCAGGGAAATACCATCACTGTCACGACATCCACACTGTGGTTTGACTCAGAAGGAGGCAGCCAGCTGCTGGAATTCCGCACATATGCGGATTCGTGGACACTGACCCAGACTTCCGGTACGGAAGAGTGGTGCAGGCCGGACAAGACTTCCGGAAATACTTCAGCTGCATTCTATGTTAAGGTCGGGCCTAACCCTGACCTGTCAAGAGAAGCGGTGCTTACAATCTCTGCCCCTGGCTGCAAGCCGGCGGAAATCAAGGTCATACAGAACGGACTTCAGGATGACGCCATAAGCCTTGACCCGGAGGCTCCGGATGCAGACCAGCCTCTGACCATCACTTACAAGGCCGTGCCCGAGACTCCGCTGTATGACTATGACGGCGACGTGTATGTACATATCGGAGTCGTCGACGGGGATTTCTGGCAGTTCACGCCGGCTGACTGGTATTCCAACATCGACAAATGCAAGATGACTCCGGTCGGGGACAATACATGGTCGATAGAGCTTTCCCCTACAATCAGGGAATGGTTCGGGTCGGACAAGACTGCGGTCGACCGTATCGGACTCGTGATAAGAAGCGGGGACCGTACCCTCCAGGCTTTTGAGGATAACTATTACATCGCGGTAACAGACGGAAAGTATCATTTCGAGCATCAGGCTCCTGTCCAGGAGTCTGTCCCTGCAGGTGCCGGATACGGCATCAATTACAACGATGACGGGTCAGTGACATTTGTCCTCTATGAAAAGGACAGGAACGGGAACCATTATGACTATGCCTATGTCATAGGCGACTTCAGCGGCTGGGCACCTTCGGCAGAGTATGCAATGAAACGCGACGAGGCCAAAGGCTGCTGGTGGTACACAATGACGGACGTGGAGAAAGGAAGGGAATACATGTTCCAGTATTATCTTGTCAAGGAGGATGCGACTCCGGGCTTCAGCCAGGCTGTACGTATCAGCGACCCGTTTACCGAGATTGTCTATGACGGGAGCAATGACCAGTATATCCCGTCCTCGACATATCCGGATATCCCGGATTATCCTTCGGAGACTTCAGGCCTTGTGTCTGCATTCTGTGCCGGAGAGCCTGAATACCAGTGGCAGAATGATGATTTCAGGATTGAGGACAAGAATGACCTTGTCATCTATGAGATTCATCTGAGGGATTTCTCCGCCACCAGTGACATCAGAGGCGCCATGCAGCATCTGGACTATATCGAAAGTCTCGGTGTCAACGCCATTGAGCTGATGCCTGTGCAGGAGTTCGAAGGGAATGACAGCTGGGGCTACAACCCATGCTCATACTTTGCCCTTGACAAGGCTTACGGCACAAGGAATGACTACAAGGCATTCATAGACGAATGCCATGGACGCGGCATTGCGGTACTGTTCGATGTAGTGTACAACCACATGACCGGGGCCAGCGCCCTTGCAAAGCTCTACTGGAATCCGGAGGGGGCTGACGGAGGGCTTACGGCAGAGAACAACCCGTGGTTCAATGTGACAGCCCCGCATCCTTACAGCGTATTCCATGACCTTAACCATGAGGATCCGTTTGTCAAGGAATATGTAAGTCTCAGTGTCGAATATCTCCTGGAGGAATATCATATAGACGGGTTCAGGTTCGACCTTACTAAAGGCTTTACGAACACCCCGAGTGACGAGAGCAGCGCAAGCCGTGAAGACCAGTCCAGGGTAAATATCCTCGACGGCTACTATCAGCGTATTGCTGCCAAGGACCCTGGTGCGGTTGTCATCCTTGAGCATTTCTGCGATGACGGAGAGCAGATCTCCCTCGTGGACAAGGGCATGAAAGTATGGAGGAATCTCAATTATGCCTACGGGCAGAGTGAAATGGGATACTACTCTGAGAGCGGCTTCAACGCACTGTGGACAGGGGATACCCCATGGATGCCTTTCGGAGGATATGTGGGTTATATGGAAAGCCATGACGAGGAGAGGAATGCGTACCGCTCCCTTGAATACGGCGATGCATCGATTAAGGATGACCTCGGGGCGCGTATGAAGAGGGCGGAACTCAATGCGGCGTTCTTCTTTACAGTGCCTGGACCTAAGATGATATGGCAGTTCGAGGAAATCGGATACGATATCTCCATCGAGGAAGGCGGACGTACAGGGAA
The DNA here is from genome assembly GCA_944323805.1 of uncultured Bacteroidales bacterium. Lineage (GTDB taxonomy): Bacteria > Bacteroidota > Bacteroidia > Bacteroidales > UBA932 > Cryptobacteroides. The sequence continues at coordinate 53,792 of CALUTW010000011.1, read as the reverse complement.
AAAGCCTCTGCACTGGGACTATTATGATGTCCCGGAGAGGAAAGCCCTTTATGATGCTTATGCCAGACTGCTGGACTTCAGGGCAGAGAATCCGGAATTCTTCGAAGAAGGTGCGGATTTCTCCTGGAATGTGACAGCAAGCCACTGGACTACCGGGCGCAGCATAACCTGTGTCGCAGGAGACAAGGCTTTTGTGATGGTGGGTAACTTCGATACCGTGACGAGGAATCTTACGGTCGAGCTTCCTGAGGTTTCCGGGACATGGAGAAACTGGCTCGATGCGGAGGAGGAAGTATCCGTAATCGGGGACTATGCGACATTTGAAGATGTAGAGACAGCTGACTATAAACTCATTGTAAATTTCTGATGCAGGACGGAGTTCCTGGTTGAAAGCAGGCTGGACTGAAGCACGGGAAATGGCGTTCGGCCCAGCCTCTTTCATGATTAAAACCTGAAGACATGAATATGATACATAAACTTGTCCTGGCTTTCGCGGCAGTGACGGCGGGACTTCTTGCAGCCGGGTGCTCGGCAAAGGATGACGGAGCCGTCGGGATTCATCCGGACTGGTCCTACAATGCTGTCATCTATGAGATGAATGTCCGGCAATATACTCCGGAGGGGACTTTTGCTGCAGCAGCGGAGGAACTTCCTCGCCTGCAGAAGCTCGGGGTAGATGTGATATGGCTGATGCCGATATCTCCGATAGGGGTCGACCAGCGTAAAGGCACCCTTGGCTCGTACTATGCAATCTCGGACTACTGCGCCGTCAATCCGGAATTCGGGACAATGGCGGACTTCGAGGATTTTCTGGCCCGGGCGCACGATGCCGGATTCAAGGTGATACTCGACTGGGTGGCGAACCATACTTCTCCCGATGCCGTGTGGGAGTCCGGGAAGCCTTCGGACTGGTATGTACGGGATTCCCTGGGCAATACCGTGACCCAGTATGACTGGACGGACATTGCTGAGCTGAACTATGACAACAAGGACATGCGAGAGGAGATGCGCAGGTCCATGCGGTTCTGGCTCGACAAGGGGGTTGACGGTTTCCGTTGCGATATGGCATGTGAAGTGCCTCTGGATTTCTGGAGGGAGACTCTGCCGGAGCTGCGCAAGGAGTATCCCGGTACATATTATCTTGCAGAAGGGGAGAATCCGGAGCTGCACAGGGATGCTTTCGACGCTTCCTATGCATGGGAGCTCCACCATCTGCTGAACGACATTGCCAAGGGAAAGAAGTCTGCCGCCGACCTGAAAGCCTATATCGGAAAGGATGCGGCAGCCTGCCCTCCGGAAGCGTTCAGGCTCATGTTCACATCCAACCATGACGAGAATTCATGGGCCGGAACGGAGTTCGAGCGTATGGGGGATGCTGCGGATGTCATGGCATTGCTGACATTCCTGCTGCCTTCCGGACAGCCTCTCATCTATACTGGACAGGAAATAGGCTATGACCACAGGTTTGAATTCTTCGAGAAGGATCCTGTGCCTGCATGGGAGTGGAATGAAAGGTCTGACTTCTACCGGAGCCTTGTGGACATGCGTCATGCCCATCCGGCACTTGCGGCAGGCGAGAAAGGCGGTGCCATTGAATATCTTGACACCGATGCCGCCGATGTGCTGGTGTTCTCAAGGTCCGTAAGTGCCTCAGAGAGTCTTGACGGGGAGGCTGATGAAGTCATTGCTGCCGTGAATCTCGGAGCGGAAGATGCGGACATTTCCCTTCCGTTCGACGGGGAGGCTGCCGAATATTTCTCCGGGAAGACATATTCCGGGGGAGAGGAGGTATCGCTTCCGGCCTGGTCATGGCTTGTATTCGTCAGATGATTCACTGATATCCCGGAACAAAAAGATTCCGGAATGAGTATTATGTTTTTCCGAACATTGCTAAATTTACCCTGAAATGTCTAAGAATATATTTATGGCAATTGCTGCTGTCGCCGGTCTGGCCTCCTGTGCCGGGCAGGTATCTTTCGACCCGTCATCCGTCGCCGATGCGGACGGCCAGGTATCCCGCGTGGAGCCGCTGTCATGGTGGACAGGGATGAAGACCCCGCTCCAGCTCCTGGTCCGGGGCGAGGGCATATCTTCGTTTGATGTGGAGATTGCAGGCGGAGCCGGGGTCGAGGTAAAGTCCGTGCATGAGGCGGACAGCCCGAATTATCTGTTCCTGGATGTGGAGGTCGCAGCCGATGCTGCCCCAGGGACTTACTGGATAGTCTTCAGCAGGGACGGGGAGAGCTTCAAGTATCCGTATGAGATTGCCGCAAGGGCCGAAGGCTCGGCATCCCGCAAGAGTTTCACGACGGCAGACATGATATACCTGATAATGCCGGACCGCTTCGCAAATGGCGACCCGTCCAACGATTCCACGCCGGATACGGCGGAAAAGGCTGACCGGGAGGAATTCTTCGGCAGGCATGGAGGCGACCTGCAGGGAATAATCAACCATCTGGACTATATCGCCGACCTGGGGGCTACCGCCATCTGGAATACCCCGCTGCTTCTCGACGATGAGCCGGAAGGGTCATACCATGGCTATGCCTGTGCCGACTATTATCATATCGACCCGAGGTTCGGGACAAATGACCTGTACAGGGAGTTCGTGCAGAAGGCGCATGACAAGGGCCTGAAAGTCATAATGGATATAGTCACGAACCATTGCGGTACTGCGCACTGGTGGATGAAGGACCTGCCGTTCAAGGACTGGATCCATGTATTCCCGGAGTATACGGGGACAAATGTATGCTTTTCCACCAACATGGACCCGAATGCCTCGAAGTATGACCTCAATCTGCAGGAGAGCGGCTGGTTCGTGCCATCGATGCCGGACATGAACCTCGACAATCCGTATGTCCTCAATTATTTCAGGCAGTGGGCAATATGGTGGATCGAGTACTCCGGACTCGACGGCTTCAGGGTTGACACATATCCGTATAACGAAAAGGGGCCTATGAGCGAGTGGTGCGAGGCCATACTTGCCGAATATCCGGATTTCAACATCGTCGGGGAATGCTGGACATCCTCGATTCCCCAGCTGGCCTACTGGCAGGGAGGCAATGCCAACAGGGACGGATTCGACTCACATCTGCCTTCCATAATGGATTTTCCGCTTCAGGAAGCCATCTGGAAAGGGGTTCCGACCGATTCGCAGGCATGGGGAGAAGGAATGACAAGGGTATACGACTGTCTTTCGCACGATTTCGTGTACCACGACCTGTCGAAAATGATGATTTTCCCAGGCAACCATGATACGGACCGCATAGGGGATGTTCTCAGGCATAATGCCGACAGACACAGGATAGTGATGGCGATGATGGCCACTATGCGCGGAATCCCTCAGATTTTCTACGGGGATGAAATGATGTTCGTGTCCAGGGACAGATCGCAGGGCCATGGCGGGCTGCGTGTCGATTTCCCTGGCGGATGGCCTGGGGACAGGCTTGACTTTTTCTCCGAGGCCGGCAGGGCTTCTGCGAAGGTCAGCACGGACGGAAAACCTGTGCCGGAAGGGCAGATTGCATCTCTCCACGACTATACGAGACGTCTTTTCCAGTGGAGGAAAGACAAGCCTGTCATTCACAACGGCAAGACGATGCACTTCCTGACAAGGGACAACACCTACGCATATTTCAGGTATGACGATACCGATGCCGTATTTGTCTATATCAATAATTCCCGGGGAAAGAAGCATGTCCCGTGGTCCCATTATGCCGAGATTGCTGAAGGCCTGCACGACGGGCGCAATGTGATTACGGGGGAACCGGCGGAGGTTTCCGATTCGACTGTTGTCGGACCGCGTCAGGTGCTTGTGGTGGAATACAGGAGATAGCTTTCCCGCATCCGCCATTCGTATATGATATTTTATAAAAATGATAATGATTATTCTGAGATGAAAACCTTTCTTATGCTGATTGCCTCGTTTGCGGCCGGAGCGGTACTGTCTGCACAGGAGGCCGAGCCGGCGGTGGAGACACTTTCCTCTCCTGACGGCAACTTGTCGCTGAAATTTACGGTCACGGAAAGAGGGGAGCCTTGCTACTGGCTTGACTTCAAGGACAGGAATGCAATCCTTCCAAGTACAATGGGACTTGAACTCAGAGGGGAGATGCCACATCTTGAATTCGGAGCAGAGATTCAGCGGGGCCACGTCGGGGAGCCGGTCTCGCTTTACGACGGATTCCGGCTTGAAAAAGTCTCGAGGAGCACTTTCGATGAGACCTGGAAGCCTGTATGGGGAGAGGAGTCGGAGATCCGCAACCATTACAATGAGATGGCCGTGACATTGAAGCAGGCCGGCACGGACAGGTATATGATTGTCCGTTTCAGACTGTACGACGACGGTCTCGGGTTCAGGTACGAATTTCCTGAGCAGGACAATCTCAAGTATTTCGTCATCAAGGAGGAACTTACCCGGTTCGCGATGACAGGAGACCATAAGGCGTTCTGGATTCCGGGAGACTATGACACCCAGGAGTATGATTATGTGGAGTCCAGGCTTTCGGAGATACGCGGGCTCATGCCGTCGGCAATCACGCCGAACTCCTCCCAGACCCCGTTCTCTCCTACCGGAGTACAGACTTCCCTCCAGATGAAGACGGATGACGGCCTGTATATCAATATCCATGAGGCTGCCCTTGTGGACTATTCATGCATGCATCTCGACCTCGATGACGAGACGTTCGTATTCACATCGCACCTTACCCCCGATGCGCAGGGCTGGAAAGGCTACATGCAGGCTCCGTGCACTTCCCCATGGCGTACGGTGATGGTAACTGATGATGCCCGGGATATCCTTGCGTCACGTCTTATCCTTAATCTCAACGAACCGTGCGCCTATGAGGATGTATCGTGGATACGTCCTGTAAAATACATGGGAGTATGGTGGGAAATGATTGTCGGCAAGAGCAGCTGGGCCTATACCGACCTGTCTTCCGTCAAGCTGGATTCCGTCGACTACAACACCCTTGTTCCGAGCGGGAAGCATGCCGCCAACAATGAGAATGTGCGCAGATACATTGATTTTGCCGCGGAGAACGGCTTTGACCAGCTCCTTATCGAGGGATGGAATATCGGCTGGGAAGACTGGTTCGGACAGAGCAAGGACTATGTATTCGACTTCGTGACCCCATATCCTGACTTTGATATCCGGGCCCTGAATGACTATGCCCATTCAAAGGGCATCCGCCTGATGATGCATCATGAGACATCCAGCTCAGTGCGCAACTATGAGCGCCACCTTGATGCAGCCTATGACCTGATGGACAGGTATGGCTACAATTCCGTCAAGAGCGGCTATGTGGGCGACATCATACCTCGTGGGGAGCATCATTACGGGCAGTGGATGAACAACCACTATCTCTATGCTGTCAAGAAGGCTGCTGAGCATCATATCATGGTCAATGCCCATGAGGCCGTGCGTCCGACAGGTCTCTGCCGCACATATCCTAACCTTATCGGCAACGAATCGGCGAGAGGGACTGAATATCAGGCGTTCGGAGGCTCAAAGCCGCATCATGTGACGTTGCTTCCGTTCACGCGTCTTCAGGGCGGTCCTATGGATTATACGCCGGGTATATTCGTGATGGATGTGGAGAAGCTCAATCCGGACAATCATTCCCATGTCAATTCCACCCTTGCAAATCAGCTCGCCCTGTATGTGGTGCTGTATTCTCCGCTTCAGATGGCAGCCGATGTGCCGGAGCACTATGAAGCCCGTATGGATGCATTCCAGTTCATCAAGGATGTGGCTGTCGACTGGTCCGAGAGCCATTATCTGCTTGCAGAGCCGGGGGATTACATCGTGATTGCCCGCAAGGCGAAACCATGCGGGGATTCTGCATCCTGCGACAAGTCTCAGTGGTTCATCGGAGGTGTGACAGATGAAAATGCCCGCACCCTTGAATTCCATCTCGATTTCCTTGAGCCGGGCAAGAAGTACGAGGCGACAGTCTATGCCGATGCCAAGGATGCCGACTACAGGACCAATGCAGAGGCCTATGCCATCTCAACCAGGAAAGTGTCTTCAAAGTCAAAGCTGAAGATGTACATGGCGCCGGGCGGAGGTTTTGCAATCTCCATCCGTGAGGTTGCCAGATAGGTCTGGAAAACAGTTCAACTAAAGAAAACGGCTCAAAAGGAGTTCAAGCATAATGCAGGAAGTCTCCTTTTGAGCCATTCTCTTGATATCGGGCTGAATGCCGGTCAGTTCAGCACAACGCAGTCGAAATACTCCTTGAACAGGGCTTCGGCATGCGCGAGCTGTTCCCTGGTGTTGTGTGGTACATCCTTCAGCTTGTATTCCTGTCCCAACGACTCGTATTTGTTGACCCCGAGTGTATGGTAGGGCAGAATCTCCACTCTTTGGATCATCCTGTAGCCGGAGCCGAAATGCTTCCCGAGAGCCCTGATGTCCTCCTCGAAATCACTGTATCCCGGCACAAGCACATATCTGAGCCAGAATGGCTTGCCATGCTCCTCCAGCCATGCGGCAGTCCTGAGTGTCTGTTCGTTGCTGCGTCCTGTAAGGGACTGATGCCTGGCAGAGTTGAATTCCTTGACATCGAGAAGCACAAGGTCCGTAAGTCCTAACAGCTCTTCGACATCGCTGTTCCAGACACCCCCGTTCGAGTCGAGGCATACGTTTATGCCGTTCTCATGCAGCTGTCTCACAAGCGGCACAAGGGCTTTGGCCTGAACGGTCGGTTCTCCTCCCGAGAATGTCACGCCTCCCCGCTTCCCGAAGAAAGGTTTCTGCCTGACAGCCATCTGAAGAATCTCATCGGCAGGCGTCTCCGTACCTCCCTCATAAGGAATGGTATCGGGATTTGCACAGTACAGGCATCTGAACGGGCATCCCTGCAGAAAGATTACCAGACGTAGTCCCGGACCGTCATAAGTCCCCATCGACTCATATGAATGTACTCTCAATGTCATATCTGTCCCGAAACGAAAATTCCAAGATTGTCGTTGAAGTTCAAGGCTTGCGAAATCTCGAGCACCGGAGCAACCTTTGAGTTGTGAGGATGTGAGAGATGAGCATAACGCAGAACTTCACGGCAAGATGAATTTTACATGGTCTGGTGGAACGTACGTGCAATAACTTCCAACTGATGCTCCCTGCTCAGCTTCGTGAAGTTAACGGCATATCCGGACACCCTTATCGTCAGCTGAGGGTAGTTTTCCGGATGTTCCATCGCATCCTCCAGCATCTCCCTGTTGAGCACGTTCACATTGAGGTGGTGCGCCCCTTTGGTAAAATAGCCGTCCATCATGGTAATGAGGTTCTCAACCCTTTCTTCGTCTGTAGGACCGAGGGATTTCGGCACTATTGAGAAGGTGTTGCTGATACCGTCCATGGCATCATGGTAGTCGAGCTTGGCTACAGAGCTGAGTGATGCTATAGCACCATGGCAGTCGCGTCCGTGCATAGGGTTCGCTCCCGGTGCGAATGCCACGCCTTTTGCCCTTCCGTCAGGTGTAGCACCTGTCTTCTTCCCGTACATCACGTTTGAAGTGATTGTGAGGAGGGAGAGGGTAGGCATTGCGTTCTTGTAGATAGGAAGCTTGTTGAGCTCCTTGCTGAAGAAGTGGACGAGGTCCACTGCAAGAGAGTCTACCTTGTCATTGTCGTTTCCGAAGCATGGGTATTCGCCCTCGATGTCGAAGCCGTCCGTAAGCCCGTCTGCATTGCGGTGTGCAGTCACTTTTGCATATTTTATTGCTGAAAGCGAGTCAACGGCGATGGAAAGTCCTGCAACACCATATGCAAGGTTGATGTCCGGGTTGGTATCTATGAATGCCATCTGTGAGCGCTCATAGTCATATTTGTCGTGCATGTAGTGGATGATGTTCATGGCCTCGTTGTAGACCCTTGCCACCTCATGCAGCACTTTCTTGTAGTTGGTCAGCACCTCCTCGAAGTCGAGTACATCGCTTTTCAGCGGCTCGATGCCTTCAACCATCAGTGTGCCGGTATTCTCGCAGCGGCCTCCGTTGATTGCCAGCAGGAGGGCCTTTGCAAGGTTGGCGCGTGCCCCGAAGAACTGTATGGCCTTGCCGATTGCCTGGTATGATACGCAGCAGGCGATACCGTAGTCGTCGCAGCTGCGGACATGACGCATGAGGTCATCGTTCTCATACTGGATCGAGCTGGTGTCCACCGACACTTTTGCACAGAATTCCTTGAATCCTTCAGGCAGCTCCGGACTCCAGAGCACCGTCATGTTAGGCTCCGGTGCCGGCCCGAGGTTGTAGAGGGTCTGGAGGAAACGGAAAGATGTCTTTGTGACCTTTACCTTCCCATCGTTGAAACGGCCTCCGATAGACTCGGTAACCCATGTAGGGTCTCCGGCGAATATGTCATTGTAGGACTGCATCCTGAGATGCCTTACCATCCTGAGCTTCATTACGAACTGGTCGATAAGCTCCTGTGCGAAGCTTTCGTCGATTACCCCGTGGTCGAGGTCATACTGTATGTAGATATCCAGGAATGAAGATACGTTCCCGAGCGACATTGCTGCACCGTCCTGCTCCTTGACTGCTGCCAGATATGCCATATATACCCACTGTACTGCTTCATGTGCATTGAGTGCAGGTCTGCTGAGGTCGAGGTCATAGTAGCTTCCCATTACCTTGATCTCGTTGAGGGCCCTGATCTGTTCAGAGACCTCCTCCCTGAGCCTGATACGGGCATCGGTCATAGGTCCTGTAAGGTTCTTCAGGTCTTCTTTCTTGGCCTCGATGAGCCTGTCGGCACCATAGAGGGCAAGCCTTCTGTAGTCGCCTATTATACGGCCCCTGGAATAGTTGTCAGGAAGCCCTGTCAGGAATCCGAGTGACCTGAATCTCCTGATTTCCTCAGTATATACGTCAAACACACCGTCATTGTGTGTCTTGCGGTAGTGCGTGAATATTTCCTTTACTTTCGGGTCGAGTTCCACCCCGTTCTCCTTGCAGGCTTTTTCAACGACCTTGTATCCTCCGAACGGCTTGATAGCCCTTTTCAGCAGTTCATCTGTCTGGAGACCGACGATGAGCTCGCAGTCCCTGTCGATGTAGCCGGCCTTGTGGGATGTAATTGTCGAGATTGTCTGTGCATCGATGGAGCGTACCCCGTTGTTCTTCCTTTCCTCATCGAGGGCTGCAAGGCATTCGTTCCAGAGTTTTCTGGTCCTGTCCGACGGACCCTGCAGGAATGAGGCATCCCCTGTATAAGGTGTGATGTTCCTGTACACGAAATCTGACACATCAATCTTGCGGCTCCAGACGCCGTCTTTGAACTTTTCTCTCATTTCCATAAAACGTCAGTTATTGTTTCCTCTTTATTCCGGTCGCAAAGATAATCCATAATTTTAATTATTCAATTTTATTTCCCGGAAAAGGGGTACGTCAAGACGGTTACGGAAATCCATTATGACGGGGCCGGACTCCGGTGTCATCGTCTGCGGCCCCGTTTCCATGTCTTCAGGAATGCCGGCCCTGCGGCTACTGCCCGGAGTCCTCCACGACAGACATCCTGTTGGCAATCACTTCATAAATCTGTTTCTCGATGCCGTCATTGCCGGTATATCGGGATATCTTCAGCCTGCCGCACACATACAGGGGACAGCCTTTCGATATTGCCGAGAACTCCGGCATCCCTTTTCCGCTCCATGCCACAATATTGTGCCATGTGGTCTCGACAACCGCTTCCCCGTCCTTTGCCTTGTACATGTAATTCGTGGCCAGCGATAGCCTTGCCACCTGATTGCCGCCTACATTGGAAACACGTATATTCCCGACATTCCCCCTCAGCTCGATTCTGTTCAACTGTTCCATAGTTCAATTTGTTTTGATGTTTGTCCTGCCCGTAGTGCGCACTCTGCAGGTATGGGCAAAGTAAGGTAAAATAATCTGAAGAGGCCATGCCTTTGCCCTGTCTGAATGCGGAAGTTTCTTTTTCTTGCGAGGATTTTTCTGTTTTTTGAAACCATGATATTTTTTTAGCGGGAAGACCGTATCCGCAGACCTTGCCCGGAAAAGAGCAATCATTGCAAAAAAGAGAAAAACCGTATCGGGAATCCATTGATTTCGCCACATTAATTTGACGGCAAGACAAGTATTTGTCATTTTTGGAAGGACCAATAATGACACTATGGACTATAAATCAGACGGGGGCAGGACATCGTTCTGCCTTGAATGCGGGGACGAGATACATTACGGCCGCCCCGACCGGAAATTCTGCTGCGAGAATTGCAAGAATGCCTATCACAACCGCAAGGCCAGGAACAGCCGCATTACCAGGCTTAAGGTCATGCATGCTCTGGACAAGAATCACGGCATACTGGAGAAGCTCCTTAAGCTGGGGATAGATTCAATCGACCTGCTGGAGCTGAAGCACCTTGGCTTCGACATGTCATATTCGACATCCTACAGGCGGGTCCGGTGCCATGATGAATACTGCTGCTTTGATATCAGATATATCATGACCCCGACAAAGATATGTGCGGTGTCGAAGGTGCAGTCCAGCATAGGGCCTGAAATGTCGGCAATGTCTGCGAAAAAATCCGTAAATTCGCAGGCCGGCGGTCAGGGGGAATGAACGGTGTAACGGATTCCGGAGCTGATTGCCGGGAACTGATGTCTTATGAATGATAATATTATGGAAAATAATCCGCTTTTGACGGAATCTGCACTGCCTTTCGGAGCACCGCGGTTCGACCTTATAGGAAATGAACATTATCTTCCGGCTTTCAGGGCCGGGATAGACGAAGCCAGGGCGGAGGTGGACGCGATTGTGGATAATCCCGCGGAGCCGGATTTCCGGAATACGATTGAAGCACTGGAGTTCAGCGGAAGGACTCTGGACAGGGTGTCCGACATCTTTTTCAATCTTCTGGAGGCGGAGTCGGACGACAGGATGCAGGAGATTGCGGAGGAAGTCTCACCGATGCTTACCGGATATTCGATGTATGTGTCACTGAATGACCGTCTTTTCGACAGGGTCAGGAAAGTCTATGAACAAAAGGACAGTCTGGGGCTTGACAGAGAGCAGATGCGGCTTCTGGAAGAGACGTACAGGTCATTTTCCCGCAACGGGGCGGCCCTTCCCGCAGACCGCAGGAAGCGGTTCAGCGAATGTGTGGAACAGCTTTCCGTGCTTTCTTTGCAGTTCGGCAAGAATGTACTTGCCGCGACGAACGCATTTTTCCTGCATGTCACTGACCGTGATGACCTTGACGGTCTGCCGGACTATGTCGTGGAAATGGGTGCGGCTGCCGCGGCGGAAAAGGGGCTGGATGGCTGGGCATACACTCTCGATGCACCGAGCTTTGGGCCGTTCATGAAGTTCAGCCGCAGAAGGGAATTGCGTAGAAAGATGTATATGGGCAGGAGTACCCGTGCAGTGGGAGGCGAATATGACAATACCGGGCTTCTGAAGAGAATTGTGGCATTGAGGATTGAAATTGCCTCTCTTCTCGGCTACGGGACTTATGCGGACTATGCTCTGGAGGAAAGGATGGCAAGGAATCCGCATACGGTAGCGTCTTTTCTGTCCAGGCTTCTGGAGCCGACCCTGCCATATGCCCGCAAGGAAGTGGAAGAGATAACGGCTTTTGCCCGGACAAACGGTTTCGGGGATGAGGTCCTGCAGCCATGGGATTTCCCGTTCTGGTCGGAACGGTATCAGGAGTCCCGTTTTTCTTTGAACGAAGAGATGCTTAAGCCGTATTTCCAGCTTGAGAAATGCATAGATGCCGTGCTCGGTCTTGCCGGCAGACTGTATGGACTGAAATTCGCCGAACGCGCGGACTTGCCTGTCTACCATAAGGATGTAAAAGTCTATGAGGTCACTGATGAGTCCGGGAGACATCTTGCGCTCTTCTATGCGGACTTTTTCCCGAGGCCGGGCAAGAGGGGAGGTGCATGGATGACGGAATTCCGCGGACAGGGTATCCGTGACGGGGTAGAGTCCCGTCCGCTCATAAGCATCGTTACCAATTTTACCAAGCCTTCTCCATCGGCCCCGTCGCTCCTGACACATTCCGAGCTTGTCACATTCCTGCACGAGTTCGGCCATGCCCTGCACGGCATGCTCGCCGAGGGCAGATATCCGTCATTGACAGGTACTAATGTGGCCAGGGATTTTGTGGAGCTTCCGTCGCAGATAATGGAGAACTGGGCGTACGAGCCGGAATTTCTGAATTCGTTCGCCCGGGATTACAGGACGGGAGAAGCCATGCCTGAGGATCTTGTCGTCAGGATTACAGATGCGAAGAATTATCTTGCAGGATACCAGCAGGTCAGGCAGCTGCAGTTCGGAATCCTTGACATGGCATGGCACGACCGGAAATCCTTGCCGGGACAGTCCCCGTCAGAGCCTGAGGAGGATGTCGATGTCTGCTGCTTCGAGAACAAGATCCTTTCCGGCTCGGCAGTACTTCCGTTTGTGCCAGGCACGGCAATCTCCCCGTCATTCGGGCATATCTTTTCAGGAGGATATGCTGCCGGATATTATTCATATAAATGGGCAGAGGTGCTTGAGGCGGACGCCTTTTCCCGTTTCAAGTCCGAAGGTATCTTCAACAGGGATACCGCTGCCTCATTCAGGGAAAATATCCTTTCAAAGGGAGGGACTGAAGACCCTGCCGTATTGTTCAGGAGATTCATGGGCCGGGAGCCGGAGTCTGAGGCCCTGATGCATAAGCTCGGCCTTGATGGCGACTGAGAAGGAGGCCCTCACAGATGTCCAAAAGGTGGAATTCCGAGGCTTGCTGAGCGGACGTTACTGCCTGACAATCTTCTCCTTGGACGGGTCCTTGAATACGATTGCGAAAAGTACTGCGATGACAAGCGCATAGCCGGCAAAGATATACCATGCGGCACTCCAGTTGCCGACAGTGTATATGACTCCGCCTATTTCTTCGGCATATGTGAAGTGGTTGACTACGGCCTGTGCGCCTATCATTCCGATTGAAGCCCCTATTCCATTGGTCATCAGCATGAAGAGCCCCTGTGCGCTTGACCGGATGTCTTCCGTTGTCTTTTCATTGACAAACAGGGAACCGGAGATGTTGAAGAAGTCGAACGCGACTCCGTAGACAATCATCGACAGGATGAACATCCATACTCCGGAGCCGGGGTTTCCTGCCCCGAACAGCCCGAACCGGAATACCCACGCAATCATGGCGATGAGCATGACCTTCTTGATGCCGAACCGTTTCATGACGAACGGGATGAGCAGGATGCCGAGAGTCTCCGACACCTGGGATATCGAGATGAGGGCATTGGCGTTTTCCGCACCGAAGGTCCCGGCGAATTCAGGAATGGCCTTGAAGCTTGTGATGAACGGGTTGGCATATCCGTTGGTTATCTGCAGGGCGACACCGAGCATCATAGAGAATATGAAGAAGATGGCCATATTCCTGTCCTTGAACAGGGTAAACGCCTTGAGCCCGAGGGCTTCGGCCAGACTGCCCTTTTCCTTCGAAGCCTTCACAGGGCAATTCGGCAGCGTGAATGCATACAGCATCAGCAGGACGCCGAGGGCACCGGAAGTCAGGAACTGGTTGTATGTCGCCTGGAACTGCACGCCTTGCCCGTCCCTCATGAAATTGACGAAAAGCATGCTGCATATGAAGCCGATGGTCCCGAATACCCTGATAGGAGGGAAGTCCTTGACTGTATCGTACCCGTTGTCTTCAAGTATTGTGTACGCCACAGAATTTGACAGCGCTATGGTCGGCATGAAGAATGCGACGCTCAGCGAATACAGAGGGAACAATATCCCGAATTCCACAGAAGAGCCGGCGGTCATGCCATAATATCCGGCAGCCAGCATCGTGACACCTGCTATCCCGTGGCACAGGCTGAGGACTTTCTGTGCTGGCATTATCTTGTCTGCGATAATCCCTACCAGTGCCGGCATGAAGATGGATACGATGCCCTGCATTGAATAGAACCAGCCGATGTTTTCTGCCAGTCCGGCCTTGCCGAGATAATTGCCCATCGATGTCAGGTAGGCTCCCCAGATTGCAAACTGCAGGAAATTCATTACTATGAGCCGCAGTCTTACGGATTTATTCTTCATATTTCTTAAAGGTCTGTTTAGTGTCGTCGTGAACAGGCCCATATGGCCTATAACTTGACAAATATACGAGTATTTATTCAACTTTTACTATCTTTGAAGTTTGAAATTTCAGTAAAAGGGATATCAGGATGAAATTCGTCAAGACAGATACTGACAGCCAGTCCAGTGCAAGATGCGGAGTGATTACCACGGACCACGGGACAATCGAGACACCTATCTTCATGCCGGTAGGCACTGTCGGGTCTGTAAAGGGCATATATCACAGGGATCTGAAGGAAGATATCGGGGCGGAAATCATCCTGGGCAACACTTATCACCTGTATTTGCGCCCGGGGCTTGATATCCTCAAGGCCGCAGGAGGTCTCCACCGCTTCATCTCGTGGGACAGGCCCATATTGACTGACAGCGGGGGATTCCAGGTGTTCTCCCTGTCCCCGATAAGGAAACTTACCCCTGACGGGTGTACATTCCGCTCGCATATCGACGGATCAAGGCATGTCTTTACCCCGGAGAACAATGTCGATACGCAGCGTATCATAGGCGGGGACATAATAATGGCTCTCGATGAATGTACCCCTGGCGATGCGTCATATGAATATGCCAGGAAGTCCCTTACCCTTACCAAGGCGTGGCTGGAGCGCTGCATAAGGCATTTCGATGCAACTGAGCCGCTGTACGGGTATTCCCAGACATTCTTCCCGATTGTTCAGGGCTGTGTGTATCCTGACCTGCGCAGGGAAGCCGCCGAGCATGCCGCATCCTTCGACAGGGAGGGATATGCAATCGGAGGGCTTTCAGTCGGAGAGCCTACCGAGCAGATGTACGAGATGCTGGAGGTGGTGTGTCCGATACTGCCGGACGACAGGCCTCGCTATCTCATGGGAGTCGGGACTCCCGCCAATATTCTTGAAGGCATAGCCAGAGGCGTCGACATGTTCGACTGCGTGATGCCTACCCGCAACGGACGCAACGGGATGCTGTTTACATGGGACGGCATAATGAATATGAAGAACCAGAAATGGGCGGATGATTTCTCCCCGCTGGACCCGAAAGGCACATCATTTGTCGACAGGACATATTCGAAAGCGTATCTGCGGCATCTTTTCATTGCAAAGGAGATATTTGCGGGGCAGATAGCCAGCGAGCACAACCTCGCCTTCTATCTTGACCTCGTCCGCGAAGCAAGGAAGCATATCAAGGCCGGAGATTTCAGGGCATGGAAGGATGCCGTTGTCCCGAGACTGATGACAAGACTTTAAACGAACAGGCTATGGAACTCAGACCCAGACTGCTTGATCTGTATATAATCAAGAAATTCATATTCACTTTCTTTATAGCCCTGCTGCTGATTATCGGCATCGTGATTATCTTCGACATCAGCGAGAAGATTGATGACTTTGTCAGCAATGAGGCACCTCTGTCCGCCATAATATTCGACTACTATCTCAATTTCATACCTTATTTCATGAATATGTTCAGTCCGCTGTTCGTATTCATAACCGTGATCTTCTTCACATCGAAGATGGCGTCCAACTCGGAGATAGTGGCCATCCTGTCGTGCGGCATCAGTTTCCACAGGATGATGGTGCCGTACATAGTGTCGGCTGCGTTTATTGCATTGTTCTCCCTCAGCCTGAACCTTTTCGTGATACCGAAGTCCAACGAGATAAGGGTGGAGTTCGAAAGCAAGTATATAAAGGGCCACAACAGGACAACCGCCCGTGACATACATTACCAGATATCCCCGGGAGAATTCGTATTCGTCGAGTCATTCAGTGCATGGAACAAGACTGCCTACCGCTTTACCCTGGAAAGGGTCAGGGACAACAGGCTGGTGTCAAAGCTGTCGGCAGAGACGGCAGTGTGGGACAGTACGGGGGGATGCTGGAATCTCAGGAAATACTTTATCAGGGACTATAATACCGCACTTGAAGACCATGTCCGCAGCGGGGCACAGCTGGATACGGTCATTAACCTGACAGTAAATGACCTCTACGTACAGAAAGGCTCGGTCGAGACATTGTCGCTGAAAAAGCTCAACCAGCTGATAGATGTGCAGAAGATGAGAGGCGACGAGAATGTGAAGGTCGCCCTGATAGAAAAGCATACCAGATTTGCCCTGCCTTTCTCAGCCTTTATCCTGACAATCATGGGAGTGGCATTGTCCTCCAAGAAAAGGAGGGGCGGAATCGGCTGGAATATCGGGATAGGCATTGCGCTGAGTTTCTCGTATATCCTGTTCCTGCGCTTCAGCCAGATGTTCGTCTATACCGATTTCCTTCCGCCGGGAATCGCACTGTGGGTGCCTAATATACTTTTTGCAATAGTGGCCGGCTTCCTGTACAGGATTGCACCGAAATAACCGGCCACCTGGATTGATATCCTATTCTACGAAGATGCACCAGCCGAACGGGTCCTCGATTTCCCCGAACTGTATGCCGGTAATCATCCTGTAGAGCCTGAGACTCTTCGGCCCGCATTCTGTCTTTGACCCGAATGTGTATGATGTTACCTGGTCAGACTCGAGGAACGGCCTGTCATCTATCTGATATACAGGGGTAATTACCACTGCAGTGCCGCATTCTCCGGTTTCCTCGAACCCGGACAGCTCGTCAACCGAGATTTTCCTGCGCTCGACTTCCATCCCGCAATATTTCGCAGCCGCCTCGAGAGACTTGTTGGTAATGGACGGCAGGATGGAGTCGGACTTCGGTGTAATGTATGTATTTCCCTTGATTGCAAAGAAGTTGGAAGAATTGAACTCATCAATATATTTCTTCTCCGCAGGGTCGAGATACAGGACCGCCTTGTAGCCCAGCTTGTGGGCAAGATTGTATGAATACAGGGATGCGGCATAATTGCCTCCGAGTTTGTAGCATCCGCATCCGTTAGGCGCAGCCCTGTCATAGTTCCTTGCGATGGCGACGTTGATAGGTTCCAGGTTGCCGCCCGTATATGCACCGACAGGGGAGCACAGCATCATGAAGAGACAATCCCTGGACGAGTTGACCCCGAGCTGAGGGTTGATGCCGATAAGGGTCGGCCTCAGGTACAGGGAGGCGAAAGTCCCGTAAGGAGGAAGGAAATCCATGTTCTCCTTTACACAGCGGATACACATTTCAATGAACATTTCTGTCGAAGGCGCTTCGATGCCGAGGAATTTCGCAGACCTCTGGAGACGTGCCGCATTCTCTTCTGGCCTGAAAATCCGGACCTTGCCATCCTTTCCCCTGAAAGCCTTGAGCCCTTCGAAACATTCTATGCTGTAATGAAGCGCCCCGGCAAAGGAACTGATGGTAATATTGTCATTGTCAAGACTCTCCACATTTCCCCATTTGCCGTCCTTGAATATGCATGTGAGGATAGTGTTGGTCTTGGTGTACGAGAAAGTGAGTTTTGTCCAGTCTATATTTGCCATAGCCCTACGGTTTAAATCAATATTTCAAAAAGTTTGTTGTTCTCGTTGATGTATTCGTATGCGATGTGATGCTCTTCCATCCTTTTTATCAGCGCATCGTAGCCGCTTTTGTCTGCAACCTCTATGCCTATCAGAGCCGGTCCTTCCTCCTTGTTTGTCTTCTTGATATACTGGATATATACAAGGTCGTCTGTCGGTCCTATGACATCTCTCACAAAAGACAGTATCGCACCTGCCTTCTGCGGGAAAGTGACCAGGAAATAATGTTTCAGGCCTTCATATATCAGCGATTTCTCCCTGATTTCCTCCATCCTGGTAATGTCGTTGTTGCTTCCGCTCACTATGCAGGCGACACGTTTGCCTTTTATCCTGTCGGCGTAAAACCTCAATGCCGCGATTGAAAGGGCCCCGGCAGGCTCGACGACAATGGCGCTCTTGTTGTACATGTCGATGATTGTCGTGCATACGGCGCCCTCCGGCACGAGGACGATGTCGTCAAGTACCTTGCGGCATACTTCGAAAGTGTAGCTTCCGGCTTTCTTTACTGCGGCACCGTCGACAAACTTGTCGATATGCTCGAGATCCGTGATCTCGCCCCGGTCGATGGCTGTCTTCATGCAGGCGGCTCCTGCAGGCTCCACCCCGATGAGCTTTACACCGGGCCATACCTGCCTGAGATATGCCCCGACGCCGGATGCCAGTCCGCCTCCCCCTATAGGGATGAACACGTAGTCGACAGGCGACTTGAACTGCCTGGACATCTCGAGCCCGATTGTCCCCTGGCCCTCGATGATTTTCGGGTCATCGAAAGGAGGGATGAATGTCTTGCCGTTCTCCTCGGCATACTTTATGGCTGCCGTGTTGGCCGCATCGAATGTATCCCCGGTCAGGACAATGCGGACATATTCTTTCCCGAACATCTTGACCTGTTCTATTTTCTGTTTCGGGGTTGTGGTCGGCATATAGATTGAGCCGGTTATGTGCAGCCTGTTGCATGACAGGGCAACTCCCTGTGCATGATTGCCGGCACTTGCGCATACTATGCCGTTTTTGAGGGCTTCCCCGGAAAGGGAGCGTATCTTGTTGTATGCGCCTCGTATCTTGTATGACCGTACTATCTGCAGGTCTTCCCTCTTCAGGAAGATGTCAGCCTCATATTTCTCCGAAAGATTCCCGTCTCTGTTGATTGGGGTGGGCTCAAGAATTTCTTCAAGGACCCTTGCTGCCGCCTCGATATCTCCGGCAGCCGGAAAATACTTTGTCTCAGACATTTAGTTATAATTTTATGCAATATTCAATATAATACTGCAAAAATATGACTAAACAAAGGATTTTCCTAATGAAAATCAATTATTTTTCCTTTCGGGAAGTGCTCAGTCCATGATGACGAGAGCGATTGACCTGTGGTTGAAGACCAGCTTTACCCTGTCTTCTCCGGCCCTGTTGAGCGTCGCTTTCCACCAGTTGTCGAAGACGACATCGTCAAGCGGCCACACCAGACCTTCCGAATGGATTCTCAGGGTGCTGTCAGGCGTCATTACCGATATCCGGCGGCCTGTCCCGCACATCAGCTCGATGGTGTCCGTCACAGGGAATATGGTTTCGCAGTCGGAAATGATGTCGACTGTAATCCCTTTCGACTCAAGGTCATATGTTCTGGCGTATTCCATGAGGAGAGAGATGTTGCCTATGGTGTGGTCTGTCCGGATTCCTGTGGCACCTGTGATATGGATTTCCGATACGTCGGGCCAGCGCTCAAGGATATGATTGAATGCCTTGGTCTGGTCATTTGTGTCCTGGTCGCTGACATGGACCATAATGCTGCCGTATCTTTCCCTTTTCCTCTTCGAGATCGAGTCCATGTCGCCTATGACTGCATCCGGGAGCCTCGTCTTGCCGAAGATGCTGTCGCAATGCCTGAGGTATCTGTCAAAGGCACCGTCACAGCATACGATGATATCTGCATTCCGGATGATGTATCTCGGATATTCCTTTGCGGGGAATTCCCCGTTGCATATTATGACCGCCGATTTTCCCATAATTCCTATCTTGCTGTCCATGTCTCGGGCTCGCGGAATCCGGCGAGGAAGCTTCTGATGTCCATGCGTTTCTTCCCGGACATCTGCAGGCTTGTGACGGATATCGCCCCGTCAAGTGTGCGGATGGCAAGCCATGACTTCCCGTCCGAGAAGATTGTACCCGGGTCGGATGTATCTGCATCATGGGCATGGCCGGCCTCCCCTGCAGCCGCGATAAGGGCGCGGAGACCGTCGGACGTCAGTTTCTCGGATGTGAATATCTTGACATTCATGCTGTCGCTGTCCCTTGTGAATTCCGTGAAGGCTCCCGGATAAGGGCTGAGTCCGCGTATGAGGTTGTATACACGGCTGGTCTTTGCGTCCCATCCGATATGGCAGAGCTCGTGCGTGATTTTCGGGGCAGGTTTCAGCACCTCGTCTCCCTGGATGTAGCTTTTCTGCAGCTTGAGTTCAACCTGGCCTTCTATGATTGTCTCGGTTGTCTGTACGACAATCTTGGCTCCGAGGGCCATCAGCTTGTCGTGCAGGTCTCCTGCGGTGTCAGTGTCTTCAATCCTGCATTGCTCCCTGTAGATGATGTGTCCCGTGTCCATCCCGTCGTCAATCATGAATGTCGTCACTCCGGACAGGTGTTCCCCGTTTATTATCGCCCAGTTTATAGGGGCTGCACCCCTGTATTGCGGCAGAAGGGCTGCATGCAGGTTGAATGTACCGAGCCGCGGGATTTCCCATACGACCTTAGGCAGCATGCGGAAGGCCACCACAACGAACAGGTCCGGCTTCCATGCCTTCAGGGCCTCTATGAATTCCGGGTCTTTCAGCGATGTCGGCTGCAGCAGCGGCAGGCCGTGTTCTACAGCATATTTCTTGACTGCACTCTCATTTACCTTCAGTCCTCTGCCGCTGGCCTTGTCGGCGACAGTGACCACCCCGACCACATGGTAGCCGTTCCTTATGAGCTCGTCAAGAGGGGCTACGGCAAATTCCGGGGTCCCCATGTATACTATCCTCGTCCTTCTTATCTTTCCCATTATCTTCATCTGGAATTTCTTGATCCATGTCTTCATGCTGTCGGTGCTGAATATCGATGAGTCATTTATCGCCTTCCATGTGAGGAACATCCCTATCGGGAACAGCACGTACGACGATATGAATACTCCTGTGCTGGCTGCAATGGCCCCGTCATTGGCAAGCTTCGTCCCGGATATGTCCACGACCCAGTATACGACAAAGAACAGGACCGAGATGATGGCCGGAGTCCCGAGCCCGCCTTTCCTTATCAGTGCCCCGAGCGGAGCCCCGATAAAGAAGAAAATGAAGCATGCTATCGCGACAGCGAATTTCTTCAGCTGCTCTACATCGATTCTCCTGAGCAGGTATGAATAGTAATAGGTCTCCCTGCCGAATGTAGTCAGGGTGGAGATGTATTCGTTTACCTGCGAGAGAGCCCTCTCGTAGCTGCGGATCTCCCCTCCGATATCGTCCCATTCCATGAATCCCTCGTATGTGAACGGGACAGTGATAGCCTCATGTCTCGAGGTGTCCAGCTGGCTGTTGTACATCAGTATGGTACTCTTCCGCAGGGTCTCGAGATGGTCTTTCCTGATGTCCGAATTCAACCGTCCGATGGAGTCTTCCCCATGGTTGAGCTGTTTGAGGTTCATTGCCGTGACCTGGTCGTCGAACCTGGTATCCTCGGATTTCTTGAATGCGTAGTTTTCCAGCGGAATCACAAGTTCCTGCCTGTGGAACTCTATCTTCTGGAGCTGCAGGGTGGTATCGCGGTATTTCCTTGTGTTGGTCTCCTCGTAATTTATCCCGTCATACAGGATGAATGTCAGGTAGGTCTTGTCCTCTGACATCTTCATGAGTGCTGAGTCTGCCAGAGTCAGGCTGGTGTTGCCCTTCGTCCCGTTGTGGTTGTAGACCATGACATCGTGCATCATGCCGGTGTCCTCGTTCCTCGAATTGACTCTCAGGGTGTATCCGTCGATGCCGTCATAGAATGTGCCTGTAGGGATCTTGATTTCCTCTTTCGTCCTGCCGATATCGTCCCTGAGGGTGTATATCTTGTTGTAGGCGACAGGCACAAGGTTGTTGGTCGCGAAGAATGTCCCGATGCTGACGACAAACGAGGCAATCATGAGCGGGGTAAGTACCCGCTTGAGCGATATTCCGGCGGCCTTGATTGCGAGCAGCTCGTTGTTCTCTCCCAGTGTCCCAAGTGTCATCATCGATGAAAGAAGTGTGGCAAGAGGCAGGGACAGGGGGAGCAGTGTCGCACAGCCCCATCCGAGGAATTCAAGTATGACCTTTATGCTCAGTCCCTTGCCGACCAGCTCATCGATGTAGAGCCAGAGAAACTGCATCATGAGGATGAAGACGACAACAAGCAGGATCGCAAAGAACGGCCCTATGAAAGATTTCAGTATGTATGAGTCAAGCTTCTTCATCCGGAATATCAGATGTCATTTTACCTTATTTAGTTGCAAGTCCGATAAGAGTATTCAGGGCATCATCGAGCCCGGCAGTCTCCTTTCCTCCTGCAGTCGCGAGCCCAGGCTGTCCGCCGCCTCCTCCGAGGATGGCTTTCGCTGCCTCCTTGACATCCTTGGATGCGTTGTGTCCTGCATCCACAAGGTCCTGTGAATACATCAGGAGCAGCTGCGGCTTGCCCTCGAACTCGAATGCAGCGGCTATGGCCATGTTGGATGTCTCTTTCTGCAGCATGGCTGCGGCGTTTTTCAGCATGTTCGGATTGACCGGCTGCGTGACGGTAACCATGTTGACGCCGTTGATTTCCCTGCTGTTCTCCTTGAGCGCATTCTTCAGTGCGGCCGCCTTCTCCTTGGCGATTGCCTCCATCTCCTTCCTGTAATGCTCGTTCTCTTCAATCAGCTTCCTGATGGACATTGCCAGGTCAGGGGCGTTGTTGAACAATGCCTTTGCCGCGCGGAACATGTTTTCCATTGCATCTACGACATTCTCTGCATCGGCTCCTGTCGTCGCCTCTATCCTGCGTATCCCGGCGGCGATTGCCGACTCAGACACTATCTTGAAGAATCCTATCTGGCCGGTAGCCCTCACATGCGTACCTCCGCAGAGCTCTACCGAGTCCCCGAACTTCACGATGCGTACCCGGTCTCCGTATTTCTCCCCGAACAGGGCCATTGCTCCCATTTCCTGGGCCTCCTCCATCGTTGCCGAACGGTTCTCCTCAAGAGGGCTGTCGAGCCGGATAAGCTCGTTTACCCGTCTTTCCACAATGTCTATCTGCTCGTCAGTGAGCTTCTCGAAGTGCGAGAAGTCGAATCTGAAATATGAAGGCGATACATAGGAGCCTTTCTGCTCCACATGTGTGCCGAGGATTTCCCTCAGTGCCTTATGCAGCAGATGGGTAGCAGTATGGTTGGCCGTGATGCGCAGCCTCCTGTCGGTGTCCACATGCAGGGTAAAGGCCCCGGAGCAGTCCTCAGGAATCCTTTCAGCGATGTGGATGGTCAGGTTGTTCTCTTTTATTGTATTGAGTATCTGTATCTTCTCTCCGCTTTCGGACATGATGTATCCTGTATCTCCGACCTGTCCTCCCATTTCGGCATAGAACGGTGTCCTGTCGAAGACGAGCTGGTACATCGTCTTGTTCTTGGCCTTTACAGTCCGGTGCCTTGCAAGTGTGGCACCCTCTATTTCCGTAAAGTCATAGCCTGCGAACTCGACATTGTCGCAGTGGTGGAATTCCACCCAGTCTCCCGACTCCAGGGAAGTGGCGTTCCTTGCCCTGTCCTTCTGTTTCTGGAGCTCCCTCTCGAACCCGGCTATGTCTATGCAGAATCCGTTTTCGGATGCGATGAGCTCGCTCAGGTCGATAGGGAACCCGTAGGTGTCGTACAGGACAAATGCATCCTCCCCTGTGATTATCCTTGTCTCCTTGGACTTCTCCATTATGCTGTCCATGAGCTTGATGCCCCTGTCGAGAGTGCGCAGGAAAGCCATCTCCTCCTCCTGGATGACTTTCTCTATCAGGGGCTGCTGCCTTGCAATCTCAGGGTAGGACTGTCCCATATCGTCTACGAGCTGGCCTACAAGCCTGCAGAGGAACGGCTCGTTGAACCCGAGGAATGTATATCCGTATCTTACGGCCCTTCTGAGGATACGCCTTATTACATACCCTGCCTTGACATTTGACGGCAGCTGGCCGTCAGCTATGGAAAAGCTGATTGCCCTGATATGGTCGGCTATCACTCTCATTGCCACCCCGGTCTTTTCCGACTCGGTATAGCTGTGGCCGGAGAGCTCCTCTATCCTGTGTATCATGCCGGTAAATACATCTGTGTCGTAGTTGCTCGTCTTCCCCTGGAGCGTCATGCAGAGCCTCTCGAAGCCCATGCCCGTATCGACGTTCTTGTTCGGAAGCGGCTCGAGATGCCCGTCTGCCTTGCGGTTGAACTGCATGAATACCAGATTCCATATCTCGATTACGAGATGATGGCCTTTGTTTACGAGCTCTCTTCCCGGGAGGGCCGCGCGTTCCTCATCGCTTCTGAGGTCGACGTGGATTTCGCTGCACGGGCCGCACGGGCCGGTATCGCCCATCTCCCAGAAATTGTCATGCTTGTTGCCGAACAGTATCCTGTCCTCCGGCAGATATTTCTTCCATTCCTCGAGGGCTTCTGTATCCATCTCCGTGTGGTCTTCGGCATCTCCCTGGAAGACAGTTGCATACAGGCGTCCCTTGTCAATCCCGTACACGTCGGTAAGCAGTTCCCACGCCCACTCTATGGCTTCCTTTTTGAAATAGTCCCCGAAGCTCCAGTTGCCGAGCATCTCGAACATCGTATGGTGGTAGGAGTCGTGTCCCACCTCTTCGAGGTCATTGTGCTTTCCGCTGACCCTGAGACATTTCTGGCTGTCTGTCACTCTCTTGTATTTCGGTACGCTGTTCCCGAGGAACCAGTCCTTGAACTGGTTCATCCCGGCATTCGTAAACATGAGTGTCGGGTCATTCTTTACAACCATTGGGGCTGACGGGACAATCACATGTCCCTTTGAAGCGAAAAAGTCAAGGAATGCTTGCCTTATTTCTTTGGAAGTCATATTGTTCATTATAAATAATGTCTAATTTTCAACAAATAACCTGCAAAATTATAACTTTTTTGCAAATAATGGAGTATCTTTGCGGCATGTCAAAATTCAAGAAGTATATTTTCAATCCGGATACGCTTTCTTACGAGCTGACAGAAAGGTCGACCCGCCGCTTCCTAAAGAGCATGCTGCTTTTTGCAGGGAGTATCGCAGCGGCCTTCTTTTATGTATGGATATATACTTCCGTACTCGGGAACGACCTGCCTAAGACGATGATCATCAAGAAGAACAATGCCAAGTGGAGTGCACGTTACGAGATGATGGACAGGCAGCTCGACGGCTATGACGAAGCGCTTTCAATGCTTGCCGTGAGGGATAATGACATATACAGGTCCGTCTTCGGGATGTATGAGATACCCGACGAGGTCCGCAATGCCGGATTCGGTGGTGTCAACAGGTATGCATACCTTGACCAGGGGGACTGCTCCTCCCTTCTTAAGGATATGGCCCTCAGGCTGGATGTCCTGACAAAGAAGGCCTATGTGCAGAGCAAGTCCTTCGATGAGATTGCCGCCATATCGAAATATTCCGGCGAGATGATGCTCAGGGTACCGTCAATCGCTCCGATATGCCCTGTTCCGGGCTCATACCATATCTCCAGCGCGTATGGCCGCAGGACAGACCCGGTATACGGCCGTACCGCTTTCCATGAGGGGATTGACTTTGCGATGCCGACGGGGAACAGCGTCTATTCCACTGCCGACGGGGTCGTCGAGAAAGTCCGCCATGCGTTCTTCGGCTATGGCAACTCTGTTGTCGTCAATCACGGGTTCGGGTATAAGACAAGATATGCCCACATGAAGGAAATCTCGGTACATGAGGGCGATACCGTAAAGATGGGTACATTCCTCGGGCTGTCCGGCAATACCGGCAAGTCGACAGGCCCTCATCTGCATTACGAGGTAATATACAAGGACAGGCCGGTCAATCCGTACAACTATTTCGACCTGTCCATGGACACTTCTGACTATATGTCTCTTGTCAACAAGGTAAAAAGCGGGTCATGAGCAGCAGATATGTCCTCGACAACAATTACAAGATAAGGCGTGTCAGGCCCACATTCAAGGCAGTCTTCCGCAGGTGTCTGAAGTATTTCGTGGTCAGTATAGCCCTTGCTGTGCTGTATTATATCCTTTTTGCCCTGGTCTTCAGCACGGATGCCGAACGGAAGCTGAAGCAGGAGAACCGGATGTACGAGAAGCTGTATGAC
Source organism: uncultured Bacteroidales bacterium (assembly GCA_944323805.1). Taxonomy (GTDB): domain Bacteria; phylum Bacteroidota; class Bacteroidia; order Bacteroidales; family UBA932; genus Cryptobacteroides. The sequence goes on along the minus strand of CALUTW010000011.1, from coordinate 27,909 downwards.
GGGATGGCGGAGAAGGAAGCTCTGCTGAATGACGTCGTTTCCGGTCTGGAGCAGCGGGACGGGAGCATCTATGAGGAGATATTCCATTCGCCGTCGCCGACTTCTCCCGATTTCGGCTATGCCGGATTCGCCTCTTTCGGGGATTCGATCTCATCCGACGCCGGGATAGTCCTTTATACCGAATCGAAGCTTTCCGAGACCGCTGATGCCGCCGGCAGGGTCGACAGGTCCCTTGACTATATAATGAAGAGGTGCATTGAGATGAGGGATTCCATGCCTCCTCTGGTGCTTCCGGTAAAGGACTTCATCTTCCCTCAGGTGGGGGCGTCCGCCGGCAATAAGATCAATCCGTTCTACAAGGTATATTCGAAGCATGACGGACTGGATTTCATCATCCCGTCAGGCACACCGGTCTATGCCGTGGCCGACGGCACGGTGGTATCGGTGACAAGGTCGAAGAAGGGCGCCGGAAATGTCGTTGCCATAGACCATGGCAACGGCTATGTCACAAAATACGCCCATCTGCAGGAGATTCATGTCAGACAGGGAAGACGGGTCGAGAAAGGCGATAAGATAGGTCTCTCCGGCATGTCGGGCAAGGCTTTCGCCCCGCATCTTCATTATGAGGTGTGGCGGGGCAAGGTGGCGATGGACCCTATCAATTTCTTCTTTGCATCTCTGACACCGGAAGAGTATGCTGAAATGATGGCTCTCGGCACAAGCATAGCCCAGTCGATGGACTGATGTCCCATTCTTTATTTGGCTGGTTTTGCTATCTTTGGAGTATTATTAATATTATAAGGTGTCATCCGAATGGAAAAGCTCTATTATTCCATAGGCGAGGTAGCCGGGATACTCGGCGAGAACGTGTCACTTGTGCGTTTCTGGTCCGATTCGTTCCCGAAGCTGTTCAGGCCGGTAAGGAATGCAAAAGGCAACAGGCTCTACACCCGGGACGATGTCGAGACATTCCGTCAGATACATCTGCTCGTCAGGGAATGCGGGATGACACTCGAGGGGGCATACCGGAAGATGCTTTCAGAGAAGGACAAGGTAGCTAAGGCGGAAAGGCTTGTCCGGATGATGAAGTCGCTCCGTTCGGACCTCGAGGATGTGAGGACGGCTATCGGCCAGACGGGACGGCCGGACAATGCATAGTCTCCCCGTATATGTGGTAACATCTCAAAAACATGTCTGATGCAAGAATATAAGGTAAAGGATGTAGCGGCGGCGATAGAGGAGTTCGCGCCGCTGTCCATTCAGGAGAAATGGGATAACAGCGGGCTGTGCATAGGCTCGCCTGAATCTCCGGTGCATTCCGTGCTGCTCGGGCTGGATTGTACCCCGGAGCTTGTAGATGAGGCCGTATCTGTCGGTGCGGACATGATTGTGACACATCATCCGCTGATTTTCTCGGGACTGAGGAAAATCAGTCCGGAAGACCCTGTCGGGCTGGCCGTGATGAAGGCCGTGTCTGCCGGCATATCCGTTTATGCGGCCCACACTTCGGCTGACAAGGTCATCGCAGGCGTGAGCGGGGCGATGGCGGCAAGGATGGGGCTGGAGGATGTCGAGATACTTGACAAGGAAGGGGACGGGACAGGACTTGGCGTTGTCGGCAACCTGCCAGTGCCGATGACTGCAGAAGAGGCCGTGTCCTTCGTCAAGAAATGCTTTTCGCTCAAATCATTGCGGGCATCGAGACCGGTCGGAGGCCTGATTTCCCGGGTCGCGATGTGCGGAGGCTCGGGCAGCTCGCTGATAGATGCCGCCATGTCATCGGGCGCCGGACTCTATATCTGTGCTGATGTGTCATACCATCATTTCTTTACACGGCCGGGATTCATGATAATGGATATAGGCCATTACGAAAGTGAGATACAGATAGTTGATATTTTATTTTCGCTACTGAAGAAAAATTTTCCTACCTTTGCAGTCCGAATTACGCAGAATATTTATAGTAACCCGATATATTATTTTTAAGCGAAATGGCCAAGAAGACTAAAAAAATCGAAACTCCTATCGACCAGAGGGAGACCTTCGTATCCATCCAGAAAAGTTTCGCCGACTCTGATCTGAGTGTTGAGGAGAAGCTCAAGACATTGTATGCGCTCCAGCAGGCAGATACAGAGATAGACAAGATCCTGCAGCTCAGGGGAGAGCTCCCTGTGGAAGTGGAAAATCTCGAGAATGAGATAGCCGAGCTCAAGAATAAGGCTGCAAGTGTGACAGAGAAGATTGACGAGGACAACAAGTCAATAGCTGAAAACAAGCATAATATCACTGAGTGCGAGGCTCAGATCGCCAAATACAAGGCTCAGCTTGAGAATGTCGCAAACAGCCGTGAATACGACTCTCTCAACAAGGAGATTGAGAATCAGGACCTCCTCCGTCAGATAGCCGAGAAGAATATCTATGAGACAAAGGAGGCCATTGCGGCAAGAAAGGCTGACCTTGAGGACCTTAAGGATAAGGTGGCGGTCAAGAATGAAGACCTGAAGGCAAAGAGGCAGGAGCTTTCCACAATCGTGGAGTCGACTGCCAAGGAGGAGGAGAAGCTCCGCGCAAACAGGGATGCCTGTGCAGCCAAGATAGATGCCAGGACGATGAGCGCATATGAGCGTATCAGAAGCAGCTGCCACAATCATCTTGCCGTGGTGTCTGTATTCAATGGCGATTCCTGCGGAGGCTGTTTCAACACTATACCTCCTCAGAGGCTTATCGACATAGCGTCAAACAGGAAAATGATTATCTGCGAATACTGCGGACGAATCCTCGTCAATCCGGATTTTGACTAGTCTATGGCCGAAGAACGGAAACGGCGGTCAAGCCGCAAGAGTGGAGTGGATCTCGAAATGCTGGGGCTTGAGGTCGGCAATAAGCCGCCTCAGGCTCTTGACGTTGAAGAGGCTGTCATAGGTGCGCTCCTGATAGAGCCGAACTGTGTCGATGAGGCGATGGAGGAGCTGACCCCGGCATGCTTCTATGATGAGAAGCACCGGATGATTTTCCAGGCCATGACGGCCCTGGTAAACGAGCATACTTCCATAGATCTCCTTACTGTAACCCAGAAGCTGAAGTCCCAGGGCAATCTCGAGCTCGTGGGCGGCCCTGTCGTGCTGGCCCGTCTGTCACAGAAGGTGGGCGCTGCGGCGCATGTCGAGTATTATATCAGGATTCTGAAGCAGAAGTGCATCCAGCGTGAGCTGATAACGGCATCATACGATATCCTGAAGAATGCGTATGACGAGACAGTCAATGTCGATGACCTGATAGACATATCCCAGACCAGGATATTCGCCGCCATCCAGAACAATGTCAAGCGGGATGTGCAGGAGATCGGGTCTGTCATCAACCAGGCCATGGCGGATATCGAGAGGCTCCAGGACTCTGACGGGCTGAGCGGGGTGCCGTCTGGATTCCAGGCCCTGGATACAATTACACTCGGCTGGCAGCCTTCCGACCTTATCATCCTTGCCGCAAGGCCTTCGATGGGTAAGACGGCTTTCGTGCTCAATATCGCAAGGAATGCGGCTGTCGACTACCATATGCCGGTGGCGTTCTTCTCCCTTGAGATGCCTGCAATACAGCTCGCAAAACGTATGATGGTCTCCGAGACAGGTCTCAGCGCAGACAAGATCAAAGGCGGGCACAGGCTGGAGCAGTATGAGTGGATACAGCTTGAAAGCAAGCTGAAGAATCTTTCCAAGGCACCTCTTTATATCGATGATACGCCCGGACTGCCTGTAATGGAGTTCCGCTCGAAGGTAAAGCGTCTTGTCAAGCAGAAGGGGGTCAGGCTCGTGGTTGTCGACTACCTGCAGCTGATGCAGGGCCCGGCTGACCTGCGTGGCATGAGGGAGCAGGAGGTGGCTGCAATATCCAGGACATTGAAAGCCACTGCCAAGGAGATGAATGTCCCGATAATAGCCCTGTCGCAGCTGAGCAGGAATGCCGTCCAGAGACCTGGCTCGAACGGCCGCCCGCAGTTGAGCGACCTCAGGGAATCCGGTTCTATCGAGCAGGATGCGGATATGGTAATATTCATCCACAGGATGGACTACCAGGGACTCTCGGACAATCCTGACGATGCAGGAAAGACCAAGGTCATCATAGCAAAGCACAGGAACGGAGAGATTGCCGACATCGACATGCTCTTCAGGGCTTCTGAAGTGCGTTTCGTCGACATGTCCGATACCCTCCTGAGCCAGGCTGAGTCAGGCACGTTCAGCTCAGGCATGAACGATGATGTGCCGTTCGGCCCGCCGCAGGCATTTCCGGGGGACAGCCCCGAGTTTGGCGGGAATACAGATTTCATGTAGAAGATGTACCGCAGCCTCATATTTATTCTGACCCTTGTCCTGACATCAGTGTCTGCCTTTGCCCGGGAATCCGACTGGACAGAGGGCGGGTGCATCCCCGTACGTTCTGTCGCAGAGGAGGACCTTGCCTATCAGGCAGGGGAGCATCTCAAGTTCACGATGCATTATGAGTGGGGTGTGATAGATTCGGATGTCGGCTGGGCGACAGTGGACCTCGATTCGTTGCGTTTCAATGGGGAGGATGCCTTCCTGTGTTCCGTATACGGGCAGACCACAAGGCTGTTCGACCTTTTCTTCAAGGTCAGGGAGGATTTCCGGTCATGGTTTACCCGCGACGGGCTGCGTCCGCTCAAGTTCACACGCGATACAAGGGAGGGGCATTACATCGCACGGAACACCTATGCATACATGTGGAACGGGGCTGACGGAAACAGCATACTTGCGGATGTCTATACCTCATCCAGCGGGCAGCGCCATGTCGAGCTTCCATTGAACGAGTGCACGTATGACCTGCCGGCACTGTTCTTCCTTGCCCGCAACATGGATTTCGACAAGGTGGAGGCGGATGTACGGTATCCGATGACGTTCGCAATCGATGACGATGTCTACAATGTATATTTCATACTCCGGGGACGGGAGAAGAAAAAGGTAAAGGGACTCGGTACCGTAAATACGATACGGTTTTCCGCAAAGCTCCTGGCAGGCAATGTGTTTACGGGGGACGAGGACCTTACGGTATGGATTTCGGATGACGAGAACAGGATTCCGGTCCTTTTCGAGGCCCCGATTCTCGTAGGTACGGCAAGCGGAAGGCTCAAGGAATGGTCGGGACTCAAGCACCCGTTCTCATCGCTGGTAAAAAGAAGATAGAGGCCCGTCCCCGGATGCCGGTATCGGCAACGGGACCAGGGTGTCGGCATATATTTGGATTTTATGGCTAAGAATGAGATTTCACATCCGGGCAGGATTGTAGAGATAACCCCCGGACAGACAACGGTAGAGATAATATCCTCGTCTGCATGTGCCGCATGCCATGCAAAAGGCGTATGCGGAGTGTCGGAGGAACAGGTAAAGCTCATATGTGTCCCGACGGACCCTTATACGCTGAGACATGAGGGCGATGAGGTGCAGGTTGTGCTGAAGCGCTCTATGGGATTGAAAGCCGTATGGTTATCTTATGTGATTCCTTTGTTCATTTTAATGATTTTAATATTATCTTTGTCGTCCGTTAACGTGCACGAACTTTATATCGGACTCATATCCATCGGAGCAGTAGCTCTTTACTATCTTGTTATCTTTCTTTTGAAGGACAGGCTGGCAAAGGATTTCGTCTTCTATATAAAGGACGCGCCGGGAAAATGACCGTGCGCAGCCGGTAGACTGCAGGACAGCCGAATAACACGAAACAGTTAATCAAATCGTTATAGAAATGACAACAACAATTATCTGGACTATTGTAGCCGTTACCCTTCTCGGGCTTCTGCTTGCGGTGGTCCTCTTCCTTGTTGCAAAGAAGTTCAAGGTCGAGGAGGATCCCCGTATAGATGAAGTCGAGAAAGTGATGCCAGGAGCCAATTGCGGAGGCTGCGGGTTTGCCGGCTGCCGTGCTTTTGCTCAGGCATGTGTCAATGCTCCGAATCTGGACAACAACTTCTGTCCTGTCGGCGGCAATGAAGTGATGAAGAAAGTTGCTGCCGTACTCGGCATGGAAGTCAAGGAAAAGGCTCCCATGGTCGCAGTCGTGCGTTGCAACGGTACCTGTGAGAACCGTCCCAAGACCAATGTCTATGACGGTTACCGGTCATGCAAGGTCATGGCTGCCCTATACACCGGGGATACTGGCTGTGCATACGGATGTCTCGGTTGCGGGGACTGCGTGGCCGCCTGCCAGTTCGGGGCCATTTCGATGGACCCCGAGACCGGGCTTCCTGTCGTTGACGAAGAGAAATGTACGGGATGCGGTGCCTGCGCGAAGGCCTGCCCTAAGAAGGTCATCGAGCTGCGCAACAAAGGGCCTAAGGGTCGCAGGGTCTTCGTCTCATGCGTTAATATGGAAAAGGGTGCCGCAGCCCGCAAGGCCTGCAAGGTAGCCTGCATAGGATGCGGCAAATGCGAGAAGGAGTGTCCGTTCGGAGCGATAACGGTCGAGCACAATGTCGCATATATAGACTTCAACAAGTGCAAGCTCTGCAGGAAATGCGTTGTGGTATGTCCTACAGGTGCAATACATGATGTCAATTTCCCGACACCTGCCCCTAAGCCTAAACCTGCAGCGGCTCCTGCGAAGCCAGCGGAACCGAAGGCGGAGGCTGCGGCAGCTCCGGTATCAAAGCCGGCACCGGCCAAGACTGAACCTGCAAAACCAGAAAACAAGGAGGAGTAGAATATGAAGAAGACATTTTCAATAGGCGGTGTACATCCTGATGACAGCAAGATAGCCGCCGGCAGCAAGATAGAAGTCCTGCCTCTTCCGAAGACCGTCTACATCTCCATGATACAGCATCTCGGGGCTCCGGCAAAGGCCGTCGTCGCTCCTGGGGACAGGGTCAGGACCGGTCAGGTAATAGGCGAGCCGACAGGGTTCATATCTGCATACGTCCATTCATCGGTAACCGGGACGGTTAAATCCGTAGGACTCCGCAAGGACCTCAACGGAATCCCTGTCGTCCATGTCGAGATAGAGGTCGAGCCGGACGAGTGGATGGATGGCATCGACACTACCGATACACTGGTTACGGATATTCCGGAGGACAGGCAGTTCATCCTTGACAGGATCAAGAACAATGGTGTTGTAGGTCTCGGTGGAGCCACATTCCCTACGCACGTGAAGCTTTGTCCGCCGCCTGACAAGAAGGCCGAATGCCTCATCCTCAACGGAGCGGAATGCGAGCCCTATCTTACTTCGGACTACCGTATCATGCTCGAGAAGAGCGAACAGATAGTGGTCGGGGCCGCAATAATGAAAAAGGTTCTCGGTGTAAGCCGTGCCGTGATAGGGATCGAGGAGAACAAGCCGGAAGCCATAGCGAAGATGACAGAGACCGTATCCAGGCTGCAGTCTTCAGCGAAGGGCTATGACGGTATCGAGGTAATGACCCTCAAGAAGAAATACCCGCAGGGCGGAGAAAAGCAGCTCATAGACGCTGTAATGCACCGTCAGGTAAAATCCATGGGACTTCCTATCGATGTCGGTGCAGTGGTGCAGAACGTTGCGACATCCCTCGCAGTCTATGACGCCGTACAGAAGAACATGCCGTTGATTTCCAATACCCTGACAGTGACCGGAAACTGTCTTCCGGCCGACAGGCAGAAGAACTACATGTTCCGTATAGGCTATCCTCTCTCATATATCGCAGAATACAACGGAGGGGTTCCGGAAGCTGCCGCAAAGATAGTCAGCGGAGGTCCTATGATGGGCAAGGCAATCTCCAATCTCGATGCCGCTACCCAGAAAGGTTCTTCATCCCTGCTGTATCTTACGGAAGAGCAGACCGCCCGCAAGAGCGAGAGCAACTGTATCCGTTGCGGCAAATGTGCCGAGGCCTGCCCTATGGGGCTGGAGCCGTTCCTGCTCAACAAGCTGGCCCGTAACGGCATGCTTGAGGAACTCGAGCAGAATGCCGTGCAGGACTGCATCGAATGCGGATGCTGCCTGTATTCATGCCCGGCCAACATACCTCTTCTGGACATGATCAGGGTAGCCAAAGGCGAGGTCATCAGAGCAATGAGGGCAAGGACTGCCCCGAAAAAATAAGGAGTATAGATTTGAAAAATAAAGAGACAGAATATGAATAAAGTATTGGTTTCACCATCTCCGCATATACACGCAGATATCTCCACGGCGAGGATAATGCGTGATGTGGTGATTGCGCTCCTGCCGTCGGTGGTCGTCTCCATCCTCTATTACGGGTGGTCATCCGTCATGCTGCTTGCAGTCAGCGTCATAACATGTATCCTTGTGGAGTATCTCGTCACAAGGTTCCTTCTCAAGAATCCTTGCACAATCAGCGACTGGTCCGCTGCTGTGACCGGAGTCCTTCTTGCGCTCAACCTTCCTCCTGCATGCCCTTGGTGGGTTGCAATGATAGGTGCAATCTTTGCCATCGGAGTCGTGAAGATGACTTTCGGAGGACTCGGACAGAACCTGTTCAACCCGGCTATTGCAGCCAGGGTCTTCCTGCTGGTGTCATTCCCTGTGGCAATGACCAACTGGGCACGCCCGGCCGGTTTCCTCAATGTGGATGCCACTTCCGGGGCGACACTCCTTGGTACTGTAAAGGAAGGGCTTGCGAAAGGCGACACTCTCAACCAGATTTTCACTGCCAACGATTTCTCCTATCTCCAGACGCTGTTTGTCAACATCGGCGGTTCTGCCGGAGAAATCTCTGCGCTGGCAATCCTCATCGGCTTTGTCTACCTGCTTGCACGCAAGGTCATCAGACCGCACATAACCCTTTCAATCTGGGCTACGGTCATCGTATTCTCGGGAATCTTCTGGCTTATCAACCCTGACCAGTATACAGACCCTCTCTTCAATCTCCTGACCGGAGGTGTCCTCCTCGGCTCTGTCTTCATGGCGACCGACTATGTGACATCCCCGATGAGTACCAGAGGAGGTATCGTATTCGGAGTCGGCATAGGCCTTCTTACGATGCTGATAAGGTATTTCGGTTCATATCCGGAAGGCGTCTCATTCGCCATCCTCATCATGAACTCGGTTGTGCCTCTTATCAATAAGGCTTTCAAACAGAAAAAATACGGGAGGGCATAATCATGGCTGTACAATCTACTTTGAAAAATATGGTGCTCTGCCTCGGTGTCATCTGTCTGGTAAGTTCGGCAGTACTTGCCGGAGTATACGCCCTGACAAAGGAGCCTATCGAGGCTGCGGCTGCAGCAAAGACAAATAATGCCATTACGCAGGTCGTGCCTGAGTTTGACGGGGAGCCTGAGCTCGCTTCAATCGAGGCTGACGGACAGACATATGAATACTATGTCGTCAGGAAAGGCGGGGAAGTGGCCGGATATGCCATTACAGCTGCCGCCACAGGTTTCGGCGGACCTGTATCCGTTATGGTCGGCGTGACAGCCGACGGCATAGTCTACAATACTTCCGTGCTCTCACAGAGCGAGACTCCGGGCCTTGGTGCGAAATGTACCGAACCGGCCTTTGCCGACCAGTTCAGGAATCTCGACCCGGCACAGACAAAACTCGCAGTGACAAAGGACGGAGGGGATATAGATGCGATTACGGCGTCTACAATCACTTCACGGGCTTATGTGAATGCAGTGAACAATGCTCTGGCAGTATATAAGGCCATTACGGACGGGACTGCCCCGGATGCGGCCAGCGGAGCATCTGAAGCTGCGGAAGAATGTCAGTCACAGGAAACAAAATAGGAGGACGGTACAATGGGAAAATTCAAACTTATAACTAAAGGACTTGTAAAGGAGAATCCTACGTTTGTCCTGCTGCTCGGAATGTGTCCTACATTGGCGACAACCACTTCCGCTATCAATGGTATGGGTATGGGACTTGCCACCCTGTTCGTGCTTGTCCTGTCCAATATGGCGATTTCGGCAACTGCCCCTTATATACCGGACAAGGTACGTATCCCGGCATATATCGTCATTATCGCAGCATTCGTGACTGTGCTCCAGTTCATCATGCAGGCCTATACACCTGCAATGTATGAGACTCTGGGACTGTTCATACCGCTTATCGTCGTGAACTGCATCGTCCTCGGACGTGCCGAGGCCTATGCCAACAAGAATTCGGTCATCGATTCGGCATGCGACGGGCTCGGCATCGGTCTGGGCTTTACCATGTCGCTGACTATCCTCGGTCTTGTGAGGGAGATTCTCGGCAGCGGGTCCGTATTCGGGTTCAAGTTCATTGCCGGCGACGGTATCCTTGCATTTGTCCTGGCTCCGGGAGCATTCCTTGCCCTTGCATACCTGATTGTAATCTTCAGGAAAGTCACAAAGATGGACTGACCCGACGGAAATGAAGACAACTGATTAGAAAATTGAGACTATGGAATATTTGATAATTCTGGTATCAGCGATATTCGTCAACAATATCCTGCTTGCGCAGTTCCTCGGCTGCTGTCCGTTTCTCGGAGTCTCCAACAAGCTGAGCACTGCAGTCGGAATGTCCGGGGCGGTGTGCTTCGTGATAACCCTTGCCACATTGGTAACCTATCTGCTCCAGTATTATGTGCTGGTGCCTCTCCATATCGAGTTCATGCAGACAATCTCATTCATTCTTGTGATTGCCGCTCTCGTGCAGATGGTTGAAATCATCCTCAAGAAGATCAGCCCGTCCCTTTATCAGGCTCTCGGAATCTTCCTTCCGCTGATTACCACCAACTGTGCTGTGCTCGGTATCGCCCTCATAGTTGTGACCAAGGAATTCACTTTCGGCGGCGAGCCTCATATGCTCAACCTCGTCGAGTCGGTCGTATACGCATTCGCATCGTCCCTCGGCTTCGGTCTTGCCATGATCCTCTTCGCCGGACTCCGTGAACAGATTGCCCTCAACAAGGTGCCTAAGCCTTTCAAGGGCATTCCTATCGCCCTTGTCACAGCAAGTATCCTTGCAATGGCGTTCATGGGATTCTCCGGGATGGTATAGCCGGGAGTATCCTCAGCAATATCGATATGCAGCGAGCCGGACAGTAATCTGCCCGGCTCGTTCCATTTGTTTGCAAATGCAAAAAAAATCTACATTTACTATTCTGCAGTGGCGTTGTCAGGAAGCTTTGTCCAGACGGTCCCGAGGAAATACCCGAAAGTCCCCGAATCCTACAGGGACTGGCCGCCGATGAATTCCCTCATGATGGATGTCGGAGGTATGGCGGCAATCTCGTCAGGGGAGAGCGGCACGACATATTCGAGGAATTTCAGCAGCCTGATAGCCTCGGTGTAGGCGGGGGAGTGCGGCGGGATGCGGCGCAGCAGCGGCTCGGCGTAATACTTGAGCATAGGGAGCTCGAATATCATCGCCGAGTTGAATACGGCATCGGCATTCTCCTGGAACGGGAAGATGTTCCTGTTTTCGCCTCGCCTGACACTGTGCCACCTCATTATTGTACCTTCAGGGGATATCCCTCTGGTGCGGTTGTCCCGTATCATCCTGCGCAACAGCCTGTTGTCCGATGTGGATATGTTGTTGTTCTCATCGAGGGCAAGCGATGTCAGAGCCGACACGTACACCCTGAATATCCTGGAATTATCCACTGCCGGGGTCATGGCAGGGTTAAGGGCATGTATACCCTCCATTATCAGTATGTCGTTCTCGGCAAGCTGCATAAACTCTCCGTCGAACTGCCTTTTCCCCTCCTTGAAATTGAATCTCGGGAGCTCCACCCTTTCTCCGGACAGCAGGGCGTTGAGCTGGCTGCTGAGGAAATCGAGGTCCATCGCCCCGAGAGCCTCGAAGTCGTATTCCCCGTTCTCGTCCTTCGGGGTCTTTTCCCTGTCCACGAAATAATTGTCGAGCTCGATGACTTTCGGATTCATCCCGAGGACCTTGCACTGGATTGCAAGCCGTTTTGAAGAGGAGGTCTTGCCGCTGCTGGACGGGCCTGCGATGAATACTATCTTTATCTTGTCGCGTCTTGCATAGATCTGGTCCGCGATATCGGCATATTTCCTTTCATGCAGGGCTTCGGCTATGTTTATGAGCTGTACGGCCCGGCCTTCCGAGATGGTCTTGTTCAGGATGCCGGCACCCCTGACCCCCATTATCGAGCACCAGTCCGAATATTCCTTAAGGGTTGCCGCAATCTTGGACTGGCGTTTCATCGGCATTATCCTGCTTACATTGCCCTCTGCAGGATACTGCAGGCAGAAGCCGTTGCTGAACCCTATTAGGTCGAACACTTTCAGATATCCTGTAGACGGGGCAAGCGGCCCGTAGAATGTGTCTTTCTGCCCGTCCAAGGTATATATGCTGTAAGTGAACTTGCCGATTGACTTGAGGAGCTCCGCCTTGTCCGGCTGGCCGTTGTCCATGAATATCCTGCCTGCCTCATCGAAATTCATCTTGTACTTGTGGAACGGAAGGTCCGCATCGATCAGTTCCTGCATCCTGGACTTGAGGACCTCTATCTCATTGTCCGTGACGTAGCAGACATCAGGATGGCCGTCCTCCATCGCCTTTGGGCTGCGTATTTCGCAGTAAAGCCCGCTCGGAAGGGAATATTCTATGGCGAGGACTTTTCCGGGGTACAGTTCCCGTACCGCATTCTGGAGCACGAAGCACAGGGAGCGGACATATGTCCTGCGTCCGTCCGGGTGGCTGTATCCGATGAACTCCACCTGGTGGGAGACCACGGCCTTGAACTCCAGTTCCTTCAGCTGGTGGTCCACAAGTGCGGCAAGCACGGGGAGCTCTGTCCCGGTCTTCTCGTCGAATACCGTGCTGCATATCTGCTCCGACAGTTCAGACAGGGGAGTCCCGAGACGGACATTATGGTATTGCCCGTCGTTTTCACAGAATATCTTCAAGTCTTCCATTGCGTAGTCCTTATTCAGAATATGGCCGGACATGCCTTTCCGTGTCGAATATCTCCTTCAGGAACGGGCCGGTAACAGATGCCGGGTTTTCCGCCAGCTGTTCGGGAGTGCCACTGGCGACAATGGTGCCGCCTCTCTTGCCCCCTTCCGGTCCCATGTCGAAAATATAGTCGACCGATTTGAGCACATCCAGGTTGTGTTCTATTATTATTACCGTATTTCCTTGGTCTACAAGCTGCTGCAATACTCCGAGGAGAATCTTTATGTCCTCGAAATGGAGTCCGGTAGTCGGCTCGTCGAGGATGTATAACGTGTTCCCGGTGCTTTTCCTTGACAGCTCCGCCGCCAGCTTCATCCTCTGGCTTTCCCCGCCGGAAAGCGTCACTGCCGACTGCCCGAGCTTCACATATCCAAGTCCCACATCGTTCAGGGCCTTGAGTTTCTGGCTTATGGATGGTATGTTGCCGAAAAACTCATATGCCTCGCTTATCGGCATCTCCAGTACATCGTTGATATTCTTGCCCTTGTATTTTACGGCAAGTGTATCTTCCTTGTATCTCCGGCCCCGGCATTCCTTGCATACGACATTTACCGAAGGCAGGAAATTCATCTCTATTACCTTGATTCCGGCGCCCTTGCACTCCTCGCAGCGTCCCCCCGGGACATTGAACGAGAACCTGCCGGCCTTGAATCCTCTGACCTTTGCATCGGGTGTCGACTCGAAAAGGTTGCGGATGTCATTGAATACACCTGTAAACGTGGCGGGATTGCTCCGTGGAGTCCTTCCGATAGGGCTCTGGTCAATCTCGATAAGCTTGTCGACATTCTCTATCCCGACAATCTCCGAGTATGGCAGGGGCTGCATCCTCGCATTGTAGAACCTGTTCTTGAGTATAGGCATCAGCGTCTCGTTGACAAGGGACGACTTGCCGCTTCCGCTGACTCCGCTTATGCCGATGAGGATGCCGAGAGGGAAATCTATGTCCACATCCTTGAGGTTGTTGCCTCTCGCACCTCTGAGGCCTAATGTAAGTCCGTTGCCGGTCCTTCTTACTGCAGGAATCTCTATCTTTCTCTTCCCGGTCAGATAATCCATTGTGATGGACTCCCTGATGATGCAGTGCTTCTTCAGGTCGTCATCCAGCATTGGTATGCAGTCTTTGCCTGACTGGCCTTCAATACGGCTGTTTATCCTGTTGAGCAGCACATCGGCAGGAGCACTCAGGCAGATTTCCCCTCCGTTCTCTCCTGCACCCGGCCCGACATCGACTATCCAGTCCGCCGAAAGCATTGTCTCGGCATCGTGTTCAACCACCATGACCGAATTTCCCTCGTCACGCAGATTCTTCAGGGAGGCGATAAGCTTGCGGTTGTCCCGCTGATGCAGCCCGATACTCGGCTCGTCGAGGATATAGAGCACGTTCACGAGTCTGGACCCGATCTGGGTCGCAAGCCGTATCCGCTGGCTTTCCCCTCCTGACAGGGATGAGGTGGCCCTGTCGAGCGAAAGATATTCCAGACCGACATCCAGCAGGAACGTCACGCGTTCCCTGAGCTCCTTCAGTATGTCCCGGGCAATGAGCCTTTCCCTGTCATTGAGTTTCCCGTCGAGCGAGTCGAGCCATTTCCTGAGCTCCGAAATCTCCATGGCTGAAACCTCATGGATGCATTTCCCGTCAATCCTGAAATATGTCGTCTCCTTGTTGAGGCGGGTGCCGTTGCAGACCGGGCAGACAATCTTCTCGGAAATGTCATCGACAATCCCGGGATACGACACCATCTCGGAGGATGTCCCTTCCCCTACGCGGAAAAGTTCATCGGAGCCGAATACCAGCAGGGAAATGATGTCGTCCGCGATTTCCTCAATGGGGTCATACAGGGAGAACCCGTACTTCCTTGCGATGGACCGTACTATGTCGAATTTCCTGGTCTGCCGGATTTTCCCGAGAGGGAGGATGCCGCCGTCGGCGATGGATACCGAACGGTCGGGGATGATGCTGTCTATATTTACGTCCACAATCATTCCCAGCCCCTTGCAATGCGGACAGTAGCCCTGAGGGGAATTGAATGAAAACGAATGCGGGGCGGGCTCGGCGAGGGACAGCCCGGTGTCGGGACAGACGAGGTGCTTGGAATAATGCTGCAGCTCTCCGGTCTCCATGTCCAGTACGGCAAGCGAGCCTTTTCCGAGATTGAGGGCAGTGTAGACGGAATCCTTGATGCGCTTCCCGTCCCCGGCGGAAGGCTTCAGCTTGTCGACTACAAGTTCGATGAAATGTGCCTTGTATCTGTCAAGGGCTGTAACCTCCGCGAGTTCCCTTATCTCGGAGTCGATGCGCACCTGGGTATATCCTCTCTTGCGGAGCTGGTCGAACAGTTCCTTGTAATGTCCCTTGCGGCCTTTGACGAGCGGGGCAAGCAACAGGCATTTCCTGTCGCGGTAATTGTCCATGATGAGGGATACTATCTGCTCGTCGGTGTACCGTACCATAGGCTTCCCGGTAGCCGGGGAATAGGCCGTGGATGCCTTTGCGTAAAGAAGCCTGAGGAAATCGTAGATTTCGGTGATTGTCCCCACGGTTGACCTCGGGTTGTTCCCCGTTGTCTTCTGCTCTATGGCTATTATCGGGCTCAGTCCGGTTATGCTCTCGACATCAGGCTTTTCCAGTATCCCCATGAATTGCTTGGCATAGGCAGACAGGGTGTCCATGTATCTGCGCTGCCCTTCCGCATAGATGGTGTCGAAGGCCAGAGAGGACTTGCCGCTTCCGCTCAGGCCTGTAATTACCACGAATTCATTCCTCGGGATGGAAAGCGACACGTTCCGGAGATTGTGGACCTTTGCTCCTGTAATGTCTATGTATTCCTTTTTCTCGTCCATTCTGAATAGGCTTTATTGTCCTGTACCGGTTTGATTGCCGTACCGGTCTCCGGTAAAGGTCAGCTGTTGCTCTCCTCGTCCGTATATGGCTCGTTGAACGGCTGCAGGAACGGATTCCTGGTGCGTTCATCCGAGACAGTGGTGTGCGGCCCGTGCCCCGGAATCACATCCACGTCCCCGTCAAGGACCATCAGCTTGCTGAAGATGCCCTCCATGAGCCTGTCATAGTCCCCTCCCGGGTGGTCCGTCCTGCCTATGCTGCCGGCAAACAGTGTGTCTCCGCTGAAAAGGACCTTGTCAGCCGCATCATAGAAGCAGACCCCTCCCGGTGTGTGTCCCGGTGTGGAGAGCACCTCGAATTCCGTGTTGCCGAACCTTATCCTGTCCCCGTCATGGATGTCTTCCGTCCTGACATCGGTCTGCGGGGTATTGAATCCGAACATCGTACAGAAATAGCCGGCATTTTCAAGGGTCCCGCGGTCGGCCGGGTCCATGTATACCGGACATTTCAGCATCCCGGCGCATTCCTTCAGCCCGAACACGTGGTCGAAATGGGCGTGCGTAAGCAGTATCTTTACCGGTCTGAGGCCTTTGGCCTTTATGAAATTCATAAGTTCATCCCTCTCTTCGGGAGTATAGAACCCCGGGTCTATGACTACGCATTCGCCGGATTCATCCCATGCCACACTGCAGCATTCGTGCAGCGGATTGAAATAGAAATTCTTTATCTGGAGCATCTCGGAAAGTGTTTCTCATTTGTTGCAACCAGACAAAAATAATGAAAATCGCAGGAAAACGGAATAAATCGGACTCTTTTTGGCCTGCTGAGGGCCTGCGGAAGCCGGCTGTCATTTCCCCGGGAAACGTCTGCTGAGCCATCTGCGCACAGGTACATCATAGAATCTCATGCATGCCCATGCGAGGACAACGCTCAGTATGATGACTCCTGCGGCCACCGGCCATGCCTGGCTGAACGGGATTGTCTCTTCCCCGCTCCACAGCCATGCGTAGAACAGATACATTAAAGGGTAATGGACCACATAGACTGGATATGATATGTCCCCGAGGAACCTGCATATCGCGGATGTCGTCCTGTCGGTCGTCTTTCCCGATGCCCCGAGCCAGACGAGGGCCGGGAATATGAGGATGGCGCATGCGGCTTCATACAGTCCGTTCATCCACGGATGCTCCATGCCTCCGATGTGCGGGAGGGCGAGCAGTACTGCCACGATTGCGCTGCATAGCCAGAATGCCCCCTTGACCTTGACGGGCCTGAATATGCGGGACATCAGCAGTCCTGCCGAGAAAGAGAACATCAGCCTCAGGAGCCCTCCCGGCAGATTCCAGCCGGTCATCGACCATCCGACACCGAGATGCCCGTATCCGGAGAGGTTCCCGATGGCGAATGCACCAAGGCCGAGCCCTGCAGCAGCCACGAGCACGGACAGCCAGAATGTGGACAGCCTCCGTATGAAGAGCGCATAGAGGATGTTCCCGATATATTCGAAGAAAAGCGACCAGGTCGGTCCGTTGAGTGGGAACATCTCGTTATTGCCCCTCACGTCAGCCCCTGTCCCCGGCACCACAGGCAGAAGAAGCAGATTGAGCAGGAACGCAAGGAGGACCATGGTCGCCGGGACATGGGTTCCGTCCCACTGTACGCAGCCCTGGATGCAGTATGCCACGGTTCCAAGCACTGCCCCCATTATGACCATCGGGTGCAGCCTGATGAGCCTGCGCCTGAAGAAGCCCCTTGTGGTCAGTGTGGTCTTCCATCTGTCGTCATAGGCATATCCGATGACGAAGCCTGAAAGTATGAAAAAGAAGTCTACGGCAAGATGTCCGTGGTTGACATGCTGGTCAACCGGGCTCGTGGCGAAGCCCTCCCCTATATGGAAGAACATTACCATCAGTGCCGCCACGCCCCTGAGTCCGTCGAGCAGCTCATAATGCGGCTTTGAATCCGTGAATACGGCGGAATTGTTTTCCTGCATCTCTGTTTTCTCTATGTGTCCTGTCCCCTGTATGTGTCCCGGCGGATGCACCGTCTGCAAAAATACGACAATAATAGTTTCCAATCATCAGGTTTTTTGTACTTTTGTATGATTGTGCCCCCGGCATGCATCAGGGGAGATACCGTCTCCATGGTCACTGACTTTCCGGAGATGACGATTATATGACAATACAAATATCAGACAGTCATGCATATAGCAGTAGCAGGTAATATAGGAAGCGGCAAGACCACTCTCACAAAGATGCTTGCGGCACATTACAGGTGGACACCGAAGTTCGAGTCAGTGGACTACAATCCGTATCTGGCGGATTTCTATGAGGATATGGAGAGGTGGTCCTTCAATCTCCAGATCTATTTCCTCAACAAGAGGTTCAAGGACGTTGTCGAGATATCCAAGTCGGACGATGTCATCATCCAGGACAGGACAATCTATGAGGATGCACGGATATTCGCCCCGAATCTCCATGCGATGGGGCTGATGAGTACACGGGACTTCGAGAACTATTCCGACCTGTTCGACCTGATGATGTCGCTTGTCAATCCTCCCGACCTGCTCATCTATCTGCGTTCCTCCATCCCCAATCTCGTCAGTCAGATCCAGAAGCGCGGAAGGGAATATGAAAAGAGCATCCGCATCGACTACCTTACGGGATTGAACGAGCGTTACGAAGCGTGGATTTCCAGCTATGAGCACAGGCTGCTGGTCCTGGATGTCGACAAGATCAAGTTCGAGAACAGGCCGGAAGACTTTCAGGAGATAACCGACAGGATTGACGCCCAGCTGTTCGGGCTCTTCCCGGCGGAGCAGGAATAAAACAGGTTTTCCGGGATTTCCGGAGACCGAAAAGACAATACTATGACACCATCCAATGCATCGGAGGCCCCGCGCCTTACCATTATCCAGTTTGTGGAGAAATATGTCGGCCTTTACCGGGACAATACGTTCCTCTGGGAGAAAAAAGGCAAGGAGTGGACATCGACGACATTCAGGCAGACAAGAGACGAAGCCTGCCGCATAGCTGCAGGACTCATGTCTCTCGGAGTGCAGAAGGGGGAGAAGGTATCCCTGCTTTCTGAAGGCCGCAACCTGTGGGTGCTCGGGGAGCTCGGTATCCTGTATGCCGGAGCTGTGAATGTCCCCCTGTCTGTAAAGCTCGAGGAGAGCAATGACCTGGTATTCAGGATCAGGCACTCGGATTCGAAATATGTGATGGTATCTGCCCAGCAGCTCCCGAAGATACGCAAGATATTGCCGGAGCTGCCGCTTGTCGAGAAAGTGATTGTCCTGGACGACCTTCCGGAATACGGGGAGAAGGAGATACCCGTATCCGAAGTCCGCAAGGCGGGCGATGCGTTCCTCAGGGACCATGGGGATATGTTCAGGCAGAGATATGAATCAATCGGTCCGGACGACTATGCCAACATCAGCTACACATCGGGCACTACTGCCGACCCGAAAGGTATCCTTCTGACCCACAGGAACTACACCGCCAATGTGGAGCAGGCGCAGTCGGTAATCGGCGTGACCCCTCAGGACAGGATGCTTATCATCCTGCCTCTTGACCATTGCTTCGCACATGTGGCAGGCTTCTACACCATGATGTCGTATGGCGCCTCCATTGGTACAGTGCCGGCAGGAAGGACTCCGATGGAGGCCCTGCGGAATATCCCGATGAGCATACAGGAGCTTAAGCCGACGGTAATGCTGAGCGTTCCGGCCCTTGCGAAGAATTTCAAGAAGAATATCGAGGCCGGAGTCAAGGCCAAGGGGCCTAAAGTTGAGAAGCTCTATCATTTCGCCCTGAATATGGCGATATCATACAACAGGGAGGGCTACAATAAGGGAGGCATTGCCCAGCTGTGGAAGAAGCCTCTGCTGGCCCTGTTCGACAGGCTGATATTCAAGAGCGTCCGTCAGGCCCTCGGCGGGCAGATGAAGTTCTTTGTGGGAGGAGGAGCCCTGCTGGACATCGACCTGCAGCGCTACTACTATGCCATAGGGATACCTATGTACCAGGGATACGGCCTTTCTGAGGCAACCCCTATCATTTCGGCGAATGCTCCCGCAAGACATATACTCGGCTCGTCAGGCTGTGTGGTAAAACCGATGGACATAAAGATTTGCGACTCGGACGGCAACGCCCTTCCGTACGGAGAGAAAGGGGAGATTGTCATAAGAGGGGAGAATGTCATGGCCGGCTACTGGAAGAATCCCAAGGCCACGGCAGAGACCGTTGTGGACGGGTGGCTGCATACCGGGGACATGGGCTATATGCGCGACAAGGATTTCCTGTATGTCGTAGGCCGGTTCAAGTCGCTTCTGATAAGTGCGGACGGGGAGAAATACAGCCCGGAGGGAATCGAGGAATCGATGGTGGAGAACTCCAGATATATCGACCAGATAGTGCTCCATAACAGCCAGGACCCGTATACGATTGCCCTGCTGGTGCCGAACAAGGATGCGTTGAGGACCTATGTCAAGGAGACATTCCCGGCCATTGACCCGGCGTCCGCCGAGGCAAAGGAAAAGATGCTCGAAAAGATTCAGGACGAGGTAAATTCATACCGCAAGGGCGGAGCGAACTACGGGCAGTTCCCTGAAAGGTGGCTTCCGGCTGCGGTCTGCGTGCTTCCGGAGCCGTTCACTGAACAGAACCATATGGTCAACAGCACCATGAAGATTGTGCGCGGCAAGGTCGAGAAGGCATACGCGGACAGGATGAGTTTTGCATATACCCCTGAAGGGAAGAATATTGTCAATGAGATGAACCTGTCGTCCTTATAGCGGACAGGGAAGATAAATGAAAGGAAAATGGACTTTGAGAAACTTGTGCAGTCGCGGCAGAGCGACAGGAAATACAGGCCGCAGCCGGTAGAGAAGGAGAAGCTCCTGAAATGCCTTGAGGCTGCAAGGCTGTCCCCGTCGGCGTGCAATTCCCAGCCATGGAAATTTGTGGTCGCCGACTCCCGGGACCTGCTGACAGGCCTTGCGGATGCGGCATGCGGTACAGGCATGAACAAGTTTGCATATCAGGCTCCTGTCATCATCGCAGTGGTGCTGGAAAAGATGAATATCACTGCGAAGATAGGCAGTATGCTGAAAGACAAGGACTACAGCATGATGGACGTAGGTATGGCTGTCGAGAACTTCTGTCTTCAGGCAGCCGACCTCGGGCTCGGCACCTGCATCATGGGCTGGTTCAATGAGAAGAAGGTCGCAGGGCTTCTCGGCATCCCGCGCTCGAAGAGGGTCCCGCTGCTCATATCGCTGGGCTATCCGGATGCGCCGCTGCGGCAGAAAGTGCGCAAGCCGTTGGAAGAGATAGCCTCCTGGAACGGGTATTGATGATGCCTTGCAGCAGCAAGCAGCCGCAATTATTGAAGATAACGTGTATACAAACCTTATAGAATTATGAAATCCGAATCATACCGGGCTCTTGGCCCGGGAATCCTGAAACTATTTCTGATGATATCGTTTGCCATGGGAATATCTGCATGCAACAGGACCAATCCGTTCTTTTCCGAATGGGATACGCCGTATGGAATCCCTCCGTTCGAGAAAATCCATGAAAAGGACTACATTGAAGCCCTCGAGGCCGGCATCCACAGGCAGTCAGCCGAGATAGATGCCATCATCGCAAAGGATGACAAGCCTACCTTCGAGAATACTGTTGAAGCATATGAGAATTCCGGTGCGCTTCTTGACAAGGTGACCGGAGTCCTTTTCAATCTCTCCGAGTCGGATGCGTCAGACGCCATGCAGGCCATAGTTGCAGAAGCTCTCCCGAAGCTTACCGAGCACAATGACAATATCTTCATGAACCCGTATTTCTTCAGCCGCGTCAAGGAGCTCTATGACATGAAAGACGGGCTCGGGCTGACGGCCGAGCAGAACGCAGTGCTGGAGAAACTGTACAGGACATTCATGGCCAACGGCATTGCCCTTGATGCGGCAGGCCAGGGCAGGATGAGGGAAATCAACAGGGAGCTGGCATCTCTTCAGCAGGAGTTCGGCAACAATGTCCTTGCGGAGACAAATGCTTTCAGGCTTGTGCTTACAGACTCTTCCGAACTTGCGGGTCTTCCTGACGCAGTGATTGCTGCAGCGGCGGCAGATGCCGAGGCCGCCGGTATCTCGGAGAGGGATGCGATGCGGATGACCGGGGCTGCCTCCGTCTCCGAAGGCGGGCCATGGCTTTTCACTCTCCATAATCCGAGCTATGTGCCGTTCATGACATACAGTGCGAGGAGAGACCTGAGAGAGAAGATGTTCAAGGCATATTCTTCAAGAGGCTGCAACGGCAATGACCATGACAACAGCGGCACTGTCATCGATATAATAAGGCTTAAGATAGAGAAAGCCCGGCTTCTCGGCTATGAGACCCCGGCAGATTACATACTTTCCGACAAGATGGCCCATGATGCCAGGATGGTAGACAGTTTCCTTGACGGAATCTTCAGGCCGGCAGTGGCTAAGGCGGAAAAGGAAATCGTTGACATGCAGGCCATCATGGACGGGGATGTCGCTGCAGGTCTGCTCCCTGATGACAGCTCTTCGGTAATCCGGCCATGGGACTGGGCTTATTATGCCGAGAGGGTGCGTCACAGGGACTACGAGCTCAATGAGAGTCTCATAAAGCCGTATTTCAGGATGGAGAATGTACGGGAAGGTGTATTCGAGACGGCCCACAGGCTTTATGGGCTGAATTTCGAGAAGCTTGACAGCATCCCGTCCTATAATCCCGATATGGAGGGATTCAAGGTCACGGATTTTGACGGCTCTCTTGTCGGCATACTTCTTACCGACTATTATCCGCGTCCTGAAAAGCGCGGCGGGGCATGGATGAGCAATTTCCGCAATCAGTATGTGGACAGCGACGGGGAGGATATACGGCCGATTATCGTCAATGTCGGCAACTTTACCAAGCCGGCAGCCGGTCAGCCGTCTCTTCTGACACTCGATGAGGCCGCCACCATGTTCCACGAGTTCGGACATGCCCTGCATGGCCTGCTGAGCAAGTGCCATTACAAGGATGTCAGCGGGACAAGTGTGGCAAGGGATTTCGTGGAGCTTCCGTCCCAGCTCAATGAGAACTGGACACTCCAGCCGGAGACCCTTGAGCTTTACGCCAGACATTATGAGACCGGGGAGGTCATCCCGGATTCCCTTGTGACAAAGATACGCCAGGCAGGCACTTTCAACCAGGGTTTCATGACTACGGAGCTGACAGCCGCAGCCATCCTTGACATGCGCTGGCATGAGCTTACATCCGTATACGTACCGTCGGACTGCCCGTTCGCATCCTCGACTCAGGCTCCTGAAGGTGCCGTTGCCGGCACCCTTGTCATTGACGGCAAGTCCCGCTCTCTCGGCAGGTCCGCTGACCTGAGGGTCATCGATCCGGCGGCATTCGAGGCGTATGTGATGGCGGAGGCCGGACTTATAGATGAGATTATCCCGCGTTACAGGACGACATATTTCAACCATATCTTCAATGGGGGCTACAGCGCCGGGTATTACAGCTATCTCTGGGCTGAAGTCCTCGACAAGGATGCATTCGAGCTGTTCCGGAAGAAAGGTATTTTCAATCGCGACGTGTCGATGTCATATCGCCGCAATATTCTCGAGAAGGGCGGCAGCGAGGACCCTATGGTGCTGTACAGGAGATTCCGTGGCGCCGAGCCTGACCCGGGCGCCCTGCTCCGTGCGAGAGGTCTGGAATAGGGTCTTGCGCATTCTGGCAATATATCAACTGACGAGGGCGACTAAAAAGGGTATTTTCTGCGTTACGCTTGATTCGAAAATCCTCATGTACGACAGTACACTGCGGTTTTCTCATCTTCGCAAGCCTTGAAATTCCACCTTTTTAGTCGCCCTCCTTTTGTTTTTTAGTGCAAAACCTGCACATTAAATCAGAGCCGACATGTATGCCGGAATGCAATTGCTGCCGATTTTGTCGGAAACGGCAAAATGTTTTAGGTGGCAGTGGCCAGGTTGTTCAGAGTGCTGAACAAATTATGCGGAAAATGCTCAGAGTGCTGAACAAATTATATGTAAAAATGTTCAGAACTCTGAACATTTTTACATATATTTGCATATCGATTTGAAAAATATTGTTATGGAAAGCCTTTTTCAGAAACAGGAGCGTTTGTTGGCACAGACTCAGACCGATATTGTCAGGGATATGATGAACAGTATTCATTGGGACAGGAGGCTGATAGCAATCAGGGGGGCGCGAGGTGTGGGCAAAACCACGCTCATTAAGCAGTTTATAAAACTCAATTACCCGGCCGGAAGTCGTGAGGTTCTGTATTGCAGTCTTGACAGCATGTATTTCAGCAATCATTCCCTGTTGGAATTGGCGGAAAACTTCTATCTGATGGGGGGAAAAAGGCTTTTTTTGGATGAAGTGCATAAGTATTCGACATGGAGTAAGGAAATAAAGGAAATTTATGACATGTATCCGTCTCTACAGATTGTATTTACGGGATCATCGTTGTTGAATCTGATCAATGCAGATGCGGACTTGTCGAGAAGGTGTCTGCCATATTATATGCCTGGCCTGTCATTCAGGGAGTTTCTGAAATTCTACAAAGACATGGATTTTCCTGCATACGGATTGGAAGAACTCCTTCGGAATGCGAATAAAATATGTCTTGATGTCACTGACAAATGCAGGCCGCAACCATTGTTCGAAGAATATCTTCAGTGTGGATATTATCCGTTTTTCGACGGGAATAAGGAAGACTATCATATCTCCATCGAGAATGTAGTCAATTATATAATAGAGCAGGAACTACCGTCGCTGTGTGGTACCGATCCGGCTTATTCGCGGAAAATCAAGGCATTGTTGGCCATTATCGCTACTTCGGTGCCGTTCGAAATAGATATAATGAAGTTGGCGAAAACCATTGGGCTTGCCAGGAATTCCGTAATAGCGTATCTGCGGAATCTTGACAAGGCGGAATTGATAAAATTGCTGTATTCAGACTTGCTGTCTGTTAAAAAAATGCAGAAGCCCGACAAGATTTATGTCCAGAATACAAATCTCCTGAATGCGATAGTGTCCGGTAATGTGCATGTCGGAACGATACGGGAAACATTTGTTGTCAATCAGTTGTGTTCATCCGGTCATGAAGTGGAATACGGCAGGTCTGCAGGGGATTTTGTAGTGGACGGGAAGTATACTTTTGAGGTCGGCGGGCCAGACAAGACTTTCAGACAGATAGCCGGAATCGATAATTCTTACATATTGGCAGATAGGATTGAATTGGTTTCCGGCAATAAATTGCCTCTATGGCTTATCGGCATGATTTATTGATGCCATTCATCGGTATATTGCACTGGTCTGGAAAAGCGGACCTGTGTGTTGCGGGAATCGGATAAGTGGAAACTCCTGAAAAGAAGAAAAATGATAAGATGTGAAAGATCGGATACTTATAGTTTTTAGAGAAATCCTCTATTTCTGTAATAAAATCTAAGATGTAACTGAAATTTAATTCGATTTCTTTTTGGTTTATGAGGCTAAATTGTATATCTTTGCCACTTGGAGTAATAGCGGAATCAGAATATTTTTTCATTAATAACGCAAGGTTATGAAACTTAAGAATTTACTATTTATCGGTCTTGCATCCGCAGTCCTTTTGGCAGGATGTAAGAAAGATGAGGTTCAGGAATCCCCGTCTTTGACAATAAACGAGGATTCTGCATCTCTCCAGTTCTCTGCACAGGGGGGGGAGAGCGAAACTCAGACTATAACGTTTACAGCCAACCGCAGCTGGACAGCGACATGTGATAAAGACTGGGTTCATATGGATCCGGTAGACGGTCCAGCCTCTTCAGACCCTCAGACATTGACGGTATATGTCGACCAGAATGACGGTTTTGTCCGTCCTGCTACTATCACATTGACTGCAGGCGGAGTCGTCGATAAGACGGTCTCGGTCTCCCAGGACGGAAAGAAAATCGAATATACGTCGATTGCCGACCTCAGGGCAATGGCCAAGGATACACAGACTCCTGTCAAGATTGAAGGAAGCGTATTCATCAAAGGTGTTGTCATCTCCGATAAGGATGAGCTGAGTAATATTTCGGAAAAGAATGTATTTATTCAGGATGAGACAGCCGGTATACAGCTACGTTTCGCTTCTGCCGGCACATATAGCCGCGGAGACGAACTCTCTATTAATGCGACAGGGCTTACAATCGCTTTCTATGGAGACATGTACCAGCTTGTGGCATCGTCTGACGGGGAAAACTCCACAGGTATGCCGGCAACTGCCGTGACACGCCTTTCGGAGGATAACGAGATTGTCGCAAAACAGATTACCCTGCAGGACCTCCTCGGTCTGGAATATGAAAGCCAGTATGTGGAAATCACTACTCCGGTACAGGTTTCTGAAGAGGATCTGGGAAAGACTTTCGTTGTAGGCAATGACCATACAAATATTAAGTTTACGGATGCCGACTACAATACTTTTGTCGTAAGGTCTGAAAAATATTCCAACCTGCTCAAGGAAACGGACGTCCCTGAAGGCTCCGGGCATATCAAAGGTATTGCGACAAGATTTGGCGCTACTCCACAGATTGTCTTCTCGACAGTATCCGACTGGGCCGGCCTGACAGATCCGAGATTTGATGTCGACGCTCCGGATCCTGCTCCTGACAACGCAGTATACTACAATGATTTTGATAAGGAAGCTGCCACTGAATCATATGGCTCTACCGGTGATAAGTGGCCGTATCTTGACCAGTTTGAAGGCTGGAAGAACGAGACAGGCACAGGCGTTGAAAATGTGTCATATGACTATTCAGGTGCATCGGCACGCAACAATTCGAATACGGATGGCTCTTACTCGGATTATCCGGGATCAGGGCTGAACAATATCCTGTTCGGCTCCGATGCATATCTTCAGATTAACAATATAACTGTCGATGCTCAGAACTATACCTTGTCATTCGGTACGGAAAAGTATGCATATGGTGTCAGCGACAATACATTCAATCCTGAGGAATTCCATGTGTATATAAGCGATAACGGGGAAAGATGGGTTGAACTTGAATATGCATTCCCTAACGGGTTCAAGAATGGAAGATGGGATCTTGCATCGTCTACATTTACCATCCCTTCCGGCACATCTGCACTTTATATCCACTTCGCATCTGACCTTTCAGGTGCTCATCGCCTTGATGACGTGGCTCTTGCCCCGGCAGAGTCTGCAGGCACTGAGATTGACTTCTCCAAGGGTACTGCCATAGGTGGCGGAGACGAGCCGGGACCTGTCGAGGAAATGACTATTGCTGAGGTTTACAGTGCAGAGGAAGGTGCGGACGTGAAGACTTCCGGTACTGTTGTGGCAACATATGCCAATGGATTCCTGATATCTGATACAAAAGACATGATACTTGTCTATCAGAGCTTTAATCCTGAAAGTGTCCCTTCGGTCGGGGATGTCGTTACAGTATCCGGTGTCAAGGCCAATTTCGGCGGAATGGATCAGATAGGTGTGCCTGTTGAATATGAAGTCACAGGAAATGAGTCAGTTGAACATCCGTCTCCTGCTGTGTATGAGGGTGCCGAGCTTGACGGAATTTCAGATGAATATGAGAGACCTGCGTATATTCAATATTCAGGTACATTGAACATATCAGGAGACTATTATAATGTCGTTGTCTCAGGTGCAAATGTCCAGGGAAGTGTTGCTTACCCGGATGACGAGCTTAAGGACATGCTTGCCGGCATGAATGGGGAACAGATAGTTGTGACTGGATATTATATCGGTACGACCGGCTCAGGGAAGTATGTGTCTACAATGGCCGTATCGGTTGAAAGAGCTGCCGAGGGCGATTATCTTAATGTAAGCAACGACAAGATATCAGTCCAGGCAACTGACGAATCCGCTACAATCAATGTGCAGTCCAATGTCGCATGGACAGCATCTTGTGAAACAGAAGGCTTCACAGTTGCCGATCCTGCTTCAGGTAACGGCAATGGCACTGTCACAGTTGAATTTGCTGCAAATACGGACAGCAACCCTCGTACTGCAACTGTAACGATTTCTGCAACAGAAGCCGATGTGGAACCTGTAACCGTGACAATCACTCAGGCTGCTGCAGGCGCATCAGAGCTTGAGGTCCTTACCGTTGAAGAGTTCCTTGCAAAACCGGA
>CALUTW010000010.1 GCA_944323805.1 uncultured Bacteroidales bacterium | reverse complement strand
TCTCAAATTTAATCCTTGATTTATAAATGCAAAACTAAACGACTAAAAAGGGTATTTTCTGCGTTACGCTTGATTCGCAAGCCTTGAAATTCCACCTTTTTAGGCGCCCTCATTTGTCTTTAAAGGAATCAGTCCATCATGTCCTATTCCGGACATGGCTGCTACATGCCCGGTCAGTTCTTCTTGCCTTCCGACTCGATGAACTTAAGGAAGTACTCGTTGAGCTCATCCTTATTGACAGACTGTGCCTCTTTTCCGAGTTCCTCGTACAGGAGATTAAGATAATCCTCCCCGTTGAGAGCCATTACAATGTAGTTTGTAAACATGCCTGTCTTCTCATCCTTGTTCCAGCGGTCATAGACTATGACTGCACCTTTAAGAGCCTGGTCCACAGTCACACGGGTCTTTGATGTAAAGAGTGTCTTCGAGTCGGATGACATGCCTTCCGAAAGATCGGTCACATAACTGTCAACCGTGGAATTGACAACTCTCTGGAGAGCGGCTGCAAGCTCTGCCGATGCTTCGGCCATAGCTTTTTTGCGGGCCACCGATTCATTGTCAGACCTTCCTATACCCATGGCACGGATAACACCGCCACCGCTAAGATACTCGTTGCCAGGCATTACAAAAGTCTCCACAGGGGACTTCTCTGTCTGCTGTGCCTTCTTTGCGGCTCCGCATCCTGTCAACAGGAGAAATGCTGCAGCTAAAATGGCTGCGGTTATAACTCTGGATTTCATTTTAACGTCGTTTTTTAAGTTATACAAATTACATTACCTTGACTTTTCCGAGCCTGTCCGGAAGCTCCCGGTTGACGCGCTTCATCACTTCCCTCACACAAGTGGCAATTGTCGATTCCGCCGACCTGTGAATAGGGGCGAGCACCTTGACCCTATTGACAGAATACTCGAGAAGAAGTTCCCTTGTACTGTTGTCATATATCTTGAGGACAAGCGAACAATAGCAGGAATTGAGGTCATACGTACCTCCGGAAACCGTCTCGCCCATCTCCAATGTAGAAGACAGGTCTACATAGCATATTGCTGCATCCGGGTCTTCAGTAAGGACAAAATAGTTGTTGGCAAGGAGGCTGCTGATATATCTCTCACATCCTTCAAGGTCATTATTCCCTACATGCAGGTATGCTGCGACAGGACCGTTTTCAAGCACAAGCGTTATCTTGGCTGACGGAATGGTCTGCCTGCTTATCATATACACATAGGCTTCAGGCAGGTCCTGCCAGAATGACTCGTCAATTGTTATCCTTATTTCCTGCACCTGCTCCTTGGATGTGACATTTGTGATATAGAACTCGGCTGTACCGGTATAATCGGTAGAAGCCGGAGGAGTCACCACCCCGCTTCCTGTCTCGAAATATGCCTTCAGCCTTATGTTCGGAACAGCGACCCCATTCTTGGAAAGACAGCCGGCTATCGGCTCGGCAACAGCCTTATACATTTCTCCGGCAACCTGTACGGTATTTACCGTTATGGCCATGCCGCTGAAGACATTCAGCAGTGCATTATAAAGCTCGACAGGCACATTGACCTGGCGGCCTCCTGAAAATGCTGTCAGATCCATGAAAAGCCATGGCTCTACGGTCTCGAGACCTTTGGCATAGAGATGTACAGCCTGTGTCAGATTCATAGAGCTTTCGGCGGCACGGCCTTTCTGCAGATAGTCCAGCGCTGATGAAAGTACACTCTTCCTCTTCTGCTCCGCCTTCTCTGCATAAAGCCTCTTGTCAAGAGTATAGCATACATAGTAATTGCCGTTGCCCGAATATGAATCAGCCATTTCCTGTCCTTCGAACCAGGCTGTCATAGAACCGGAAATCTTGTCTTCAAACATCTCTCTGGCTCTTCCGTCGACATCCACCTGATGCAGGAATGAAGAGCTCTCAATCTTTACTGCTATCTGGGAGGCTATATCCGCCAATGCTTCCTGCGTAGCTTTCCTGACATGGTCAGGGTCATCGAGAGAAGCCCGTCCCACACCTATATAGTCGGTGTCGGACACGGGATGCTGCCTCACCCAGTCAGGCTCCTGCGCACAGACAGCCGTCATGCCGGCTATCAGGAAAATCAGACTTGTAATGGCTTTTCTCATGGTCTTGAATTTAAATTAAAGGTCCAACATAAGGAACATTACATTACCTTCAAGCCGGTATGAGGATGAAATGCCGCGGTTTGAAAGTTCCTGTTTCAGAGCTCCTGCAAACTTGTCAGGGGTCATCCTGTAGCCGTCTGCATCCTGGTTAGGCAGTATCACATAGTCGAAAATGGCCTTTTCATCGACAATGCCCTGCATATGATAATCCCCTTCATTGGCATTCCTGTCAAGCCAGTTCTGTATGAAGGTCATTACCCTTGTCCCGTCTGAACATACAGCCTCGCTCAGGGTATTCATGGACATTCCGCTGAGTGAAACCTGGAGCGATGCCCTTACCGGCATCGAATAGTTCTTGATGATCTGGTCAAGGAAGCCCGGAAGATTATCCTTTACGGCATATGAGCACAGGATATCTGTCGCATTTGTCTGAAACCTGTTTGTCCAGCCGTCCTGGGATGCCCATATGGTCCCGCTTGCTGTCTCGTAGGCCTTCATTATAAGTGAAACCCTCGACCCGTTGTCCGCAACATCTTTCATCAGGTCGACCGTAACATAGACATCTGCTCCTGAAGACTCCAGAAGCTGCTTGTCATTGGAGTCCGCAGCTCCTGCATTCTCTTCATACTGGGCATTCCTCTTGATCCTGTCCAGACGAGCCTGCAGGTCGATTGTCTTTATGTCACAATCCTCGAATCCTCTCTGGACTGCACTGACGGCAATCCTTAAGTCATAGTTGTTCTGAAGGATTGCATCGAAACTTTCCCCGTCTTTCTTATACGGGACCACTATGATCGTAGGCTTCGGAACAGTACGTTTTGCCGCTGCCTCGATTTCTTCATAGCCTGTATTCTTCTTGACATCATTGACGAGCTGACGCAGACGTATCGTGATTCTTTTTGTCCCCTGGAAAGCATTCCCTATCTTTTTCGGCTTGACAGCATCCTCGACACTCACGACGTAAGAGGCATATCTTGCAGTCGAATTAAAGAATGAATTGGTATAACCGGGATTGGGCTTGCCTACAAGCGGCTTGCCGTCATTGACGCCGTCTACACCTGAAAAGAACAGAGTATAGAAAAGCGACTTGATGGCATCGGTCTCGACATCTTTCTTGCTTTCGGAGCTTCCGGCAGAAGTAAACACTCCCTGGACTCCGTTGTCAGACTCAAGGGAAACCACCTGGAGATACTCCTGTGCACCTGCAAAGGATGAAAGGAAACCGGCAAGAACGATTCCGGCTGCTATTGCTGCTAATTTTCTCATATCCTGTGTTAAATGACGGGGACCGGAGCCAGTCCTGAATATGCCCCGGCCTCCGTCTTATGTTTTATGTCAATATTCTAAAGGCCTATCTTGTTCAATACTCCTCCGACGTCCTCTCTTACCATAGCCTGTACCTTGACCGGCTGAGTCTTCTGTGAAGCCTCGTCAAGAGCAAGATAATTCTCGATGGCCATGAAGATTTCCTTAGGACCTGTCGTTACCTTGCACTGTGAAATAGACCCGGCAACGACTTCGCTTACTTTCAGACGCCCGATCTCGTTGTAGGTAACGTTCCCGAGAAGTACCTTAGGAGCCTTGACAATGAAAAGATCGCCTACCTTTACACCCTGCTCTGACCCGAGGTCGATATAGCATGTGACGAGCTTGTCCTTCTTAACCTCATAATCGGAAGGGACAAGAATTCCTTCAATCGGGAAATTATTCACTACGAAACGCTCCATTGCTTTCTCTATGCGTCCGACTTCATTTGCTATTGCCTGCTCAGGAGAGCTTGCGGAAGTGATTGAGCCTGTAAAGATACCGCTCTTGCTGTCGAATTTCTCTGTCGCTACGGTAGTTGAGGTAGCAACTTCGGCAACTGTCAGCGAATAGCTGAGGATGCAGTTATAAAGCTTGCTGCCATCTTCGAGTACAGTCGTCTCGATATCGCACTTGATGACATTTCCATCCATCACATACTGACATCCGGCAGCCATGAGAACCTCGTTACGGGTCTTGGCATCATGCATTGCAGCTTCTGAAGAGCGGCGTGCTATCTCCTGGGAAAGTGCTGATTCCATCCCTTCAGTAGCAACCTCGAATCTCTTTGTGCCGTTGATTCCTGCAATGACAGCCTGATATACTGCCGTACCATTAGCCTCGGTCACACCTTCAGCAAAAGTAAAGTTGTTGATGTACATGCGAGGCTTGCCTTCCTGGGCAACTGCAGCAACCGTAAAAGCGAGTGCTGCGCATCCTAAAATGAATTTCTTTAACATAGCTTAATAGTTTAGTGTAAATAATATAAAACCGTTATTTGAATGACATTCCGCACTATAGTCTCGCCTCGGCCTCCTTGCTGCCCATTTCTGCAGCCTTCTTGAAGTTCTGCCTTGCCATCATTGAATTCGCAGCGACCGAGCCGCATCCTCCTTCATAGATTATTCCGAGCATATAATATGAATCGGCACTGCCCGAAGCCTTGAAATACTTGACTGCATCCAGTCCGTTGCCGCTCTTATATGCTTCCATTCCCTTGTCATAATTTGCATCCGTCTTCTTTTCAACAGGAGCCGGCTTTGATGCGGCAGCTTTCGGCCTGTCCTGCTGAACTGTGGCTGCCGGTGCAGATGCAGGAGCCGGCTTAGAAGCTGAAGGGGCTTCATCATTCCTGTCAGACTGGGTTGCAGGGGTTTCCGGCTGCTGTGGACGGGACGGCTGCCCTGATACGGACTCCGTCTTTACCGGCTGTTCCTTGACAGGCTCCTTATCCCCTTTCCCTGCAAATATAAAGTAGGCAGCTGCTGCAATTGCGATAATAATGACAACCCACAGCAATCCCTTGCCTTTCCCTCCTTTTTCTTTTCCTCCACTGTTGTCACTATTGCCTGTACCCCTCGGTTTTGACGGGGTTATCGGGGCATCGCCTGTCAATGAGCCTATTCCTTTCATGTCAGCCTCGGAAAAATTGCCTACAGTCCGGGCAGGCTTCTGAGGCTGCGACTGCTGTGGCTGCTGTGGCCGCGAAGGGTTACCTGACACCGGCTGAGACGGCTTCACAGGCTGATGAGGCTCCTGTACAGGTTTCACAGACTGCTGCACCGGCTGTGGATGTGATGGATGCGACTGCTGTACCGGCTGCGACTGTACAGGCCTTACTGCAGGCCTGAATGCCTTTGCCACCTCTTCTTCTATGCCTTCCTTTTCCTTTTCAACATCGAGGTCCCTGGCTTTCTGGTCCATCATCTGACGCCCGGAAATACCTATATCCCCGCCTGTGGTCAGGAACAGCTGCTGGAAAGAAAGCCTGTATTCATTCAACGCCTTCTTCTCGCATTCTATACAGCGGTTCTTGCCAGGCACCTTACAGTCGAAACATATCTGCTTGCCGCATTTAGGGCACCTTGCATGTTTCTCCCCGAAAGGATTGCCGCAGACCTCGCAATACTCCACGTTGTCCTTTCCCATTACAATGGTGGTATTGTTGTTTACCGTGGATGAATTGTCGACAGAGGAGGTATTGATACTTGTCTGCCGGTTGGTATTGACTGTCGTCTGCCTTACGCTGTTATCGGATACACCGCCCATGATATTGGCCTTGTCCCCTACCACGGATGTCTTATTGCCTGGGTCAGGGACTTCAGGCATACTGTCCTGCACTTTTCCCTGCTCCTTGCCTATTGAAGGCATAGCCGCAGCCGGGGGCACAGACTCGGCGGCAGGCGCAGACTCCTCCTTCTTCCCTGCAGGCTCCACAGGAAAGTCCGCCCCGCATTCATGACAGAAATTCTCGTTCTCTTTCAGTTTTGCCCCGCATTCAGGACATATTCTCTCATTGCTCATATCTTTTCTTTTTATCAGTATCTTCTACAGTTTCTTGCGCACCCTGTCCAGTACTTTCTTCAGATACTTCCTGTTTCTGTACCTTATCCTGCACATCTTCTGCATTCCGGAATCCGCCGGCACGGCAGAAGAGACGCAGAAATCCCCGCTATCCTCCTTCTCCCCTGTTACCGAGACATCCATCCCGTCCATGTCAAGGAAATATTTATCATTGACCGGATAGACACCGGCCCTGTAAAGCATGTACTCATTTCCGTCACTGTCT
This sequence comes from uncultured Bacteroidales bacterium, assembly GCA_944323805.1. Lineage (GTDB taxonomy): Bacteria > Bacteroidota > Bacteroidia > Bacteroidales > UBA932 > Cryptobacteroides. Next base: position 97,364 of record CALUTW010000010.1, on the reverse strand, counting down.
GTGAGTACAGCCCTCATGCCGTCCGATTTTGACCCGGCATTGAATGTCCGGCACTGGATTTTTCCGCGAATCGTTTCCATATCGTCATCTGATTTCAGCTCCGCAATCAGGGCAGTATCTGGTTTCTTCCTTAAATGATGCCCCGCATTCAGGACATTTGAATTCGGCAGCCGGGGAAGCCGGAGCCGGAGACTGGGACTGTGTATTGGCGGCAGCCTGACGGTTATTCCTTGTGGCATAGTCAAGAGCCCTGTCATATGCCGTATCCATCCTGCCTTCCTGCCTCAGTATACGCTCATCCTTTTCCCTCATCAGACGTTCCTGGTCTTCCTTCTTCTGGGCCTGCACACCTCCAGCCATATTGATTACATCACGCATCATCTGGAACATATTGGCCTGGTTCTGCCTGTTATCCTCGTCCCTTGATGCCCTCTCCGCATCAAGACGGCTCTCAAACTCGCGTCTCTGTGCCTCCAGCCGGTCAGTGGCTTCACGTTCTGCCCTGGCATTGTTCCTGCTGGTTGCGTATGCTGCGGCCGCCTCTCCTCCGCTGAGAGCCCAGACCTTGTCGTCCGACAGTTCCCTGGCGCCTTCCCATTTCATCCTTTCCATCTCCTCTGCGCTTCTCAGCCTGGCCTGCTCCATCTCCGCCTCATGTCTCCTTTCATTATTCTTCGCATCTTCAGCCATCCTCTGCATTTCCATAAACCGCTGGAACTGCGCTTCATCATCCTCCTTTTCGAGTTCGTGTCTCCTCCTGGCATCCTCAAAATCCATGTCGCGCTTCCTCTGCTCGATATCAAGACCGGCAGAAGCGGCTGCGCGCTGCTTGTCGAGTTCCTTATAGAATCTTGAATCCGCATAGTCATCACGCAATCCGGCAAGTTCAAGCTCCTGTCTGACAATCATGGCGGCCTTCTCGGCCTCTCCCTCCATCCTGACCCTCTCGAACTCTATTCCGTCCTTAAGCTGCATCAGCTGGAAGGCCGTCTCCCTGCTGTATCGGCCCTGTGCCACCCTTTCCTTTATCTCGTCCAGCTCATCCTGCCTCAGAAGCTCTGTCTTTGCAAGCTCTGCCAGGGCGGCGTCCCTTTCATCATCATTCTTGGCGAGACGTACAGCCTGTTCATTCTGAAGGAAATGCTTGAACCTCTCTATTTCATTTTCATGCAGAAGACCATCCTTGTTGACCTCGTCAAGCCGTTTCCTTATGTCCAGTTCAGACATGGCGACATTGACCTGCTGGTCAGCCATCACTGCAGCCATCCTGTTCTTGAAATCATTTGTACGCTTCAGATAGTCAAGCTCCGCTTCAGAAAGATACATCTCCCGGCCGAGAGCCCTGAACCTCTCCAGATCATCATTGGCAGCCGATATCTCGACTATCCTGACCATTGAGAGCCCGAAAAACAGTTCAGGCGCAACAGTATTGACAGACTCCTTTATCCTTGAGCACAAATCCTTTGAAAGCGGTCCTGCAGGAATATCCACATCTCCGAGGACATCCTGGACGGAAGTCCTGACAGTATCGCTTATATTGTCGACAATATGCGCGGTATTGAGAATCTTCTGCCCTGAAAGATAGTGCCGTATGAACTTTTCATGGTCCGTAATCCTGAAATACGCATTTACGCCGACTTTCACATCGACATGAGCGGTACGTATGGTCATAGGGACAAATTCCTTATAGTCATCAATACCTGACTGCTTGGCCCCTATGACAAGCGGGAATGCCTTGTCAAGAAGAATCACGACCGAGAAGGCAGCCCCCTTTCTGGCACTGTCGAAAATAGCCTTCTGCTGCCGTATATAAGGATCCTCCTCCTTGTCGCTCTTCTTGCTCTGGAAGAGTTTCAACAGAAAATTGCCCCCTTCATTCATACCGGAGACAGCCTTTTTGTCTGCCGAGGAGAAATCATACACTCCCCCGCTGATAGATGCTATGGTTGCTCCATTGGCACGTATATAGGCTGTCGTACCCTCCTGGATTATGATTCCCGTTATCTTGCCGAAAAGGTCAAGTTCAGCCTCATCTATAACCCGTGCAACCTGCCCGGGCTGTATATTCCAGTAGATACGGCCTTTCACTTCATTCAGGTCCCGGGAATGATCCCCCAATGGAGAGTTCTCCACCGGAACTTCAGTTGTCGTGGCTTCAGCCACAGGCTTGCTTTCTTCAGCAGGAGCTATACGCTGGCCACATGATGTACAGAATTTCGCACCTTCACGTACAGGCGCATTACATTTCGGGCAGTTCATAGTCGTCTATTTTGTTGAAAATACATTATTTATCTTTCCTTCAGGATCCGATGAAACCGTGATATATGACTTGATGCCACCGTCGTCATGACTGCCTGTCATATACGTAAACCTGTATTCCTCGCTTCCATCGGTATATTTCAGTCTGAAAATGCTTTCGGGCTTTCTTGCATCCACCTTGTAATTGCTGTACAGATGTCTGGCAATCATTGAATGCATGTCATTGATATTTGCATTGACGGCATTCCTGACCATGTCGAGCACGGACTCCCCTTCCGGCCTGGCAACCGGCTCGTAAGATGCGACTTTCATTTCCGCATCAGGTTCGACGATGCTCTTCTGAATGTCAGGGAACGCAGTATCCTTCGATATTCCTCCTTCCGCTGAAAATCTCAGTGTAGGGTCTCCGAAAAGATTGAATTCCACTACAGTGGCTGCTGCAACAGGCTCCCCGAACTCATAGCGTCCGAAAATTTTTCGCCTTGCCTCCAGAAATGCCTCTCCTGCCGTATATCCTCTTAATACAGCTCCTAAATAGGTATTTGCTATGATATCCGCAAATCCTACCGATGCGGTTGAAGGAGTGGCACCTGAATGGTCCACAGAGCCCCATGCAACTCTTGAAGACCCGAGAAACAGCAGTGTCGATGCCGACATTGCCGAAAGCACCATACTATGTTTCTTGTCACATCCTATGAACTTGGCCCCGTAACAGGCCTCGCATACCACGCCGTTAGCTTCCCTGCATGCTGCAATATGCTGAGGAGAAAATACCGTATACCAATTTCCTCCCTCCTCCTGCAACGACTGCCCGTAATACTCCGGCATATTCATTCCCCGTCCGCCATGAACATTGAAATAATACAGGGATGCCTGCCTGTTCAGCACTTTCGAGACATTTTCAGCAGATATCATAGGGGAAAGCATCAGCCTGTTATAATACGCACCCGGTACAAGCTTTCCTTCAAGATCCAGCAACAGCCCCGTAGATACAAGCTCGGAAGCGACACGGGCAGATACATTCTTCCAGTTAGGGTCGCATTGTCCGTATGCAAAATTCAGAGGAATACCGGAAGAATTGTCAAGGTCCCTCTGGAGATACCCTACAAGGTCCTCCGGTGTTGCGTCAGTCCCCAAAGGAAGTCTTCCTATAAAGAAGAGCTGATCATAACGGAAAGCATCCATGCTTTCAAGCTTGGCAAGCACGTCTCTTCCATACGGCAATGAATACGGAAGGTCGGTATCTATATCCTTGTCACTGTTCCCGTCCTTCTGCACGTAATGCCGTATCACAGGCATAGGAATAATGTCATTCCCTCCTATTATAAAGAGGTATGTGGATACATCCTTTCCCTTTTTCTCCTCTTTCTCATGGACATCGAGGAGAATCTCCATATAATCCTCGACAGGACTGTCCGAATCCAGATGCACAGTCCTTTCCCTTGAAAACAGGCCGGTCCTGGCAAAGGTATAGTTACCGGCATCAATGAGCCTGTAATTTACCCCGTATTCCTTCTTGTACGCGATAAAATCGTCCAGAAGCTTTTCAAGGTCGCTGCTTTCGACGTCCAGTTTATCAGCAAGAAGCCCGACGTTGGTAAATATCAGTCCGTACAATATTTCCGAAGACGATCCTTTTGCTGATGCCGGGTTGATTTTCAGGCCCGCAATATTCTCATCCGTGACATTCGCATCAGGGACATTTACATCAGGAATATCTGCCACCCCCAGATCTGTTCCGCATTCAGGGCAGAATCTTGCTCCTTTCTCCTCTATCTTATGGCCGCATTCTGGACAAAACATACATGTGCTATTTTAGATATTTCGCTCTTCTTTTAGAAACACCGGATACGTAATTACGGGCCTCTTCAGTACTGAGATTGCTGGTAAGATGCCGGTAAAGCCTGTCGTAGTCGTACCCGTTGATAAGAGGCAGCGCCCTTGTCAGATTGACTGAGCCTGTAAAGGCCCTGCTCACATTTCCGGCGCCGGTATTATAGCTTGCTATCACACAGAGTCTCCTGCAGTCAGGATCCGAGACAGAAGAAAACTGGTTCATAAGGACACGGAGATATGCCGTACCCAACTCTATATTGTTCTTAGGTACATACAGATAACTTCTTGTAGGCACCCATTCCTTCTTGTAGACATATCTGTAGGCATCGAATCCTCCGGATGTAGGTACAAGCTGCATAAGGCCGTATGCCGGCACCCAGCTCGTTGCTTCAGGATTAAAGCTTGACTCCTGCTCCATCACTGCAAATATCAGTGCCGGCTCTATCTCGAACTCGGCAGAATATGTTGCAACTATATCGGAATAGAGAGCGGCATTCTTTGAAAGATTGTTTTCCACGAGGGACATCTGCACTGTAACAACCTTTTCTCCGCCGGCTTCTTCCTTTACCGTCTTTTCACTCTGTACAGCCACTGCCGAAGCTATGGACTGTATATCCGGAAGAGGGTCTGAAGAGCCGTCCGATCCTTCATCGGATGCCATCTGTTCCTCTGCGGCCTTTTCTGCTGCAAGCCGTTCGGCAATACGTCTTTCCTCTTCAAGGCGTTCCCGTTCAAGTACTTCGCTTGCCATTGTAGTACCTGTATTCTGCGTATTTTTTCTGGATGTTCCTTTTATATCCAGTTTCTTGCCTTTCGTAACCGGCTTTGGAGGAACAGGAACCGCAGCTACAGGTGTGGCAGGAACAGCCGATGCAACAGGCATGTCATCAAATCTGTAGGCAGAGAAATCCACAAGCCCGTCCAGGACAGGAGCCGATGAAAGGGGCTCTGAAACATCTACTGAAGATTCATAAGGACATGTAGAACCTCTGCTGGAAAGCATCCTGGCAACTGCCTCGGATATCTTTGCATTGATATCATCTTCACTGTCATTGTCGCTGACCCGGACCTGAAGCGTAATCTTGCCTGTGGAGAAATCAACTATGGAACGGCTTGAGAAGTCATCACTGTATTCTACCCATTCTGTCTTGGAGTCCGTCTTTGCATCATCCGCTCCCCATACATCCTCGATATTACCGAGGTATCTTGCAAAGTCTGCCATCGCCTGAGCCTGATACTGCTCATATTCCTCCTTTGCCTGTCCTGCATATTCCTCAAACGAAAGAATTTCATCCGATACTTCAGACTCAAACTGTCTTACCAGGGAATCCAGAGATGTGACAGACTGTGCCCATGACCAATATGACGTCATACATGTCAACGTCATCAGCATCAGAAGCATCATGAGCACTTGCGCCAGTTTTTTCATAAATTAACGTCAGTATAGGCCTGATTCATAGACATGATACATGTTCATGAGGCCCGGTTATCAGTTTATAATGTTTCTATTAACAAAAATAAACAAATTTTCCATATTTCAGCTATCATGTGGGATTATTTCCTCCATACAGAATGATTGAGGACGGCTAAAATCTCTTTTAACCGTCCTCAATCATGTATGGTATTACCCGTAAAACCGGTATATATCCGGAATCCCGGATCAATAGAATCTTGCCCTGTTATCCTTTACATCGGCATCCTGCATCATTACCGGCACAAGCATCTGCAGGCTGTACTGCGATATCTGTGATTCACGTGCCCTTGCATCATCTTCCGTGAAGAATGCACCGGTATCATGCCCTGTTACCTTGTATACGTATACTCCGATATTTCCGGCAAGAGGTCCGCATATCTTGCCTTCTTCAGCCACTGAAACCGCACCTATGAACTTAGGGTCGAGTCCCTGTGAAGTAAGCGATGAGAATGCTATGCCTTCCTTTGTGCTTACCGTAGTTCCCAGAGCATCTGCAATTGCCTGAAGATTGTCGAGACCTTTGATCTTCTCTGCTACCTCTGCAGCCTTCTTGACTCCGAGCTTCTCCCTGTAAAGGATATTCCTGATTCCAGGGGTTACTTCACTGACAGTGGCATAACCTTCCTTATGGATATCCTTGAGGGCTACCACGAAGAAATAGTTGTTGTTTACGGTAATGATATCTGATACCTTGCCTTTCTTGGCATCGAAAGCCCATCTGGTAACTTCCTTTGTATCGTCAATGGCTCCGAGCCTGTTGGAGCTCTCAAGCATCCTGTTCACAGGGTGTGCATAAAGACCTTCCTCCTCTACTGCCTTCCTGAAATTCTCATATTTGCCGGCAGACTTGGCCGCGATATTGTTTGCCTGTGAATAATACCTGTTGAAAGTCTCCTTGCTTGCAATAGATTCCTTTTCGAGGATGGCAACCTGCTTCTTGAGAAGAGGCTCTGTCCTGTCGGTTACCTTAACAATATGCTTTCCGTACTGGGTATCGATGATAAATATCCTGTTAAGAGGTGCTGTCATGACAGACTCCATTCCAGGTATCATGTATGTCTGTGTCATCCAGCCGATATCGCCTCTTTCAGCGACATTTGGATTCTGGTCGGCAGAATACATTGCGGCTACATTGGCGAATGTCTCCCTGCCGCTTCTGAGTACTCCGGCAAGACTGTCTGCCAGAGCTTCCTGTTCGCCCTGGAGAAGGATATGCTTCACGAATACCGAATCTGGCACCATCCTGCTGTCCATGACCCTGGCGACATAGAATGTATTGTCCTTGGTAAATACCTTGGATACTCCCTTTCCGTCATTGAATACGAAATTGTTGACATCCGGAGATACCGTATTGAGCTCCCCTGTCCTGTAATAGTACTCCGAGTACGGCCTGTCAGAATTCCTGAGAAGGAAGCTCTTCATATCCTCCCTGGATGTCGAGGCAAATTCATCGTACAGGTCAAGAATCTGCTCGTTGGTAGCTGCAATATCCTCGTCCGAAGGCACAACTTCAAACACGACATACTCTATGTCACGGCTTGCCTGCTGCCTGTACATGTCCTTGTGGCTCTTGTAGTAATTCTTGATTTCAGACTCGGATACCGTGATTGTGGAATCGGTCTGATAGCCGTAAGGAACCATCACGAACTCGGCATCGACAGTATTGTTATTCTCCTCTATCTGCCTTGCAAGCATCAGCGGATTGTCGTAGTTGCCGCTTGTGAAAAGTGAGCCGTATTTGGCATAGAACTGCTGGGTATATATGGTATTCTGAAGATAGTCCCAGTACATCCTGATGCTTCCGGATGCATCATTGTGGATATTCTGTACGAGGTTTACAAGCAGGTCCCTCGAGAAGTTGCCTGACTCATCCATGAAAGACGGATCCTGGGCAATCAGAGGGGAAACCATGTCACCGGTAGTAAGGTCGACCATTTCAGCCTCACCGACTGTCAGTCCTGCCGCCTTGGCATTCCTGAGGAAAAGATACCTGTCGATGAGAGACTGCCATGCAGCATTCCTGATAGCCTCAATCTGCTGCTCGCTCTGTGCAGAAGTCCCAGTTGCGATTTCATTCAGTGTAGTGAAATACTCTACATCCTTCTCGAAATCCATGTATGAAATATCCTTGCCGTTGATTTCTCCGACATCATACTTTGATGACATCGAATTGGAAACAGCCTCAAGTGTAGTAGGGTCTATAATGAATGACAGCAATGCCAAAGCTATGACAACTGTAATGAAGACACCCAACTTTACGCGAATTTTTTCAAGAACCGCCATCTTCTTATCTGATTTTTAATTTTTCTACTGATTGGATATGGGCTGCGAAGATAATAATTTTCTCGCAATTAGCCACTATTTTTTTAGGAGCGGACCTATAAAATTGACAGAATCGACAGTGACTTCAGTACTGTCCTGCACTACAAAGGCATAGTTATCGAAAGGTTTGAGTATTATGGTATTTCTGGCCCTTTCATCCGATTCCATGCCGTATCCCTGTATGAATCCGTCCGGAGAATGCATCTTCACATAGCAGTCAGTATAGATCTTCTGGTTCTTCCTGTCCCAGTACAACGTATCTGTCTCAAGAATCTCCTTGTTGATGATATTCTTGACCTTGACATTTCCGAAAGCCTGCCATGTCTCCCTGTCGTCTTCAGTATATTTCTCGTGTCTGGCATTGTCAGAGATGATTTCAGTCTCGAGAAGCCCCTCCTCATTGTACCCGTATACAGCGAACCCTTCCGGGAAAAGCTCATAGGTCATGGAATCCCTGTCATACCGTTCCATAAGGTCGGCTTCCATCCTCATCTGGAGTATGCCGTTCTCCGAATGTACGACAAACATATTGTCGACAGTCTGTACCGGAGTCTCGTCAAGATCCAGCGAGTCGGCAATTCCAAGATTGCTGCTGCACGAACAAGAATAAACGACAGAAGCAACCGCAAATGCGGTTGCCGCTGTCTTTATCATATGTAGATATCCAGTCAAGCCGTCAGTCCTGAGTCCTTACTGTAGTATTGGCTCTCAAGCCTCCGCAGGATACCGTATAAGGGTCCCCGCTTGTGATATTGTACATGAATGCCTCTGCAGTCTGAGGATAATAGGTGCTGTACTGTGAAATAAGCTTGTTGGCTTCATCGGCAAGTGAAGGGTCAGCATTCCTTGCCTTTACAAGATAGTCGACAGCAACCCAGTACTGAGCCCTCTTTTCAATATCGTTGCCAGGACATACGAGAGAACCCCAGATTGTACCTACAAGCAGATAAGACTTGCCTGCATATGAAGGGTCATACTTAAGGGCATTGAGGGCAGCCTCATTAGCCTTGACATTGTTGCCTGCCTTGAAGCATGCTGTTGCAAGCTCATAGTAGTATGCTGCATCCTGTATGCTGTCAGACTCAGGGTATGCAATCGCCTCCTCCATATACTTGATGGCGTTGTCCATGTCATTCATTGAGTTATAGAGCCTGTAAAGGAAGTATGCGGTATTGTATGAAGGATCGAGCTCATGCATCCTTGTCACTGCATTGAGGAAGAGCTCATTGTCGGTACATCCTTCAGTAGAGCCCATCATCATTACTATGCCGCTTACTGTCTCAAGGTCGTCAGGATTAGCCTCAAACCTCGGTGTAAAGAGAGAGATGAGCTTGTCGCAGCTTGCAATCTTACTTGTGATGAACAGACTCTCAATATCTGTCTTTATCTTGTCGTTCTGCTTCTTCTCGATATCGTTCTTAGGAGTCATTTTCGACATCATCGCCAGGGCCTGTTCATAGTCATTGATTACCTGCTCTGCATCAAGGACACCTTTCTGATAGAGGTCCACTGCAGTATTGAGCTGGAACAGGAATATCTGAGGCTTTGTCTGCTCCTTGTTGACATCTATCACTTTGCAGAAACCGTCATAAAGTCTCTGAGGGTCATCCTTGATATAGTTGATCATATCAAGACCCATATTGTTCATGGCAGTTACGGCATATTTAGGATAGTTCTGCGCACGGACCTCGTGTATTGTCATGAGGGAGTCTATGAGAGCATTCCTGTATATGACATTCTTGCTGTTCTTGCCTATAAGGTATCTCATGAGTGAAGTACCGTCAATAAGCATGGTCTGGTTGGCAGTCGGAGGGCAGAGCTTGTATGCCTTTCTCCAGTTAGGGAGGGCTGACTCGTAGCTTTTCTGCTTATAGTATTCCTTGTAGTAGGAAAGGTATTTGATACATTCAGCACTGTCGGGACCGTACTTCCCCTGTGCTGAAGCTGGAACTGAAACGCCGCCTATCATGAGGACAGCAAGTAAACTAAACAGTAACTTCTTCATAATTATAGTTTTAATGATATTATTACATTAATTGTACCTTGGTTTCTGGAACCACAGGTCATGTATATTGAATCCTATCGCAAAGGATACGTAACGTTCCCTGACCATATTGTTCCTCAGGCTCCCCCTCTGTCCCAGGTCCACTCCGAGGGTTATACCGTTGTACCATCTGAAGACAGGCAGTGTCACTCCGAGGGTTATACCGAAAGAATTGACGACATTGCCGTCAAAAAGATAATACGATGTATCATAATAGGCCCCTGCCCTGTATGCACATCGCCTCAGATAATACCTTATGTCATTCCTGTTGGGAACAATCTCGAATCCGGCTCTTACCGAGTGGGATACGGTGGATGTAAATACCGAGGTACCCTGTGCGGCGAGTCCGCCCTTATCCTCGAATCCGGAATGTCTCCAGTCGGACATCAGGTAATTGACCTCGACACTCCAGTCCTCTCCACCTCTGAGTGCTACCCCTATTCCAAGCTCATCCCCGAACTTTATCCCGTCATTCCGGGTAAGATTGTTGACATTGTTTCTCAGGGTATCCACGGTCTCCGATGTGACAGCATAGCTGTAGTCCGTAAGCTGACCCTTGACGTTTGTCCTGAGCCTATATGTCGCACCGAGGGTCAGCGAGAGATTATTTCCGAGAGGCTGCTCGTACTGCACCCCGAATTTGCCGGTCAGACCCCTCAGCCTCATGTTATACCCGTTATTCACAGACCTGTATGAGGCATCATAATAGGTCATGTCATATTTCTTGTCGAGAGAGCCGAAATAATATATCAGCTGAGCACCTAAAGAAAGCTTTCTCCAGAATGTGACAGCACCTCCGGCAAACAGCTGGTAGATACTTCCTGTACCATAGTTCGAATATGTTATGTTTCCGGTATTGCCTATTATGCTGCCATCAGTGACATCGGATGAGAAATCATATCCGAGGTCGCTGAACGGAGTGATTCCCACCATGAATGCCGAAGACCTGTATATGGGGAAGCTTATTACAAAATCATAGATGTTGAAAGTATTGTTGGCTGATATGAGCCTTGCCCCGTCGAGATTCTGCCTGTATACGGTATTTCCTTCAGAAAGCCCGAAATCCGCCATGAACGACAGGGAATCCCTCGCTGTCAAAGATGCAGGATTGAGTATATTGATGAAGCGTCTGTTCCTTGTGGCTATCCCTACTCCGCCCATGCTCTTGTTGAATGCAGTACCTTCCTTCGATATGTTGCCTATGCCATAAATGGAATACGGCGAAAACGAGCCGTACGCACCATCCTGTCCATACACCGCAATCCCACAGAAAAGGCAGAGACAGAAGAAAAGTATTCTACAGATATTTCTCGACATAATTTTCAGCCATTAAAGCCAGTCCCATCAAAACAAGGTTACAAACTACAAAGATGGGCTTTTTCAATCTTTTTGCAAAATAATTTGCATCGCCACCTGTAAAAACGACTATATTATCAGGAAATTGCGACAGATATCCTTGTATTTCAAATATTATGCCTTTAATCACACCTGCTTCCATCGACGATACCAGTCCTGTGGGGTTTTCATCATAGTCTTCAGGTGTGTCGAGCAGAGGAAGTGACTTTGTATACCTGTTCAGGGCCTTGAACCTTGTCCTGCATCCCGGGGATATGAAACCTCTCTCATATGTCCCGTCAGAACCGATTATGTCTATGGTCAGGGTAGTCCCCAGATCGACAACAGTGCACCTCCTCCCTTTGAAAAGATATCCTGCCGCAACTATGGACGCCGCCCTGTCAGGCGAAAGATACGACGGAAAGGATTCCAAGAGGATGCCGCTGTCCCGGCCGGGAGCAAGTATGAGCAGTCTGCCGCATTCCTTTCTGAAAAGCTCCTCCTGTCCTGCCGATATTTCCCTTACGGAAGATATGACCATCACATCGGGCTTGTTCCTTGATACCAGAGACAGGATGAAATCGGACATCTTCTCGCCCTGGTACCTGAACGTCTTTCCGAGGGTAATTCCCTCGCACCACGCAGCCTTTAATGCCGTGTTGCCTATGTCTATTATAAGATTCGCCACGTTTTCAAATTGTTGCAACCTGCAAATTTAAGGTTTATCTATAACTTTTTCAATATGGAATACGCCTTCTGTATTGTAGGTACATTACGGACAATTATCCTCAGTTTCTCTTTCTTGAGCTCGAAGAGCGGGGAATTACGGCTGATGCTGTCAAGGATATCTGCAAACTTCTTCGACCTGTAGTACCCGGACATTCCGTTCGATATGAAGAACGCTATCATTATGCCGTTCTTTATTATCACTTTCTCGAATCCGAGCTTTTCAGCGAGATGCCTTATCCGCACTATATCGAAGAGCCTCTCTGTCTCTTCCGGTATCTTTCCGAACCTGTCAGACATCTTTTCACGCATCCTGTCGAGCTCCCTGTCCTCAGAAAGCGAGTCGAGTTCCTTGTATATGCGTATCTTCTCGGCAGTAATACCTATGTAACTGTCCGGGATAAGTGCTTCCTGGTCAGTCTCTACGGTACAGTCTGACACATAGGTGTCCTCCTTGCCGGAAGAAGATATGCCTGTCTCTACACCGAGCTCCTCCATGGCCTCGGAAAGAATCTTCTGGTATGTCTCCAGACCCATATCCGAGATAAATCCGCTCTGCTCAGCCCCGAGCAGATTCCCGGCACCCCTTATATCCAGGTCCTGCATGGCTATGTTGAACCCGCTGCCGAGGTCTGAAAAAGCCTCTATGGCCTTGAGCCTGCGCCTTGCATCATCGGTTATGGATGTGAGCGGCGGAACTATCAGGTAACAGAATGCCTTCCTGTTTGACCTTCCGACACGTCCCCTTAACTGATGCAGGTCGCTCAATCCTATATTCTGCGCCTGGTTGATGATGATGGTGTTTGCATTAGGGATATCGAGACCGTTCTCTATGATGGTGGTACAAAGAAGCATGTCATAGTCTCCCGACATGAAATCAAGTATCTTGTTTTCAAGTGTCTTGGCTTCCATCTGGCCATGTGCCACACATATCTTCATATCAGGGACAAGCCTCTGGAGGATATCTCTGATGGAATCCAGTTCCTCAACGCGGTTGTGCACAAAGAAAACCTGCCCTCCGCGGTTCAGCTCATAGTTTATGATACTTTTTATCTCATCGTCATCAAACAGCATTATCTCGGTCTGTACAGGAATCCTGTTAGGCGGGGGAGTACTTATTATAGAGAGGTCCCTTGCCCCGAGAAGAGAGAACTGAAGGGTCCTCGGGATAGGAGTGGCAGTCAGTGTAAGGGTATCGACAGAGAGCTTCATCTGCTTGAGCTTTTCCTTTGCGCTGACCCCGAATTTCTGTTCCTCATCTATCACGAGCAATCCGAGATCCTTGAATTCAAAGCCTTTCCCGAGAAGCTTATGCGTACCTATAACTATGTCGAGTGTTCCTTTCCTGAGCCTTTCCTGGATATCCGATATTTCCTTTGCCGTTCTCAGCCGGCTTACGAAATCGATGTTGCACGGGAAATCCTTCAGCCTGCCCTTGAACGTATTATAATGCTGCAGGGCAAGAATTGTGGTCGGCACAAGGACTGCAACCTGCTTGCTGTCGGCCACAGCCTTGAATGCAGCCCTTACAGCAACCTCTGTCTTTCCGAAACCTACATCGCCGCATACAAGCCTGTCCATAGGGCAGTCATCCTCCATGTCATGCTTCACGGCTTTCACAGCCTTCTCCTGGTCAGGAGTATCCTCATACATGAATGAGGACTCAAGCTCCTGCTGCAGATATGAATCGGGGGAGAATGCAAAGCCTTTGGCCGCCTTTCTCTTTGCATAGAGCTGTATAAGCTCCCTTGCTATATCCTTGACCTTCGACTTTGTATTGTTCTTGAGGTTCTGCCATGTCTTTGAGCCGAGCTTGTTGATTTTCGGAGGCTCGGCATCCTTTGACTTATATCTGGATATCTTATGGAGAGCATGTACGGAAACGAATACGGTATCATTGTCCTTGTACGAGATCTTGACGACTTCATGTACACGCCCCTTGTCGTCACGCATCCTGACAAGTCCGCCGAATATGCCTATACCATAATCTATGTGCACTACATAATCGCCGATATTGAACGAGGTCAGGTCATTGATGGTAAGCTGCTCGCTCTTTTCGACAGTCCTCCTGATGCTGACCCTGTGAAACCTGTCGAAAATCTCATGGTCAGAATAGCAGCATACCTTGTCCCCGTTATCTATGAATCCGCCATGTATATTCTTTCCGGGACAGAATTCGGGCTGTATTCCACCGTTCTGTATGAATATTGACCTCAGCCTGTCGAGCTGCGATTCCTTCTCCCCGTAGATATATACTTTGTATCCTGTCTCTATCCTGTTCCTGATATCGGCAGTGAGCAATTCGAAATTCTTGTTGAATGCAGGCTGCGGAGAGATATCGAATCTCAATATATCATTACCCTGGAATGACAGGGGAGTGTCTATAAAGACATGCCTGTACATTTTCAGCGGTCCGAAAAAAGGCTGTCCGCTGTACATGTCAGACGAATCGAACCATACGACCGTATCCTCCGGAAGATGGTCATATACAAACTGACCTTCCCCTGCATCATCAGATGAAAAGTCAGGATATATGTCTATCGACTCGACTGCGCCTGTGGAAAGCTGGGTATTGCAGTCGAACACGTTTATACTCTCTATCTCATCTCCGAAAAAGCTGATCCTGTAAGGATTGTTGAATGAATAGGAGAATATGTCGATGATTCCGCCCCTTACTGCAAACTGTCCCGGTGCAGATACGAAATCCACCCTTTCAAACCCTTCCCCGAAAAGTTTCCCGGTAATGTCATCATGGCTTATCTCCATGCCTGTGGACAGGGAGAATATCGAGCTGCGCACCTTCTTCTCGTCAGGGACGGCCTCATTGAGTGCTGCCGGATAAGTCACTATCACGAGAAGACCGGAGCCGTCCCCATACCCTGAGATACGTCCGAGCGCCGATGTCCGCTGCACCCCGAGCGAGGATTTATAGTTGCTCTTTTCAAGGCTCCTGCCCGAATCCGGCATGAAGAATATCCTGTCCCCCTCAATCATATTGTACAGGTCTGAAGCGCAGTATTCAGCACTCTCCCTGTCAGGCAGTACAATCATGTGCAACCCGTCACTCACTGTCTCAGAAAATACAGCCCACCTGGCTGAAAGGATGAGCCCCGAACAGCATATCTCCATGGAAGAGGACAGTTTCCCTGAAAGGACTGCCGAAGTCTCCGAACTTATCTTCATTTTACCGCTTCTGTTGAAAATTTGTTGAAAAGTACTGTAAAATATGTTGAAAACCTGTTTAAAAGCATATTAAAAACAATTGACAAATAAATTGTGAATTCATGTAAAACGATATATACGTCGGATAAAATTCATGTCAAAATAAAATACCATAAAGTTACCGGAGAGTTGCCCGTCATGTTCTCAACAGTCATCAACAATCAAATTATACTGAAATTCAAAACATTGACAATGTTATCAACATATTTACAGGAGTATAAACAAAAACAATAGAATATAAAAAGAATTATATTTGTATGTTTTTTATGATGATGCCGGACAGCGGCTGGAACTAAAGATGACTCTGAGAAATGAACGGACATTTTGACCCCCATGATGTTAATTCGGACAAAGATAAGGATTTTGACGGAATTATCAGGCCGCAGGATCTTGCGGACTTTACGGGCCAGGACAAGATTGTAGCCAATCTTAAGGTTTTTATCCAGGCCGCCAGGCAGAGGGGGGAATCTCTCGACCATGTGCTTTTCCACGGGCCTCCGGGACTCGGAAAGACCACCCTTGCACATATAATAGCGAATGAGCTCGGGGTAAATCTCAAGGTCACATCAGGTCCTGTCCTCGACAAGCCGGGGGACCTTGCCGGACTTCTGACATCTCTTGAGGAAGGGGACGTCCTTTTCATCGACGAGATACACAGGCTTTCTCCGGTTGTGGAAGAGTACCTCTATTCGGCGATGGAGGATTTTGTCATAGACCTTGTCATAGACAAGGGGCCGGGTGCCCGGAGCGTCAGGATATCCCTGAATCCGTTTACCCTTGTCGGGGCCACTACCAGAAGCGGCCTGCTGACGTCTCCTCTCAGGGCGAGATTCGGCATAACATGCGCGCTCGAATACTATGATACAGCCACGCTTGAACGTATAGTAAGACGTAGTGCCGCCATTCTCAAGGTTGGTATAGAGGAAGATGCTGCTGTCGAGATAGCCCTCAGGAGCAGGGGTACGCCACGTATAGCCAATTCTCTTCTGAGGCGTGTCCGGGATTTCGCACAGGTCATAGGAAACGGGCATATAGACCTTAAGATAGCAAGGTATGCCCTTGATGCCCTGAATATAGACAAGCGGGGGCTCGATGCCATAGACAACAAGATATTGAGGACCATAATAACCAAGTTCAAGGGAGGGCCGGTAGGTGCGAATACCATTGCGACAGCGATAGGGGAGGACCAGGGGACACTTGAAGAGGTATACGAGCCGTTCCTTATAAAGGAGGGCTTCATCATACGTACACCGAGAGGCCGGGAGGCTACCGATCTTGCCTATACGCATCTCGGATATGAGAAGATTGCCGCCGGACAGGATGATTCAGCCTGCGATGCCACATTGTTCTGACATGGTTCCCTTTATCCGTTCCTTATGAGAAAAGTGTACCCTTTGTTGATTGCCCTGTGCTGTATGTGTCTCGTACAGAGGATGTATGCATGTACAGCAGTGATAATTTCCGGGAATGTCACTGCTGACGGAAGGCCTATGATATGGAAAAACAGGGATACGGGCAATCTTGACAACAGCATCAGGCATTTTTCAGGGGAGAAATATTCTTTCACAGGTCTTGTTGATTCCCGTTCCGGGGGCGGCGAGGTATGGATAGGTGTGAATACCGCCGGTTTCGCTGTGATGAATACCGCTTCATACTGCCTTAAGGATGACGATGTCCCGGCATCGATGATGGACAGGGAAGGTGTGCTTATGTACCGGGCCCTTGAAATATGTGCTACACTCGAAGATTTCGAGAATCTGCTCGACACATTGGCGAGGCCTATGGGGGTAGAGGCCAATTTCGGCTGTATAGATGCACATGGAGGGGCTGCCTGGTATGAGACTGATAATGATTCATTTCACAAGATAGATGTTTCCGGATGTGAAGACGGGTACTATGTAGTGACCAATTTCTCTGTATC
This sequence comes from uncultured Bacteroidales bacterium, assembly GCA_944323805.1. Lineage (GTDB taxonomy): Bacteria > Bacteroidota > Bacteroidia > Bacteroidales > UBA932 > Cryptobacteroides. Next base: position 80,225 of record CALUTW010000010.1, on the reverse strand, counting down.
CGGGGACTCACGCAGGTGGAAGGGCATAGAAAGGCATATTACTGCGTGCAGTATCTTAAGGGACATGGATGAGAGAGGGGAAATCGGGCGAATCCGGCCTCTCGATATCATAGACAGCCTTTCCCGTTCGTACCGTCAGGAAATCCTCGGGATAGACCTTGTCAGGGATGCGGGGAAGTTCCTTTCAGAGACCAGAGGATGTATTGCAGACCTTGACTTTATTCCACGCAGGTCCACATCGGCTTCTGTAGTCATCCAAGGTGTAAGGGACGGAGGAAATCCTTCGGAATCAGTGTTGTGGGCAGCATTGGGCTATCCTGCTTCATCTGTTGCCGTACCTGTCCCTGTATCCGTTGACAACCATGTCCCTGACAGGCTTTCGCGATACCCTGAATCAGACATGGACTCTTTCTGCGGTCTTTCATTATGGCTGAAAGACAGGTTCATATTCTATGAGGATATAAGCAGCATGGCAAGATATGTGGACCTCAGGTATGTGCTCGGAGGCTGCGGACAGTTGCCCCCGATGCTTGAATGCTGCCGCAGTGCGGAGGATGAGATCCTTGAAAAGTTCGGCACGCTGTATTCCGGATACGTCTCGGGAAACATAAGTCATGAGGAGTATCTTGAAATGTACGACAGTATTTCAGAGGGATTCTTCGATATTTACCACAGTTCATTTGCAGGTTATATACATGGTGCGGAACCTTTATATATCAGATATCAGTGATAATGCTTGAATAAATTGTTAATTAGCATAAAATTCATTAAAATTGTGCCGAAATTTCATTAATCGATATAAAATGGCCGAAAAACTAATTTCTAAGATTCCTGAGGGTCCTTTGTCCGAAAAATGGACAAAGCATAAATCTCAGCTTCGTGTTGTCAATCCGGGCAACAAGAGGAAACTCGAGATCATCGTCATCGGAACCGGACTTGGCGGGGCATCTGCAGCTGCAACGCTTGGTCAGCTCGGTTATAATGTAAAGGTCTTCTGCATAAGCGATTCGCCTCGTCGTGCACATTCCATCGCTGCACAGGGCGGTATCAATGCGGCAAAGAACTATCAGAATGACAATGACTCGGTTTACCGTCTTTTCTATGAGACCATCAAGGGAGGCGACTACCGCAGCCGTGAGGCGAACGTGTACCGTCTTGCAGAAGTGAGCGGAAACATTATCGACCAGTGTGTCGCACAGGGTGTTCCGTTTGCCCGTGAATACGGCGGACTTCTTGCAAACCGTTCTTTCGGAGGAGCGCAGGTAAGCCGTACATTCTATGCGAGAGGTCAGACAGGACAGCAGCTTCTTCTCGGTGCCTATGCTGCGATGAACCGTCAGATTGCCGAGGGTACTGTCAAGAGCTATCCACGTCATGAGATGCTCGACGTAGTGCTTATAAACGGAGAGGCAAAAGGAATCATAGCCAGGAATCTTGTTACTGGAGAGATTGAACGTTTCGGTGCACATGCTGTAGTAATTGCGTCAGGCGGTTACGGAAACACATACTTCCTTTCTACGAATGCCATGAACAGCAATGGTTCTGCAGCATGGCAGTGCTATAAGAAAGGTGCATATTTCGCAAATCCTTGCTTTGCCCAGATCCACCCGACATGTATTCCTGTACATGGCGACCAGCAGTCCAAGCTGACCCTCATGTCGGAGTCACTGCGTAATGACGGCCGCATATGGGTGCCTAAGAAGAAGGAGGATGTGATGAGGCTCCGCAAGAAAGAGGTCAAGCCTTCACAGATTCCTGAAGAGGACAGGGATTACTATCTCGAGCGCAGATACCCGGCCTTCGGAAATCTTGTTCCGCGTGATGTCGCATCACGTGCCGCAAAGGAGAGATGTGATGCCGGATATGGTGTAAACGAGACAGGACTTGCGGTATTCCTTGATTTCAGTACAGCCATCAAGAGGCTTGGTGTCGAAAAGATACGCGAGAGATACGGAAACCTCTTCCAGATGTATCAGAAGATTACCGATACCGACCCTTACAAGGAACCGATGATGATTTATCCGGCCATCCATTATACCATGGGAGGTCTGTGGGTTGACTATAATCTCCAGACCACCATTCCTGGACTATATGCCATAGGGGAAGCCAACTTCAGCGACCATGGCGGTAACCGCCTCGGTGCTTCGGCTCTTATGCAGGGTCTTGCAGACGGATATTTCATACTTCCGTATACTATTGGAGATTATCTTGCATCACAGTTCAAATATCCTGTTCCTGACACCAATTCCCCTGAATTCGAGGAGGCTGAAAAGGCTGTAAGGGAAAAGATTGACAGGCTCATGTCAATCAAGGGACATCATACTGTCGATGAAATCCACAAGAAACTCGGCCATATCATGTGGGAATATGTAGGAATGGCACGTAATGAGGCTGGACTTAAAAAGGCCATAGAGATGATTCAGGAGCTCCGCAAGGAATTCTGGTCCGATGTCTATGTTGCCGGCGACAAGGACAACTTCAACCAGGAGCTTGAGAAAGCCCTCAGACTTGCCGATTTCCTTGAGATAGGCGAGCTTATGGCACGTGACGCACTTCATCGCAAGGAGTCTTGCGGAGGTCATTTCCGTGAGGAGATGCAGACCGAGGACGGCGAGACCAAGCGTGATGACGAGCACTTCATGTATGTTGCCGCATGGGAATACAAAGGCGATGGCAAGGAGCCTGAGCTGCATAAGGAACCGCTCGTCTACGAGAATATCAAGATAGCTACCAGAAACTATAAAGATTAATTGAAATGGATTTGACTTTGAAGGTATGGCGCCAGAAAAACGCCAAGACAAAAGGGCATTTTGAGACATATAAGGTCAAGAACATCTCTCCTGACAGTTCTTTCCTTGAAATGCTCGATATTCTCAATGAGCAACTCATCCATGAAGGTATGGATCCGGTAGCTGTTGAGAGAGGATGCCAGAGCAGCGGCCCTGTCTCTTTTGACCATGACTGCCGCGAGGGAATATGCGGTGCATGTTCACTGTATATCAACGGACGTGCGCATGGACCAGACGATGAAGTGACTACATGCCAGCTTCATATGCGTAAGTTCAAGGATGGTGATACAATCACTATAGAGCCTTGGAGAAGTAATGTATTTCCTGTCATCAAGGACCTTGTAGTTGACCGCAAGGCATTTGACAAGATCATGCAGGCAGGAGGATTCATCTCTGTCAACTCAGGCGGGGTACCTGACGGAAATGTCATACCTATATCGCATGAGATTGCCGAGGAAAGCATGGATGGAGCGGCCTGCATCGGTTGCGGTGCATGTGTAGCTACCTGCAAGAACGGTTCTGCAATGCTCTTCGTTGCTGCACGTGTAAGTTCGCTGGCTCTTCTTCCTCAGGGTAAGGTAGAGGCTGCCAAACGTGCAAAGGCAATGGTTGCAAAGATGGATGAGCTCGGATTCGGAGCCTGCACCAACACCCGTGCATGTGAAATGGAATGCCCTAAGCACGTGACAATATCCCATATCGCACGTCTCAACAGGGAATTCATCTCTGCAAAATTCAAGGAATAACAATAATTCCATATTCTACTATAAGACGGCAGTCCTTTTCCGGGGGCTGCTGTCTTTGTATTATTATATAATCAATTACCTTGTTTCAGATACGATTTATTGTTACTTTTGCATCCATCATTGATTTTTATAACTGACAAACTTTATGAAAAGACTTTCCTTATTATTTTTCCTTTGTGTCCTGCTGTGCCATCAGGCTGTCTCTTATGCCGAGGAGGTAGACCTTGGGAGGGCAACGCAGGTTGCTGAAAGCTTTTTCGGCTCAGGTAAGACAACAAAGGGTGCTTCTTCGGATATAGTGTTGAAATGGACCGGCAATACGGTTCAGACAAAAGCCGGTAGCATTCCTGCATTCTATGTGTTTGAGAATATTGCAGGAGGTTTCGTGGTCGTTTCCGGGGATGACTGTGTACAGCCTGTGCTCGGTTATTCATATGAAGGAAAGTTTTCATATGAGAATATGCCTTCTAATGTTGAGGCGTGGTTTTCCGGGCTTGAAGACGGAATAAGGTATATGAGAGAGTCAGGTGCCGTTTCTGATGCCATGATATCTGAGAAGTGGAATGAACTGTCGTCAGGAAGCTATGAGATGAAGAATGAGATGTCTCCTGTTCTGCTTGAGACTGCCGAATGGAATCAGACTGAGCCTTTCAACAGGCTGACATCGGTATATGGAAGTCAGTATACCGGGTGTGGAGCTACAGCAATGTCAATTATACTCAGATATTTCAGATATCCTGAGCGCGGTCATGGCCAGGTGGGAGGATATAGCTATGAGACTGCCGGAGGGCAGACAGTTTATGTTGACTCTTATCAGCTTGGGGAGACATATGACTGGGATAATATGCCACTCTCGTATCAGACATATACTGAAGAGCAGGCGGAAGCTGTGTCTCAGCTGATGTTTGAATGTGCCCTGTCTCTTGAGGCTATGTTCGATACGGATGGTACAGGAACATATGATAACATGTATGCTCCTGCCTTGATTGACCACATGTCATATGATGCCGGCATTGTCAGTTATGACAGAGAGATTTTTTCCCAGTCACGGTGGCTCGAAATGCTTTATTCGAATATCAGGGATACAGGCCCTGTATGGTATTCTGGCCAAGGCGATGGAGGAGGCCATACTTTTGTTGTCGACGGATACGATTCTGAAGGAAACCTCCATATAAACTGGGGCTGGGGAGGTTATGACAACGGATATTATGCTTTTCCTGATTTCGGAGATTATCCGTATAGTCATACTGCCGTTTTCGGTATAAAGCCAGATGAGGGAGGGGAGGCTCCGGAAGTCGTTGGATTGAAAGAAGCATTCGATAACAATGGCCTGGCGTTTACCGATCCTGATATTGAAGTTGAGGTAAATGTCCCGTTTGAAGTAAAGTATGGTTTTGTCTATAATGCCGGTACAACGACTTTCAATGGAAGTATAGCAGTAGTATCTGTAGACAGGATGGAGCAGATAAAGGAATTTCTTGCTGTAGATCTACAGAATATAACTCTTGAGCCTGGTTATGGTTATTATGGAGTAGTATCAAGGTGCACGATTACTGAAGATATTGAAATCGGAGACAAGATAAAGCTATATTACAGGAGCAACAGGGGAGGAGACTGGATGCCTGTATTGTTCGGTACCGATTTTGGTGTTACCGGTGAGCTTTATCTTACGGACCCTTATTTTATCAGGGAGGTCACATCATTTGAGTATCTCCCTGAGGAGAATCTTATCAGGATAGAGACTCTTGCAGACCTTGACTGGACCTTCTCCTCTTCCTATGGTGATGAAGTCGCGGGCGGCAATACATTCGATGACGGTATTATTGAAATTGATACAACTGACCTTCCATCAGGGGAATATACAGTCCGTATCAGCTCAGATAAAGATTCATTTGCACTTGATGTAGTATTGTAAAATTTGACCTATGAAACCATATAGATTTTTATCCATTATAGTTCCTGTCCTGTTCCTCCTGTCTTGTACAAGGACAGAAGAGTCATTCCTGTCAGTCATGGAGGAGGTAATAGAAGTTCCTGCAGAGGGCGGTACATATGAGATTCATGTCAGTTCAAACACCCAATGGTCTCTTACTTCATACAGCGAGTGGATAACTTTCGAATATCCTGATTCTTTCACTGAGGAAGCTGTTGTCGTAGTCAATGTAGCTGAGAATGATCAGCAAAGTGCCAGAAACGGACTCCTGACAGTGGCAATCCCTGATTTCCGGGAGACAGTGACTTTTGTTCAGGAAGCCCCTGTCGTAAACCTTACAGACCATTCGATTAATATCGATGCGTCTTCAAGGATAATAACAATAGATCTGCAGTCGAATATCAGATATTCATGTGAAATAGTAGAAGGAAATGACTGGATTGAGGAGATTACTTCAAAGTCCCTGCAGACATACACACATAGTTTTTCCGTGTCGGAGAACACCGACAGGACATCCAGGGAGGCTCTGATTGTCTTCGAGGCCGAAAATTCCGATATCATGGAGGAATTTAAGGTTATCCAGTCCGGAAAGCTTTCCGTTCTTAAGATATGGCATGAAAATATCTCCTATGCTGTCCCATATTTCATTGGAGAAGATATTTCGGGTACGGTTGAATGGGGTGACGGCCAGAAGGAGGACTATGCAGCATCAACGACTGGACATACTTATCAGGACTCCGGCACTAAGGAGGTAACTTTTACTCTCTCTAATGCCGAGTCATTCAGAATAGATTGTGTTGACGGCATCAGAAGGATAGACCTGTCTGCTTTCTGATATCCATTAATCTACCAGAGGAAATTGTTGAAAGGGTAGCGTCCTGCATGGATTTCAGCTACCATCTTGTAAAGGTCGGCACGCAGCTTGTCAATGCCGACCTTGTTTTTTGCCGAGATGAAGATGCACGGGGTGTTCTCCTTTGCAATCCAGCTCCGCTTGAATTCATCAAGGGTGTAGTTTTCCTGCTTTTTAGGCTCAAGGGAGAACTCATCGTACTCCTCGTATCTGTAAGCATCAATCTTGTTGAATACGACGAATACGGGCTTTTCTGCGGCGTTTATTTCCTTCAGTGTCTGCTCCACTATATGCATCTGCTCCTCAAAATTCGGATGCGAAATATCCACGACATGCATCAGGATATCGGCTTCCCTGACTTCATCGAGGGTGCTCTTGAACGCTTCGACAAGCTGTGTCGGGAGCTTTCTTATGAATCCTACCGTATCGCTGAGCAGAAACGGTACATTTTCGATTACCACCTTGCGTACGGTCGTGTCAAGCGTTGCGAAGAGCTTGTTTTCAGCAAAAACGTCGCTTTTTGCAAGAAGGTTCATGAGGGTGCTTTTCCCTACATTCGTGTAACCTACAAGAGATATTCTTACGAGGGAACCTCTGTTGCCCCTCTGTGAGGCCATCTGCTTGTCTATTTTCTTGAGCTGTTCCTTGAGCTTTGCAATCTTGTCCTGTATTATTCTCCTGTCGGTCTCTATCTGTGTCTCTCCGGGACCCCTCATTCCGATACCTCCCTTCTGTCTTTCAAGATGCGTCCACATTCGTGTAAGTCTTGGCAGAAGATACTGGTATTGTGCGAGTTCGACCTGAGTCTTTGCGTAGGCTGTCTTTGCCCTTTGGGCAAATATGTCGAGGATGAGATTTGTCCTGTCGAGTATCCGGCAGTTTAGTTCCCTCTCTATGTTTCTCAGCTGGGTAGGGGAGAGCTCGTCATCGAAAATGACGACATCTGTCTCATTTTCCTCAATCCAGGTCTTTATTTCCTGCAGTTTTCCGCTGCGGATGTATGTCCTTGTATCAGGCTTGTCTACTTTCTGTATGAATCTTTTCTTGCCTTCTGCCCCGGCTGTCTCAGCCAGGAATTCAAGTTCGTCGAGGTATTCCAGCACCTGCCTTTCGTCGTCATTCTGCTTGATGACCCCGACGAATATTGCCTTTTCAGTGTATTTTTCTTTGATGTCCATTTATTTGAGGTCTTCTATAATATTAAAAAAGGTGACCGGATTCAACGTCTGGCCACCCTTTTGATGTCTTAGAAGAGGTGTTATCTCAACTGGAATATAACAGGGAACGTGTAGGTTACCTTCACTGCACGGTCTCTCTGCTTTCCTGGAGTCCACTTAGGGGACATTGATACAACCCTGACAGCTTCCCTGTCGAGAGATGGGTCGACACCGCGGAGTACTTTCACGTTGCTGACAGTTCCGTCGGTATTCACTGTGAACTGGAGGGTAACACGTCCAGATACACCGTTCTCCTTGGCAATCTCAGGATATACGAGTCTTTCATTGACCCATTTTGAGAATGCATTGGCATCGCCTCCCATGAATGAAGGCTTCTCCTCTACGAGCTGGAACGGAATTGCTTCCTCTTCAACGACTTCTTCCTCTACATTTTCAACATAGTCCATGATCTCAACACCCATGCTTGCATCATCCTCAAGGTTCATGAACAGGTTGTCATCAACCTGAATCTCGTCATCGACGATGTCAATCTGGTCAGACAGGACAGGTATACTCGGTGCTGATGGTGGAGGTGGAGGTGTTTCCTGTGTGATAGGTACCATATCCTCAACTTCAACAACCTGAGTGGTTTCCTCAAGTACGGCAACCTGCTTCTCCGCGGTTGTCCATTCGAATGCGAAGTAGACAACACTGAGGGAAAGCATGAGTCCGATTTCAAAGAAAAGCAGCTTCTTGTTCTCGAGATTTGCTTTTTCTGATTTCTTAACTTCCATATTCCGTGTGTTTTATTTCCTTTTTTGCCGGGTAAAGTTAGAAATAATAATTATTAAATCATAATTTTTTCCATATATGTTGTAGATTTGCGGAAAATTTTCCCAGATATGGTATCATTTCATTTTGAAGAGACTCCGTTCCGTTTCAGGAAAAAGACATTGACAAGGAGCTGGATAAGGCTCGTAGCTGAAAGCGAGATCAGGCGTACAGGAGATATTGCTGTGATTTTCTGTTCCGACAACTACATCCTTGACATCAACAGGAGATATCTCGGGCATGACTATTTTACGGATATCATTACCTTTGACTATTGCGAGGGCGACAGAATCTCCGGAGACCTCTTCATAAGTGTTGACAGCGTCAGGGAGAATGCACATGAGTATGGTACTGAGTTCGATGATGAACTCAACAGGGTAATCGTCCACGGGATACTTCATCTCATCGGATATGATGACCATACTGAAGAAGATATCAAGGTAATGAGGGAGAAGGAGAATTACTATCTCTCTTTACGTGAACTCCTCTGATGATGCCTATGAATGGAATATACGATATCATAGTAGTAGGTGGGGGGCATGCAGGCTGCGAGGCTGCGATGGCTGCTTCACGCATGGGCTCATCTGTCCTTCTGATAACAATGGATATGGGCAGGTTTGCCCAGATGTCATGCAACCCCGCTATCGGAGGGATAGCAAAGGGTCAGATTGTCCGGGAGATTGATGCCCTCGGAGGATATACGGGAATTGTGACGGACGCATCAACACTCCAGTTCAGGATGCTCAACAGGTCAAAAGGGCCTGCCATGTGGAGTCCCCGCGCTCAATGTGATAAAATGAGGTTCAGTCTGAATTGGCGAAAATTACTCGAAACTAATTGTAAATTAGATATTTATCAAGATACAGCAGTCGATTTTCTCTTTGATGGTTCGCGTATTACCGGCTGCCGTACGACTACCGGAGCAATTTTCAAATCTCAGGCACTTATCCTGACTGCCGGAACATTCCTTGAAGGCAGGCTTTTCATCGGAAGGAACAGTTTTGAAGGGGGAAGGATAGGGGAGATGTCTTCGCATGGACTGACAGAGCGTTTGGTTGAAATGGGCGTCAGGACTGCAAGGATGAAAACAGGCACTCCACCAAGAATCGATATATCATCAGTCGATCTCGAAACGCTTCCGATGCAGGAGGGCGATAAGCAGCCTGATAAATTCTCTTACCTTCCGTTTCTTTCCACGGTCCAGAACGGAACGCCTCAGATGCCGTGCTATGTAGTCCATACAAATCCTGAAGTGCATGAAGTGCTTCGCAGCGGGTTCGGGGATTCACCATTGTTCTCAGGAATGATAACAGGTATAGGACCCCGGTATTGTCCGAGCATTGAGGATAAGCTGAGGACATTTGCGGACAAGGATTCCCACCAGCTTTTTCTTGAACCGGAAGGCAGGACTACGAATGAATATTATCTGCAGGGATTTTCCTCCTCGTTGCCGCTCCAGACTCAGCTTGATGCCCTGCATAAGATAAAGGGTCTTGAGAATGCCAGGATTTTCAGACCGGCGTATGCGGTTGAATACGATTACTTCGACCCTACCCAACTTAAGCCGTCGCTTGAACTCAAATCAATAGAGAACCTGTTTTTCGCAGGCCAGATCAACGGGACTACCGGGTATGAAGAAGCTGCCGCTCAGGGCCTGATGGCAGGTATCAATGCGCATCTTAAGGTAAGTGGCAAGGAGCCTTTTGTGCTCAAGAGGGATCAGGCATATATCGGAGTGCTCATAGATGATCTTGTCACAAAAGGAGTCGATGAGCCTTACAGGATGTTTACCTCAAGAGCAGAGTACCGTATTCTCCTGAGACAGGATGATGCTGACTTAAGGCTTACGCCTCTCTCCCATCATCTGGGTCTTGCCGATGATTACAGATATGATTATACCATGAGGAAGTACGACATGGTCAACAGGATTGCTGAATTTTCCGATTCCACATCATTGAAGCCTGAAACTCTGAATCCGTATCTCGTGTCTGTCGGAACAGCTGCTTTGGAGTCCAGAAAGAAACTTTCAGAAATTGTAGTCAGGCCTCAGGTCTCTTTGAAAGAAATAATGGAGATTGTTCCACGTGGAACTATTGAAAGATTCAATATTGAATTCAGTTCTCCTGTGGCCGGTCTATTCAGGGAAGAGATGGATTATAAGTCTGTGCTATCTGCTACTGCAACTGATTCCGATATATTCAATGATGACAGACTTTATCACTCATCATTCAGGGATGCTCTGGATATATTGAAGAATAATGCCGATTATTCTCTCAAGCTGGTAGATGATTTCGATATGGAATCGGCAATTTCTGAAAATTATCGGAATGAGATTCTGGAATGCTGCGAGATTGCAATCAAATATGAGGGCTATATTGAAAGGGAAAAAAGGATAGCGGATAAAATCATGCGTCTTGAAAATCTTTCCATTCCGGAAGATTTCGACTTTGATAAGGTGGAAAGTCTGTCGATTGAATGCCGTCAGAAACTCAAGAGATATTCGCCGCGGACAATTGCCCAGGCATCGAGAATATCCGGAGTGTCTCCGGCGGATATCTCTGTCCTTCTGGTATATTTCGGGCGGTAGTAGGGAAGTGTCTTAGCAGGCGAAGGTCTGCAGATAAAATTTCGTGCCGGTTATTTTTTACGTCTCGATACAATCATTGCTATAGTCCTGTATATGGAGTATACCACAAGTATCCACCATATAGCGACTGTCAGACCTGACATTTCAAAGTCGAATTTATAGTACTGGACAAGCATTGCAACTGAGCATACGAAAATGATGCATGTGCAAGTCAGGCTCAGCAAGTCTTTCCAGTTTGTGGTTTTCTTTTCTCCTGTTTCCATTTTTGTCTTATTTTGTTCCACGTGGAACATTGTTCTATAATTTCTTTAACGCAAGCTTTATTATTGTTTCCAGGTTGGCATCCGGCTGCTCCTTTATGACAGCTGAGACGGCTTTGTTGACATTGGCCTTGGTAAAACCCAATAGCACGAGGGCGGTAACGGCTTCTTCAATTGTCGCGTTATCCTTTGTGCTGAAGATTGCGCTTGTTTCTGTTCCGCTTCCTTTGACAATCTTGTCCTTCAGCTCGAGGATGAGACGTTGCGCGCTTTTAAGACCGATACCCTTGATGCTTTTGATCCTGTTTATGTCTTCTGCAATTATGGCATTCCTAATTTCTTCGGAAGTAAGTGAGGAGAGCATCATCCTTGCTGTGGCAGCACCGATTCCGGATACCCCGATCAGCAGTCTGAAAAGTTCCCTCTCGTCCTTTGTTGCAAATCCATAGAACAATTCATCGTCTTCACGCAGATAATGGTGTATGTAGACGGTAACATCGCTGTGGTTTTCCAGCTGGCTGAATGTCTGCAGAGAAATCAGCATGTGATATCCGATTCCATGGCATTCTACAATTGCGTCGGTCGGAGTAAGTTCTATAAGCTGTCCTTTTATGTATTCAATCATGGTGCTGTAATGGTGTCTTGACAGGTTCCTGTATTGTATATCAGTGCAAAAATATGAAAAATACGCTATGCTGATGTCAACTGATTATTGTTTTTGCTAACTTTGCTCGCTTAAAAATCCTGTTATGGACCCGAAAGAGATAAGAAATCTTTTTCCTGCCTTGTCACGTAAGGTATATGGAAAGAGTCTTGTATATTTTGATAATGCCGCTACGGCTCAGCGTCCGCAGTCTGTCATAGACGAGTGGACACGGATTTCATCGACATGCAATGCAAATATTCATCGGGCAGTGCATCTGATGTCGGAAGAGGCTACGCAGGCATATGAGGATGCTCGGGAATGTGTCAGGGGTTTTATCAATGCGGCAGAAAGCAGTGAGATAGTATTTACGTCGGGCGCTACTGCATCAGTCAATCTTGTGGCATTCTCTTTCGGAGAGGCTTTTGTATCTGAGGGGGATGAAATCATTGTGTCGGAATCCGAACACCATTCGGACATCGTTCCCTGGCAGATGATGTGCAACCGCAAAAAGGCGGTCCTTAAAGTACTTCATGTCGATGATACGGGACATCTGAAAGTGGAGATGCTCGAAAGCCTCATGACGGAGAGGACCAGGATTGTCTGTGTAGCTCACATTTCCAATGTGCTCGGGATTGTCAATCCGGTGGAAAAGATAGCGGCCATCTGTCATGGAAAGGGGGTGCCTGTCCTTGTAGACGGGGCGCAGGGGGTCGTCCATGCAGACGTGGATGTCAGGAAAACCGGCTGTGATTTCTATGTGTTTTCAGGGCACAAGATATACGCGGCTCCGGGGACAGGCGTCCTTTATGGACGGAAAGAGCTCCTTGAGAAGATGCCTCCTTATATGGGAGGGGGAGAGATGGTAGGGACAGTAAGGTTCGACGGCACAACATATGCGCCGCTTCCCCTGAAATTCGAGGCCGGTACGCAGAACTTTGCCGGTGCGGCTACACTTAAGCCTGCCCTCATGCTGGCGATGGAAATGTCCCGTGATGAAGAACTGTGCAGATACTGCGATGATGTCAGGGACTATCTTCTTGATGCCCTTATGAAGGATGACAGGATCAGGCTGTATGGAGTCCCTGAAGACAGGAGCGAAAAGATATCCCTCTTTTCGTTCACAGTTGAAGGAGTGCACCATGAAGATCTGGCACTTATCCTTGACAAGATGGGGATAGCCGTAAGGTCCGGCCAGATGTGTGCAGAGCCGCTTATGGACAGATACGGCGTAACCGGGATGCTCAGGGCTTCGCTTGCCCCTTATAATACACTTGAAGAGGCTGAATATTTTGTAGAAAGCCTGGACAAGGCTATAAAGATGTTACGGTAGCGGCAGACGCCTGTTAAAATCATGTAATATGGAAAAGTCTTTACAAGAAATTGAAAATGAAGTAGTTGATGAGTTTTCAATGTTTGATGAGTGGCTTGACAAGTATGAATATCTCATAGAGCTCGGGAAGGCGCTTAATGAATATCCGGACGCGGAGAAGACTGACGATAAGCTTATAAAAGGTTGTCAATCAAGAGTATGGCTGGATTGGTCGCTTAAAGATGGAAAGCTTTTCTTCAATGCAGACAGCGATGCTATCATCACAAAGGGCATAATATCGTTGCTGATAAAGATCTATTCAGGGAGGACTCCGGAGGAAATCGCCTCATCCGATTTCTCGGTAATCGACAGGCTCGGATTGAAGGAGAACCTTTCCCCTACAAGGGCAAACGGTCTGGTTTCGATGATTGCCAGGATCCGGGAGCTTGCTGCTGAAAATCTTTGATTGTACGTGCGTCCACGAATTGTCCGGAAATGAATCTGAGGAATATATTTAAGAGAAAGGCCGGAACCGTATCCGGCCGTGACAATGAAACCGTAAAGGAGGAACTTATGGCTTTGGAAAGGGATATCATAATGGCTCTGAGGCAGGTCTATGACCCTGAAATACCTGTCAATATCTATGATCTGGGGCTTATATACGAGCTTAAGGTAGACGAGGACCATAATGTCTATATACAGATGACTCTGACAGCCCCCAACTGCCCTATGGCAGATTATGTGGTGGATGCGGTCAAGGCTGCCGTAGAAGATGTCCCCGGAGTCGTAAGCGCAAAGATCGAGCTGGTGTTCGAGCCGGTGTGGGACAAGAGCAGGATGTCTGAGGAAGCACTTGTAGAGCTCGGGCTGGATGAATAGTCCTGATATGCCGGGAAACCTTGAATATCCCCTTTATCTCGGGCTCGGCTCGAATTCCGGAGACAGGGAGCATAATATCCGTGACGCACTCCGTCGCCTGGACATGGCTTTCGGCCGGCATTATGAGGCATTATCGGATATAATCGAGACGGAACCATGGGGATTTGAAAGTGAGGACATGTTCCTGAATGCGGCTGTACGTTACAGGCTGACTGTTCCACGGGGAACGTCGGACATGCAGAGAAAGGATAACGAAAGGCGTGCGGCATATGGGATACTGGCCATATGTAAGGATATAGAGACATCGATGGGCCGTATCCAGGGGGTAGAGTATGGCAATGACGGGAAGAGAGTCTACAGGTCAAGGCCGATAGACATAGATATTCTCCTGTTCGGGGATGTTGTCATCAGAGAGAAGGATCTCACGATACCTCATCCGCTGATGCTCCAGAGGGATTTTGTCATGATACCTCTGCGGCAGATAGCCTCCAGGGAGGAACTTGACAGGATACAGGACAGACAATTGCAATAAAGCTGCGGTAATGTAATGGCATATATTGTATAAATTGCTAATTTTGCAGGCCGGACCTTCGGGTCATGATAATGAATACATTATAACAAGTTAATACTATGACACAGGATGAACTTTTCAAGACTCTGGTTGCGCATTGCAAGGAGTATGGATTTATTTTCCCTTCAAGCGAAATCTATGATGGTCTTGCAGCCGTGTATGATTACGGACAGATGGGTGTTGAACTGAAGAACAATATCAAGAGATACTGGTGGGAAGCTATGGTAAGGCTTCACGAGAATATCGTCGGAATCGATTCCTGCATCTTCATGCATCCTAAGATATGGGAGGCTTCCGGCCATGTAGGCGCCTTCAATGACCCACTCATAGACAATAAGGACTCGAAGAAAAGATACCGTGCGGATGTCCTTATCGAGGATTACATCGCCAAGCTTGAGGAGAAGATAAGGAAGGAAGTAGAGAAAGGCCGCAAGAAATTCGGGGATGGCTTCGATGAGGAGAAATTCCTTGAGACCAATCCTAATGTGTTGAGAAACAGGACAAAGATTGATGAAGTCCGCAAGCGTATGGCTGATGCTCTCAATGCAAACGACCTCGCTGAACTCCGCCAGATAATCATCGACTGCGAGATAGTATGTCCGATTTCCGGCACAAAGAACTGGACAGAGGTGCGCCAGTTCAATCTTATGTTCAGTACACAGCTCGGAAATACATCCGATGACACGAACGTCATATATCTTCGTCCTGAGACAGCCCAGGGAATCTTTGTGAACTATCTGAATGTGCAGAAGACAGGAAGGATGAAGATCCCGTTCGGCATAGCGCAGATAGGGAAAGCTTTCAGGAATGAGATTGTGGCCCGCCAGTTCATCTTCAGGATGAGGGAGTTCGAGCAGATGGAAATGCAGTTCTTCATCAAGCCTGGGACAGAGCTCGACTGGTTCAAAACCTGGAAGCAGACACGTCTCGCATGGCATGAGGCCCTTGGAATGGGTGACGGGAACTATAGGTTCCACGATCATGAGAAGCTTGCACATTATGCAAATGCGGCTACCGATATTGAGTTTAACTTCCCGTTCGGCTTCAAGGAGCTGGAGGGAATACATTCAAGGACTGATTTCGACCTCGGGAACCATCAGAAATTCTCAGGCAAGAAGATACAGTACTATGATCCTGAAAGCGGGGAAAGCTATACTCCATACGTCATAGAGACATCAATAGGAGTGGACAGGATGGTACTTGCCGTACTTTCCAATTCATACCATGAGGAGCAGCTTGAGAACGGGGAAAGCAGGGTAGTGCTCAGCATTCCTGCACCACTTGCCCCTGTAAAGGTTGCCGTGCTCCCGCTCATAAAGAAAGACGGGCTTCCTGAGCTTGCACAGACAATCATGGATGAACTCAAATATGATTTCAACTGCCAGTATGACGAGAAAGACAGCATAGGCAAGAGATACCGCCGTCAGGATGCCATCGGTACGCCGTTCTGCGTCACGGTGGACCACGATTCGCTCAACGACCATTGCGTGACTGTGCGTGACAGGGATACAATGGCCCAGGAACGGGTAAAGATCGAGGATTTGCCTCATATCATAGGCGCGAAAGTCAATATGAGCAATCTTCTCAAGAAGCTGAAATAATACATGATTTCAGTTAATTTACATTTCAGCTGATAAACACAGAGGCCGGTCATGAGATGTCCGGCCTCTGTTGTTTTCAGCAGTGCGTATGTGTCTACATTGAAATCCGCCGGAAATCTGCGGTACTCTGTCCGTCTCTTTTCAGTTCAAATCCGATTTTCATCCCGTCAAACTGTCCGGCAATCTCCGAAAGGGATTTGAGCGTTGAATTCCCGGAAGTTGAGGATATCTTGCCGATGAAGTCGAGCAGCTTGTCCGCATTGAAGAGGAATTCCGCCGACCAGGCACTGATGCTTACGGATGGGGACAGATGCATAAAGTCGAATTTGTCGCTTTTCCCGTATCTGAGTTCAATTATATCCCCGTCTGATATTGAATATGTCCCTTTCAGGTCCTGCTTAAGGAATGTTGTCGAGAATGTGCTGTCCTGGTTGAATGTATATGAAAATGCACCTTCCTTCAATCCGATTTTCTGCAGGTATCCGTCAAGTTTCTCTTCAATTTCCTTGGACGCAAGGACTGAGGCGGCATCAGCCAGGGCATTATCGCTTGTGAATCTTATGGCCGTGCCGACATAGTTCCATGTCCCGCATATGTTCTCCGCAGTCAGGCCGTTGCCCGTACCTGATATTATGTCTGCCGCAATATCTCCGACATTGCTGTTGTCCAGCATTTCCTTGCCTTTATCCAGCAGGTCCCTGAAGGACTGTGCATATGCACAATGTCCTGAAAGGATGCCTGATACCATTATGGTCACGATTGCAATTACCGGTTTCATCATATCTTCGTACTGAATCTGTCTGTCATGTCCTGATTTACCATCCCTGAGCCTTCATCGGGAACTCCACGCCGTCTGGAGTGACTATTACGGCTCCTACCTCAGGCTTTGCAAGGTGTCCGATGATGTCATAGACCTGGAAATCCTTCCTGAACCTGTCGTGTTTTCCTATCGGTATTGTGAACATTAGCCTGTAGTCGTCTCCTCCATTGAGGGCTGCCGATACGGGGTCTATGTTGAATTCCTTTCCGAGGTCGAACATCTTTCCCGGGAAAGGTATCCTGTCGACGTATACCTTTGCGCCGAGGCCGCTGTCCCTTACAAGCCTTTTTACGGCATCTGACAGCCCTCTTGTCACAAGATATCCGTATGAAGGGATGATTTCCGCCTCTTCGAGCTGTCCTACAATTGCAGGATTGATTTCAGGCTTCAGATATGCCCCTACGAGATGTCTGTAGTCATTCAGGTCCGGTTGCGGGCCGTTGCCGTCCGAGGAGGAGAATTTCCTTTTCTCCCGCTCCAGGACCTGCATCCCCATGAATGCTGCCCCGAGGTTGTCCGATATGCATATGAGGTCCATGCTTTTTGCGGGCATCCTTCTTTTTGCCGTCAGTCCGGATGTGAATCCTGTCGCCGATACAGCTATGCAGAGTCCGTTCTTTGAAGGGACGAGGTCGAGGGAAAGTCTTGATATGGAATGCTCTTTCGATGCAGTCACGATGCCTTCCCAGATTTCCTTTGTCTGGCTGAAATCAAGCTTTGAGGACAGTCCGAGAGTCACTGACAATGTCTCAGGCCTGGCCATTGCCGCATATAGTTCCCCGGTTACGGCTATTACGCTTTTATACCCGAGATGCTTGAGCGGAAAATAGACAAGGTCGAAATCTATTCCTTCAAGCATCACTTTTGAGGCTGTATGCACAATGCCGCCGTTTCTTCCGGCATCAAATGAGCATCCGTCCCAGGGACTGTATCCTGTACCCTCGAAAAGCCGCGCGATAGCTTCAATGCGGCCCATTTCAGTGAAATTCTCTTCTGCCATGGCAATAGTTTATTTTCTGCAGACAATAAAAATAGTCAATAATAAATTCTCCAGCAAAAATACTTGTCATATTATGCCCCTTTATCCCTTTCATGCCCTTTTCTCCATGCGATTGCATTTTGTTGAATTTATTTATAATTTTGATATTGTCTGCGTCCGGCAGTGCCATGAACAGGGCTGCCGGCAAATGCAGTGAAGTTTAATTTCAATTGTCAAAGATATGGCAGCAGTTACATTCAAAGGGACTCCCGTGAAGCTTTGCGGAGATTTGCCGGCAACAGGGACGCAGGCTCCCCGGTTCGGTGGCGTCAAAGGCGACCTTACAACGGTCCATCTCCCTGATTTCCTCGGAAAGAGGGTAATACTTAATATTTTCCCGAGTCTCGACACTCCGGTATGTGCCGCTTCGGTACGAAGATTCAACAAGGAGGCCTCCTCGCTTGACAATACGGTGGTTCTATGCGTCTCAAAGGACCTTCCGTTTGCCCAGTCGAGGTTCTGCAGCACCGAGGGACTTGACGATGTTGTGCCTCTGTCAGTCTTCCGGTGCCATCATTTCGATGAGAGATACGGACTTGCAATGGCAGAAGGGCCGCTGAAGGGGCTTCTTGCAAGGGCCGTCATCATTATCGATGAAGAGGGAAAGATTGTCTATGAACAGCTTGTGCCGGAAGTGACCGATGAGCCGGACTATGATGCCGCGCTTAAGGTCCTGAAGTAGAGCGGGCAGTTGAAATGAATTTTGTCAGCAGGTATATGAAGGCAAGGAAAATATTGGCTGCCGCCCTCGTGTTGGCAGGACTATGTGTCTCTGCGGCAGTTGCGGTTGCCGGGGCAGGAGAAAGCGGGACCCTCAAGGTAATATCCATGAACATAAGGAACGGGGAGGCCAATGACGGCACCAATTCATGGCAGTACAGATGTCCTGC
The DNA here is from genome assembly GCA_944323805.1 of uncultured Bacteroidales bacterium. Classification (GTDB taxonomy): domain Bacteria; phylum Bacteroidota; class Bacteroidia; order Bacteroidales; family UBA932; genus Cryptobacteroides. Next base: position 61,314 of record CALUTW010000010.1, on the reverse strand, counting down.
CTCCCTGCTCATGATAAATGAGCTCAAGCCGGATATTCTCGGGCTTCAGGAGGCCTATTATTATCAGGTACTGTTTCTGACGGAGAATCTCCGTGACTATAAGGCGGCAGGAGTAGGCCGGGAAGACGGGAAGAAAGACGGGGAGCACATGTCTATCCTGTACAACAGGAAGACGGTATCGTTAAAAAAATGGGGGACATTCTGGCTCTCTGAGACCCCTGATGAACCTTCTGTCGGCTGGGATGCTGCATGCAAGAGGACTGCGACATGGGCCATAATGAAGGACAGGAGGACTGGAAACAGCTTCCTTTATGTCAATACGCACCTTGACCACGTAGGGAAGCAGGCTCAGGAAAAAGGCCTTGCCCTTATCATGGACAGGATTGCAGAGCTCAATACCTCAGGTCTCCCTGTCATCCTGACCGGGGATTTCAATGTAAAGCCCGGGGATCCGGTCCTTGACAGGCTCGACAATATGATGAAGAGCGCCCGCATATATGCGGAAAAGACCGACAGCCACGCCACCTACAACAACTGGGGAAAGTCGTCTGACATCATCGACTATATATACTATTCCGGGTTCAGGTCATGTCCCGAGTTCAGGACAGTGACACAGAAATTCGGGGAATGGCCGTTCATATCCGACCATTATCCTGTAGAAGCGGTGCTTGGGTTCTGACCTTTCATTTCGTGATGACCTTGTAAGGGATATTCATCCCTTTGAGGTCATCAATGAAAGGCATATTGACGGATATCTTGAACTTCCTTGACAGGAATTCAATCTTGTAATTTGTTACCGGGTCCTCCAGGAACATCGTAAGAGGTACCGAACCCGTATTGTGCCTTACAATGTTTACAAGATCTTCCCTGAATTCGCTGCTGAGCATCGATGTCTTGATAAATATTGTAAAGCCCTTGATATAGTTTTCCACTACATTGCCTAAATGGATGACCTTCTTTATCTTGAAATCGAATGGAGGGTCTCCTTTCTCTTTTCTCATTTCCGGTGTCCTGAAGAACTTCTCCTCGATCTTTCCTTCGATATATACGGCCTGATTCTGCTGCAGTCCGCTACGGAATGAGTCGATATCCTTGCCGTTGAGGACAAGCTCGTAGCTGCCGTCGAAATCCTCAAGCTCCACTTTCATGTAAGGCTTTCCGAACCGGTTGGTCCCCTCTGTCACACTGGTTATGAATCCCCCTATGTTTGCATTGCGGGATGTCCTGGTCTTGTCGCACTTTTCGATTTCATCCTTAAGCCCGTTCAGCCTGCACGTCGTGAAATTCTCTATCTCGAATGTATATCTGTCCAGAGGATGTGACGACAGGTACATCCCGACCAGCTCCTTCTCCTTATGGAGCAGCTCCAGCAGATTTTCTTCCCCGTACATCTCAGGTATGGCAGGGCGCTGGGGCTTTGTCTCCTCTACGGCTCCGAACAGTGTTGCATTGTCATCCAGCGTATCTTTCCGGTACAGGTCTGCATATCTCAGGATGGCATCAAGGAATACGTCCCCTGAGGCGCAGTCAAGCATGTACTGCGACCTTTTCAACCCGAAGCTGTCGAATGCCCCCGAATAGAGCAGGGCTTCATAGGCTTTCCTGTTGACTATGCCGGCCATCCTTTCCGCAAAATCGAAAATATCCTTGAAAAGTCCGTTCTCCTCCCTTTCTGTGAGCAGGGCCTTTACGATATTGTCCCCGAATCCCTTGATACCTCCGAGTCCGAAACGGATATTGCCGTCCTTGTTGACCGTAAACCTTGCGTCACTCTCATTTATATCCGGATTAAGGACCTTTATCCTGGATTTCTTGGCGTCATCCATGATTTTCTTGATCTCGTCCATGTTGGAGAGATTCTTGCTCAGGTTGGCCGCCTGGAATTCCGCCGGATAATGTGCCTTCAGGTATCCCGTCTGGTAGCTTACCCACGCGTAGCAGGTTGCATGGGACTTATTGAATGCATACTGTGCAAACTTTCTCCAGTCTTTCCAGATTTTCTTGAGTACCTTTTCCGGGTGCCCGTTTGCCTTTCCGCCCGCTATGAACTTGTCGTGCAGTGATTCGAGGACGTCAAGCTGCTTCTTTCCCATGGCTTTACGCAGCTTGTCGGCCTCTCCCTTGGTAAATCCTGCCAGCTTCTGCGACAGGAGCATGACCTGCTCCTGGTAAACGGTAATGCCATATGTGTCCTCAAGGAATTCCTGCATCTCGGGAAGGTCGTACTCTATTTTCTCCCTTCCCTGCTTCCTGTCGACGAATGACGGGATATAGTCCATAGGCCCCGGTCTGTAGAGGGCGTTCATGGCGATGAGGTCTTCGAATCTTGTCGGTTCGAGCCTCTGCAGCCATTGCTTCATGCCGTCGGACTCGAACTGGAACACGCTCTTGGTATCTCCGCGTCCGTACAGCCTGTATGTCTCCTCGTCGTCAATTGGGATTTTCTCGATGTCTATTTCTATCCCGTGTCTCTTCCGTATGTTCTCCAGGCATTCCTTGATGATTGACAGGGTCTTGAGTCCGAGGAAGTCCATCTTAAGCATTCCCACATCCTCGATGAAGCATCCCTCATACTGTGATACCCATACATCCTCTCCGGTGGCCTTGTCCGGGGCGACACTTATCGGTATATAGTCCGTAAGGTCTCCGCGTCCGATAATCATTGCGCAGGCATGTACTCCTGTCTGCCGCACGGTCCCTTCCAGCTGGAGGGCATATTTCAGGACCTCCCTGGTCTGTTCCGGACCGTTCTCATATTCATTCTTAAGTTCAGGGATGTATTTCAGGCAGTTCTTCAGGGTCGGCTTATAGTCTTTCTCTACGGTGCCCTCCATGTATTTTTTCTTGACCTTGACGGTCTTTCCCTCATGTTCCGGGTCCGGGATTTCCTCAGTCTTTTCCACGATCTTGAATCCCTTTTCCAGCTCGTCGTCATCCTTCATAGGGATCTGCTGCACTTCCTTTACCTTTATAGGCTTGTCCGGAATCAGCTTTGTCAGCTTGTTGGACTCGTCCATAGGCATGTTGCTGACGCGGGCGACATCCTTTATGGCCATTTTTGCGGCCATTGTGCCGAATGTGATGACATGGGATATATGGTCCTTGCCGTAAGTGTCTTCAACGTATTTGAAGACCCTGTAACGGCCGTCATCATCGAAGTCGATGTCTATATCCGGCATCGATATCCTGTCCGGATTGAGGAAACGCTCGAACAGGAGCTGGTACCTGATAGGGTCTATATTCGTGATCCCGAGACAGTATGCGACTGCCGAACCGGCTGCCGACCCTCGGCCAGGGCCGACTGATATGCCTTTGCTCCGGGCTGCCGCAATGAAGTCCTGCACAATGAGGAAGTAGTCCGGGAATCCCATCCTGCTGATTGTCTTCAGTTCGAAATCGATGCGCTCGGACTGCTCTCCGTTGAGTTCCCCGTATCTTCTTCTTGCCCCTTCGTAGCACAGATGGCACAGGTATGCGACTGAATATGTGAACTCCTTTCCCCGGTCGTTTCCCTTGCTGTCGCATCTTCCGGCATCGATGACTTCCCTGTACATGTCGAGATACCTGTCCACATCTTTCAGGAATGCGGAGTCAATCTTGAAAATCGGGAGGACATGGTCCCTGTCTATCGAGTACTTTTCTATTTTGTCGCAGATTTCAAGCGTGTTGGACAGGAATTCAGGATGGTCGGGGAAGAGTGCTGCCATTTCTTCCTCGCTCTTGAGGTATTCCTGCTGTGTATATCTGAGCCGTTTCTCGTCAGTAAGGTATGCGTTGGTAGTGAGACAGATAAGCCTGTCATGTGCAGGTCCGTCCTCTTTCCTTACAAAATGCGCATCATTCGTGGCCACAATCTTGACGCCCGTCTTTTTCGACAGCTCTATGATGCCCTCCAGGGCGGCCTTCTGGCGTTCATAGACATCCTGCGACTGTCCCGGGACCTCTGTCCTGTGAAGCTGCACCTCCAGATAATAGTCGTCCCCGAACAGGTTCCTGTGCCATTGCAGGGCTTTTTCTGCGGCAGCCATGTCTCCGGCGATGATGTTTCTCGGCACCTCGCCTGCAATACATGCGGAGCAGCAGATAAGGTCTTTCGCGTATTTCTCCAGCACTTCATGGCTGACCCTCGGCTTGTCATAGTACCTGCCTTCAATATGCCCCGTCGAGACTATCTTCATCAGGTTCCTGTAGCCGTTGTAGTTCTTTGCCAGAAGTATGAGGTGGAAATATGACCTGTGGTCCTTGTCCTTCAGCTTGTGGTCGTAATGGTTGGTAACATATATCTCGCATCCGATTATTGGCTTTACATTCGGATGCTTCTTTGCGAATTTGAAGAATTCCTTTACCCCGTACATGTTGCCATGGTCCGTGATGGCCAGACCGGGCATGCCAAGCTCATCAGCACGGTCAAACAGGTTTTCTATGGACGACTGGCCGTCCAGGATCGAGTATTGCGTATGGACATGAAGATGTACGAATGACATGGCTTGTGATGTTAGGGTTTCCGGTGTCTTGAAGTGAAAGGAGAGCAAAGGTAACTAAAATCCGCGCCATTGTCAACAAAGAAAGGACGGATACCCGTCTGACCGGATATCCGTCCTTCTAATTATATGAAAGTCAAAAACTTATTTCTTGATTTCCCCTTTGGCGGCCTTTCTCTTTTCAAGCCACATTGTCACATCATACATGAGCGGTGTGGCGATGAAGAGGGAAGCATATGTACCTACTGCGATACCGAGGATAAGCGCAACTGCAAGACCTCTGATGACCTCGCCTCCGAAGATGGCGATTGCAACCATTACTACAAGGGTTGTCAGCGAGGTGTTCATCGTACGTGAAAGCGTACTGTTGAGCGCTCCGTTGGCATTTTCATACAGAGGCATCTTAGGATGCAGGGTCTTGTATTCACGGATACGGTCGAAGATGACCACGGTATCGTTGATTGCGTAACCGATGATTGTGAGGACGGCTGCAATGAACGTCTGGTCGACATCGAGGCTGAACGGCAGGATGCCTGAGAACAGGGAGAAGAAGCCGACCACGATGACTGCAGTATGTGCAAGTCCCATGACTCCTCCGAATCCCCATGTCCATTTCTTGAACCTGAATGCGATATAGACGAAGATTGCAAACAGTGCGATGATGACCGCGATGATTGCATCGCTCTTCATGTCATTTGCAATCGTAGGGCCGACCTTGTCGGAACTTATGATTCCGTTAGGGTTCTCCAGTGTCGAAGTGAATTCGCTGAGGGTAAGGTCCTCTGCAAAGAAGCCTCTCAATGCATCATAAAGTATCTGCTCTACTTCAGCATCCACTTCCGTAGACTCCTCGTCCACCTTATACTGGGTAGTGATCTTCATCTGGCTTTCGCCTCCGAACTGCTTGACTTCGACAGCAGAGCCGTAGTTTTCGCTCTGGTCTGCCTCGTCAGCGGCGCTGAATGCTGCAATTGTAGCCTCCCTGACCTCCTCGGTGGATACCGGCTGGTCGAACCTTACTACGAAAGTACGTCCTCCTGTGAAGTCCACGCCGTATGTGAAGCCTTTAGTGAACATCGACACGATGCAGACGATGAGCACTATGCCGGAGATGGTATAAGAGTACTTTCTCTTGCTGAGGAAGTTGACATGCGTATTCTGGAGCAGGTTGCGGGTAAACTTGTTGTCGAATGTGATGTTCTTGCCCTTTGCAAGCCTGTCCTCGAATATGAGCCTTGAAATGAAGATCGAGGTCAGCAATGAAGTCACGATACCGATGATAAGGGTCGTTGCGAATCCCTGTACAGGGCCGGAACCGAACACGAAGAGCACGATACCTGTGATAATCGTGGTAAGCTGACCGTCTATGATTGCTGAATATGCGTTGGAGTAGCCGTCTGCAATGGCCTTGCTGAGACCCTTGCCTGAGCGGAGCTCTTCCTTGATTCGTTCATAGATGATGACGTTGGCATCCACTGCCATACCCAGTGTGAGGACAAGACCTGCGATACCAGGCAATGTCAGCACAGCTCCGAATGATACGAGGGAGCCGAGGAGCAGGAGTACGTTGCACAGCAGGGCGACATCGGCCACGAGGCCTGCCCCGTGATAGAAGAATGCCATGTATGCAAGCACAAGAAGGAATGCTATGAGGAACGAGATGAGTCCGGCATTGATGGACTCGGCTCCGAGTGAAGGTCCTACGACCTGCTCCTGGATGATTGTGGCAGGCGCAGGAAGTTTACCTGACTTGAGCACGTTTGCAAGGTCCTCTGCCTCTTCGAGAGTGAAGTTTCCGGTAATCTGCGAGCTTCCTCCGGTAATTTCAGTATTGACTGTAGGGTATGAGTATACCATTCCGTCGAGGACAATAGCAATCTGTCTGCCGATGTTGTCTTTTGTCATCCTGGCCCAGATATTTGCACCTTCGGCGTTCATTGTCATGGATACCTCGGGATTTCCACCGGAGTTGCCGTACTGTACGCGTGCATCCGTCACAACGCCTCCGTCAAGCGGAGCCTGTCCGTCGCGGGAAGTCGCCTTGATTGCGACAAGCTCGAATGTATTGCCGCCCGGGATGTATGATGAAGGCTTCACTGTCCAGCAGGCCTTGAACTCTGCCGGGAAGAGAGCCTCGATCTGAGGCATCTTGAGCCAGTGGTTGATCTGTGCTGTATCTACATAGCTTGCATATCCGATGCATGCACCGTTTGCAAGTCTTCCGTTGAACATTGCCGGCTGGAGTGCGGCGAAGAGAGGGTTATCCTTCTTGTACTGCTCGAATTCCTGTGCATCGGCAGCCTGGTTCTGAAGCTCCTCGGAGAGAAGAGCGTCAGTTGACGAAGTCTCTTCCCCGGCCTGTTCTGCAACAGCTGGCTCTGATGTCTTCTCTGTAGCGAGAAGCTGTGCAAGTGTGCTGTTGGCTTCCTGCAGGAACGGGAAGATCTCGCTGTTGTCATATGTTGCCCAGAACTCGAGTGATGCTGTACCCTGGAGGAGTTTCCTTACTCGCTCAGGCTCTTTCACGCCCGGGAGCTCGACAAGGATTCTTCCGCTGTTACCGAGCTTCTGGATGCTCGGCTGGGTCACTCCGAAGCGGTCGATACGGTTTCTCAATACATTGAATGAGTTGGAGATGGCGCTCTCGGCTTCTTCACGTATCACGGCGATGACCTCATCGTCGCTTGACTCCGGACGTATCTTGTCCCTCATCTCGTACGTGCCGAAAATCTGGGCAAGCCTCTGTCCGTTGCCTACCTCGTTCCATGCTTCCTGGAAGAGCGTTATGAAGTCTGCCCTTGAAGTCACGCTGCGCTCGTTTGCCAGAGCCAGAGCCTGTGCGAATTCAGGGGACGTATTGTTGCCTGAAAGGGCACGGACGAGGTCTTCGAGCTGCACCTGGAGCATCACGTTCATACCTCCCTTAAGGTCAAGACCGAGGTTTATTTCCTTTTCCTTGACGTCTTTGTAAGTATACCCTAAGTAAATCTTCTCGGAAGATACAGAGTCGATATACCTTCTGTTCTGGTCCTTGCTTATCGAATCCAGATAGTAGGCCCTGTCTTCTTCAGGGATACTGCTGAAATCGGCCGACTGCCTTACTGCCTCCACAGCTTTCGCGGCATATTTCGCGGCCTTGTTCTCCTGTATGCGGGTAACAAGGGTAAACGAAAGTTGCCAGAGACAAACTATGGCCAGAACAATCGCCACAAATCTGATAGCACCTTTACTTTGCATAATTTCTGTATTGTTAATTAATTATTTGTTTCATCAACGGCTCCCGTCTTCCGGGCTGTTTACGGCATGTGTCCGGTCCTGCCGCAAAATAGGGCACAAATTTACGATTTTTTTCTTATAAATAAAGTATTTCTTATTTTTGTTGATTGTTAATGAGTGAGAAAAGAGGAAATGAAATTGTACTGGTCAGTGTTTTTGGCGGCAGTCCCTGCCCTGATGTACGGGCAGGAGCCGGAAGAGACGTCAGATGAGATATCGCGCCCTTCCGGAGGAGAAGCCATGGCGCTTATGGAGCAAGGGGATTCGCTGAGAATGGAATACCGGTTTGCAGAGTCCGTCGAGATGTACGAGGCGGCCCTTGCGGCAACAGGGGATTCCCTGGAGAGACTGGAGATAGACGCCAGGATACTGCTTTCCGAGAACGGCCTTTCCATGACCGGATTTGTCGGTACGCCGTCGATAGTCGCAAGACACAGGTTTTCCGTCAGGGATTTCTACCTGTTCTATCCTCTTGAGGACAACAGCTGGGTTCCGGTTCCCAATCTGCTTGACACTCTCGGCACGAATCCGTTCAGCAGGGCGACATATGTACCTGAGGGGGCAAGGGAGATATATTTTTCCGCGCCTGATGCCACAGGGGCGATGAATATCTATTATACCGAGGACAGGGACACGGTATGGAGCCTGCCGGTTCTCCTGAATGAGGGGCTGGTATCGTCATCCGATGAAATCTGTCCGATGCTTTCAGGCGACGGCAAGACACTTTATTTCGCTTCGTCCGGGCTGTACGGGGTCGGCGGCTATGATATCTACATGTCCTCCTGGGATGATTCAAAGGGAGAATGGGGAACTCCCGTGAACATGGGCTTCCCCTATTCCTCGCCGTACAATGATTTCCTCTATGCCGAGACACCGGACGGGAGATACACTCTCTTTGCCTCTGACAGGGACTGCCCTCCGGACAGTGTGGATGTATATGTGCTTGACTATGATAATATGCCGGTAAGAAAGCCTGTCACGGATGTCCGGAGGCTGAAGGAGATATGCAGCATGAATCCGGAAGACAATCTTGCCGGAGGGACATCGTCTTCCGACGGGATACCGGAAAATGTAGATACAAGAAGATACATGGCACAGGTGGATGAAGTGAAGGCCTTGAAGGATTCATTGTACCGGTGCATGTCTTCGATTGATGCGGACAGGAGCCGGATTGCCATAAGCGAGGATGAAGACGAGCACACGGAACTGGCAAGCCGTATATCCGCCAATGAGCTTCTGATACCTCAGATACAGGCTTCGCTTGACAGTGCGCTGGCGGTGCTGCAGAAGATAGAGATGGAATTCCTGTTCAACGGTGTGGTCCTTGACCCGGACAGGATAATAGCAGAGGCGGACAGGGAGGTAGTCGGTGCGTCTTCCGGATTTGCATTTGCCAGGATGAGTCCCCGGGAGAATCTTGACATTGACATCGAGGAGCCTGAAAAGGAATTCGACTACTCGTTCATGGTGCTTCCGGAAGGCAGGTTTGCGGAAAACAATGTCCTACCTGACGGTCTTGTATACCAGATACAGATCTTTACCTTGTCCAGAAAGGCCCGGACAGCCGAGCTTAACGGGCTTTCTCCTGTTTTCGAATCTGTGACCCCGACAGGCAAATACACCTACAGGGTGGGGGTCTTCAGGACATATAATGATGTGCTTTCCCGTCTTAATGATGTCAAGAAGGCAGGATTCAGGACAGCCTATGTCGTACCGCTGAATGACGGGGAGGTAATAAAGATGGCTGAGGCAAAGGCTCTGGAAGCCAAAAATAAAGTTGGAAATACGGGTTCAAAATGATATTTTTGCTGTCTGTATGGCTTTTATAATTATTCTCATAGCAGTCGGCCTTGTGCTGATTCTTGCGGAAATCCTCCTTATTCCCGGAATCGGGGTCGCCGGCATCCTTGGCCTGGTCTCTCTTGGCGGGTCATGTTTCTATGCCTTTCATGAATACGGCGCATCGACAGGTACAATCGTAACGGTTGTGAATGTCGTACTTCTTCTCGGACTGACAATATACGTGCTGAGGGCAAAGACATGGAGGAAGCTGGCCCTGAACACCAACATAGACTCCAAGATCCAGTTTTTCGATGAAGACAGGATTGCTGTCGGGGACACGGGCAGAACCATTACGAGACTTGCTCCCATGGGTACGGCCCGCATCGGGGATGTCCAGTGCGAGGTAAAGTCCCTGGAAGGGATCATCGCTCCCGGGACGGAGGTGGAAGTCGTCATGATAGAGGACAATAAGATATATGTCAAGCCTGTGGAGGCAGACTATTAATTTAATGATTGAAAATATGATAATGATTGCAGTATGGGTCGCTATAGCTATAGTCGGCCTGATTATTTTCCTGTGGTTCTTCCCTGTGACGCTGTGGTTCCAGGCGTTGATTTCCGGAGTGAGGATCTCTCTTCTGCAGCTCGTCCTGATGCGCTGGAGGAAAGTGCCTCCTGGAACAATAGTGATGGCGATGGTTACCGGTACCAAGGCCGGGCTCAAGCTCGATGCAAACGAACTCGAGGCACATTATCTCGCAAAGGGAAATGTCCCGAAGGTCGTCAATGCGCTCATATCGGCAGACAAGGCCAACATCGCGCTTGATTTCAAGATGGCCGCAGCGATAGACCTTGCGGGCAGGGATGTGTTCGAAGCCGTACAGATGTCGGTTAATCCGAAGGTCATCAATACACCTCCGGTAACGGCTGTCGCAAAGGACGGCATACAGCTCATAACCAAGGCAAGGGTTACAGTCCGCGCCAATATCCGCCAGCTTGTCGGCGGTGCAGGGGAGGAGACTGTCCTTGCAAGGGTAGGCGAGGGCATCGTGTCCAGCATCGGTTCTGCTGAAAGCCATAAGGTGGTGCTTGAGAACCCGGATTCAATATCGAAGGTTGTCCTGAACAAAGGGCTTGATTCCGGGACTGCGTTCGAGATATTGTCAATTGATATTGCCGACATCGACATAGGCAAGAATATCGGTGCTGTCCTTCAGATGGACCAGGCCGAGGCGGACAAGAATATCGCCCAGGCCCGTGCCGAGGAACGCAGGGCAATGGCCGTCGCCCTTGAACAGGAGATGAAGGCCAAGGCACAGGAGGCCCGCGCAAAGGTAATAGAGGCGGAGACGCAGATTCCGCTTGCAATGGCAGAGGCCTTCCGGAGCGGCAACCTCGGTATCATGGATTATTACAGGATCAAGAATATCCAGGCGGATACCGACATGCGTGAAAACATAGCGAAGCAATAGCAGCTTCCGCTGATGGAAAAGGGGCTTGACTTTTAACGCAGTCAGGCCCCTTTCTTCATTTTCCGGCATCATCTGGCGTCTCCGGCCTTTTTTCGCCGTAGTATTCCTGGACGATAAAGAATGCCTTTTTGCGCAGTCCCCAGTCAGAAATGAGTCCTTTCCTGTTGTAGAAATCCTGTATGTAAGGCAATTGTCTCCTCGGCGACCGGAAATCCATCAGGATCCATGGGGAAAGTCCTGCAAGGCCGTCAATCTTGTCAAGCATCTCAAGATTCCTGATATACAGTTCTTCCTGGTATTCTTCTGTAAACCGGGCATTCACTTCTCCATGGAGACCTGCCTGGGCTCCTCCACCGAACTCGGAAATAATGACAGGCTTGTCATACGGGATTACCCATTTCATGGTACGGGCTTCTTCAAGGGTATTCCTGTACCATCCGACATATTGATTGAAACTGATGATATCTACATATTCATTCATGTTGTCGTCGAGGGTATTTACCCCGTTGTCGGCCCGGGTAACCTCCATGGCCATTGAAATCAGCCTGGACGGGTCGAGTTCACGGGCCTTGAGGGACAGACTAGACAGGAATCTGTCCCTGGCTTCGCCATGAGGGGTCTCGTTTGCGATAGACCATATGATTACGGAGCATCTGTTCCTGTCCCTGCGTATCATTTCAGTCAGCTGGTTTTCAGCATTGGCGTATGTGCCGGGATTATTCCAGGAGATGGTCCAGTATACAGGGATTTCAGACCATACCATAAGGCCGAGTTTCTCGGCGGTACGTACCATATGTTCGTTATGCGGGTAATGTGCAAGCCTGACATAGTTGCATCCGAGTTCCTTCGCCCATCCCAGCAGTGTCGCGGCATCCTCAGGGGACCAGGCCCGTCCGGAGCGGAAAGGGGCTTCCTCGTGGATGCTGATTCCTTTGAGAAACACGGGTTCGCCGTTGAGAAGAATCTGTTTCCCGGATGTGGAGATTGTCCTGAATCCTATCATGTCGCGGATGTCGCTGTCCTCATACCGCAGGACAATATCATATAATTTCGGATTGTCCGGAGACCACAGGGCCGGCTTTGCCCTGACAGAGAAGGCGGCTTGTCCACTGGAGTCGGTAATGCATTTCTCTGATATGCCGAGCTCCGGTATCTCGAGAATGATGTCTTTACCGGCAATTTCGTTGTTCAGCTGTATCCAGCCCGAAATCCTTGAAGTGCTGTTGCCGTCAAGGCTGATGCTGTAGTCGGCAATATATGTGTCATCGAGCTCTGCGATGAGTACGTCACGTGTTATGCCGCCATAGTTCCACCAGTCCATGTTTACAGTAGGAACATTGTCCTTTGCCCGTTTGTCATCAGCCTTTACCACAACGAAATTGTCACCGTCCGAGACAAGGTCGGTAATGTCGAAGTTGAAAGGCGTATATCCGCCGGTATGCTCTCCGGCCTTTTTCCCGTTTACCCATACTTTCGCTTCATAGTTTACCGCCCCGAAATACAGTATGTATCTTTTGCCGGGAGTCCTGTCAAGCCGGAAATCCCGTTTGAACCAGACGGTGCCTTCGTACATGAAGAGCTGTTCGTCCTTACTGTTCCAGTCGGAGGGTATTTCCATCTGCGGGGATGTGTCGAAATTGTACTCGACAAGCTGGTCGGGCGATGTCTGTTTCCTGTTCTCGAAGAAGCCGGTCTTTTCCATCGGTTTCAGCCGGTAGTCATAGTACCCGTTTTCAAGGGGGTCGACTATATAGCTCCACTTGCCGTTGAGAGACTGATGGGGTCTTGCATAGATATTGGCTATGGCCGGCAGGTCCTCTGCAGCCATGCTCAGGGCTGCAGTCATGCCGGCAATGAATGTGAGGATTCTTTTTGTCATTGCTGTCATTTCTTGAATATCAATGATGTCATGTCGAAGTTCCCTTTCTCTGCCGTGATTCTCATTGTATTCGCGGCAGGGATGTTGGCAGAGCCTATCAGGGTCGTTGTCCATACATTTCCGTTGCCTTCCAGGGTCTTTTCTATCATGGTCTTCCCGTCAAGACTGATGACAATCCTGCCGCCGGAGCTGTTGCTGCGGTATCTGAGATAGACCTGATATGTGCCTGGAGTGACATCTGAAAGGGTATATTGCATCCATTCCCCGTCCTTGATTTCCCCTACGAAATATCCGTTGGTCTCATCCGAACCGTCCTTTGACGATTCCCATATGTCAACACCGTCATTGCGGTATGCCCTGCCTATGTTCGCTTTCTTCTCGCTCGCACTTCCCGAGGTATTCTGATAGTCCGTATCGTACCAGGACTGTCTGTATTTTCCCATGTCATAGTCAGTGATAAAGATCATGCCCGGTATTGTATTTTCGGCATATGGCTTCGGGCCGGCGCCTTCCGGAAGGTCGATCCACGCATATGCGACATCAGGCATGAGACGGCAGTTTTCAAGTTTTATGGCATCAATCATATTCAGCAGGATATCTTCTGCATCAGCAGGGGCGCTTCCACCTGAGAGATATTCCGCCATTTCTTTCCATCCGTCAGCCTTTACTATCTGGACCGGGCCGTCGTGGGAACCGAATTTCTTCCATGGCCAGTTGGCCCATCCTATGCGGTTGCGGTCACAGAGCTCCACCATTTCAGTAAACCACGTATTTGAATTTTCTCCTGTTTCCCCTCTCCAGAGCGGGACATTCCATTCTGTTCTCAGGTCGAGCTTGCTCTGGATGGCGTCCTGGGTGTTTCTTCCGTAGTATCCATGGAAGCTGATTGCCAGGTTCTGCTGAGGGTCATAGTCTGCAAGTTCATCCATTCCGCTGTAGTTGCCGCCATAGTCATTCCCTTCCAGTATCAGGAGATGGTTCCTGTCCACTTCCCGGATTGCATCTATGATTCTTTTGTATAATGCAGTCAACGGGGCATTCGGTGTCGGGGAAGAAAATGTGTAGTTGGGCTCGTTTATCAGGTCATATCCGGCTATGGCCTTTTCGTCTGCATAGTGCGAGGCCAGTCCTTTCCACATTGCTACCGTCATATCCTGGTATCCGGCGTCCTCCCACAGGGATTCCCCTTCATGCCGGTCACTGATATCCTTGTTGTTGCCCTGTCCTCCAGGAGCTGCATGAAGGTCAAGGATTACATACAGGCCATGATTCCTGCACCATCCGACAACCCGGTCAGTGAGCTGCATGCCGCGGCTGCTGTCTCCTGCCCATGTCTCTCCGTTGAAGAACAGTTCATAATGCAGTGGAATGCGTACAGAGTTGAAGCCCCAGTCCGCAATCTGCCGGATATCGGCTTCAGTGATATAGTATTCGAGCCAGTCATTGTAGAACCGGTCTGTCGCATCAGTCCCTGCAATCTGCTCGATTCGGGACCTTATCTCGTTCTGCGGACCTGATGTGCCGAGCATATAGCCTTCCTGGACCATCCATCCTCCCAATCCGACGCCTTTGAGGATAAGCATCTTGCCGTCGGCATCGAAGATGTATATGCCGGATGCATGTACATAGTCCGACCGGACTTGATCGGTAACTTCCGTATCATCCCCGGGCTTGTGTCCCGGGGTGTTCCCGGGACCTTCAAGCGAATCAGTACATGAACATGATGCAGAGACCATAATCATGAGCATCAGGAGTAATCTCGTATATTTCATTGATTTTATATTTGTTACCATCCTTCGTTGTTTTCCATGACCTTGTCGATGTTGAGGTCTATTATTTCCTGCGGGATAGGGAGAAGATTGTATCTTTCGGTAACTCCTCCATTGACACCTGTATTGTATTTGTTTACCCGTTCCACATATTTGCCCGTACGGGTAAGGTCTATCCTTCTCGGAATCTCTCCATAGAGTTCCCGCGCCCTTTCGTCAAGGATGAAATCAATGTCCACTTCGGAATCCGATATCGGAGCCGCACCTGCACGTTTGCGGACTTCATTGATGTAATATGCAGCCCCGTCTACCGTACTTGAATTGCCTTGCCTGTACAGTGCTTCGGCTACTATCAGGTATGTTTCGGCAAGCCGGTACAGATAGAAGTCGCGTGTTGTTGCATCGCGTCCGTTGAATCCTCCGACACGGGAATCCCCGTCCCAGTCCCATTTCCTCGGATATGGGCGCAGCAGCCTGCCGGCATCTTCCTTTTCCTGGTCTGTGGCCGTGTCCCAGTCCATCAGCAGAGTCCCGTCGGATTCCTTATAGAAGGTCCGCTGCACGCAAGGTTCCTTGCCGCGCACATCTCCCGGGTCAGTGAACAGGTCTTCGAGCCAGTATCTTGTGGCAAGGATATAGCCTTTGCCGCGCCCGCCGTACTTGAGGCATATCTCATCGCTTTCGTTTCCTACCCGGCTGCTTCCGTAGTACTCGGAATAGAAGAACCTTATGAACAAGGCATAGAAATCCGGATTGGAATCGCCTGAAACTATCTCAGGATGCTGTGCGGTATCCTCGTTCTGTATTACAAGCAGGCCTTCCCTGTTACCGGAGTCCCTGTTGTGGCTTCCGTTCTGGAACAGGTCCCAGAATACGTTCTTGTCGGCTTCTGCGGCATCTGCTCCGAACCTTTCAGTCATCAGGCTGTAATTGCCGGATTCAATTACCCTCTTGCCTGCAAGTTCCGCCTCATGCCAGTCCCCGTTGCACAGATAGGCATAGGCAAGGAGATGCTGCGCCGTCCCTTTTGTGACCCTGCCCTGCTGGCCCTGCCATTGTTCGTTAGGAAGATACTCTTCAGCCCTGGACAGGTCGTCTATCACAAGTTCCATTACCTTTTCCTTAGGGGTGCGCTCCCAGTCGAGCTTAACTTCAGAATATACCCTGTCAATCACGGGTATGTCCCCGAAGAATTGTGTCAGGTACAGATGGGCAAATCCCCTGAAAAAATATCCTTCTCCCTTTACTCTTTCTCCGAGGGCCGTGTCGGTCCAGTCCATCTGTTCGCTGTAGGTAATTATCATCTGGGCATTCGTCAGTATCTTGTAGTACCAGTCCCACATCCTTTTTATTTCCGCAGACTGACTGGTAAACTGGAGGTTGTTGATTGCCTGTACTCCGTATGCCCCCTGGTCTGATGCTTCGCAGATATCGCTTCCTGCGTACCAGATTCCTCCGATAGCCCCGAAGTTGCTGTTGCCCCAGAACGGATATGCCAGCAGGTCGTAAAGGCCTACAGTGGCCTTGTCGAGCCCGTCCTCAGTGGTATATGCCACCTCCGGACTCAGGAATGTGTGCGGCTCTTCCTGCAGGAAATCCGAGCAGGAGGACATGAGGATGCCGCAAAGTATTATAATGCTGTACTTTTTCATGATGGGAATGCGTTAAAATGATATGTTGACACCTAACTTGAACTGCTTTGCACTTGGATAGCTTCCGATATCCGTACCTGTTTCAGGGTCTACGAAAGGAAAATCATAGAATGAGAACCAGTCCTGCATCGTGACATAGAACTGGCATGAGCGGATGAATGACTGTCTTTCCAGCAGTTTCGCAGGAAGATTATAGCTGAGAGTGATGTTCTTGATCTTGAACCAGTCGGCCTTGTATACATAGAGGGAGCCGGTGTATTCCGGATTGATACCAGGTCTCATATGGGTATTTGACGGGTTTTCCGGAGTCCAGTAACCGGTAATATTGAAGTTCCTGAATCTCCCGTCGTCAAGATACTTGTATGAGGCCTGCTTTACATGTCCGAAAGCCCCGTTCGCGACAATCGTGAGGGTAAGGTCTTTCCATCTCAGGGATGTCCTGAGTCCGAGAAGGTATGGCGGCACAGTCGTTCCTATGATCTGACGGTCATTGTCGTCTATCTTGCCATCGGGGCCTCCGTCTTCTCCGCCTCCGATATCTTCGATTTTAGGGTATCCCGGTTCACATCCGTATTTTGCAGCCTCTTCTGCTTCATCCTGCTGCCAGATTCCTATGCATTTCTGTGTGTAGACAACGCCTATAGGCTGTCCGATGAACCATTTGTTTCCGGTATCATCCTTTTTTTCGCCGTAGATTTCGAGGATGTTGTTGTCATCGTATGAGAAATTGACTCCGACGGACCATTCCCAGTTCTTTGTCTGTACCGGGACTCCGGTAAGGCTTACTTCGAATCCCGTATTCTGTACCTTGCATGAATTCGTCCACATTGAAGCCTGTCCGAGCATCGAGGGGATGCTTCTTTCGACGAGCAGGTCGCGGGTAATGCTGTTATACCATTCGACGGAGCCGAAGAGCCTGTTTGAGAAGAACCCGAAATCCAGCCCGACATTCAGGGTGGCGGTAGTCTCCCATTTGAGGCTTGACGGCAGGGAAGACACCTTGTATCCGAGATACTTGTCTTTCCCGAAAGTATGGGCTGCTTCATTGGATATCTTGGCAAGGGTCTCGTATGCACTGATGGCCTGATTCCCGAGTTCTCCGTATGATACCCTGAGCTTGAGATTATCTATGTTGCGGACACCCTTGAGGAAATCTTCTTCACTGATTCTCCATGCGACAGCTCCTGAAGGGAATGTCGCCCACTTCATGTTTTCTGAAAATCCGGAGAATGCGTCCCGCCGTACCGTAAATGTGGCATAATATCGGTTGTCATAGTTGTAGTTGGCCCTGAACATCATTCCCACATTCCTTGTCAGATTGTAGCTCGTAGTGAGGATGACAGGGTTGGATGCTGTTTCGGGCTGGTACCAGAGATAATCATCGGTGGAGAGTCCCGATGCCTCCTGGTTCTGTCCCTCCTGTTCCCTGGATTCGGCGCTGAACATGGCGGTAAGGTCGATATTGTGCTTGCCGAAATTATTCCTGTATGCCACGAGAGCCTCGGCATACCATTTCGAGGTATTGGTGTATTTTCTTGTGGCGGTGGCTGCGCCCTGTCCTTCTTTCGTTGTTTCAGGGGCATATCTGCCTAGAGTCCAGTTTCTCCAGTCAAATGCAAATTTG
The DNA here is from genome assembly GCA_944323805.1 of uncultured Bacteroidales bacterium. Taxonomy (GTDB): domain Bacteria; phylum Bacteroidota; class Bacteroidia; order Bacteroidales; family UBA932; genus Cryptobacteroides. Next base: position 43,379 of record CALUTW010000010.1, on the reverse strand, counting down.
CCGGATACGGAAAGCCCCTGCACGTGAGGGATGTCCACCTTAAGAGTCGTGATGCTGCCTATGCCCCTTGTCCTGTTCATCTTGGGTATATCATAGGCATCGCTCAGAGGATTACCGAACAGAGGGTCGTCCGCCATCGGGCTGATTGCATGTGTGCCGTCTTCATTGTACATTACCGAGTACGGGGAAAGACGGTACATGGCACCGAGCCCGTAATCGCCCCCGTCGATATCATCGGAGTCCTTCTGATAGATATTGGTGCTGTTGGACAATGTCACATATTTGCCCAGGTCTGCATCCAGGTTGCTCCGTATCGATACCCTTTGAAATCCTGTCCCGCGTACAAGGCCATCCCTGTCGGTATAGTTCGCCCCTACATAATAACGTACATCATCGCCTCCCTGCACAGACAGCGACGCTTCGTACATCGGGGCGTTGCGGTGCGTCATCATTTTGAACGGATCGATTTCAAGACCTTTCAGATATTGCTGGTATTCAGCCCCTGTAAGCAGGTCGGCAATCTCCGTGGAAGTTCCTTTTGTCCTTGCACATTCCATCTTGTATGCAATATATTCGGCCCCGGTCATCAGGTCCGGGTCTTTTGCAAGGTTCTGCATTGAATAAGTGAATGATGCATTGACTATTGTCTCGCCTCCGCGGCTTCTGTTCGTTGTGATGAGGATGACCCCGTTTGCGGCCCTGGAACCGTAGATTGCCGCTGCCGACGCATCTTTGAGCACCTCGACCGACTGGATATCATTCGGGTTCAGGGACTGCATGTCTTCATAAGGCACTCCGTCCACGATGTACAGAGGTGTATTGTCCGATGACAGCGAATTGAGTCCTCTGACACGTACTGTAGGTTCGGCCGTAGGAGAAGAAGGAATGTCGATTCTCAATCCTGGAACGGAGCCCTGCAGGGATTCGAGGACATTGCTTTCTCCGGATGACCGGATTTCGTCTGCAGAGACGGAAGCAATCGAGCCGACGATATCTTTTCTCAGCTGTGTGCCGAAACCGACAACGACCACTTCGTCGAGCATGCTGTTGCTTTCCTCCATGGTAATCAGAAAGTCGCTTTTCATCCCGACTTTCTGCCGGACATCATTGTATCCGAGGCAGGAGAATGTGAGAGTGGAATTTTCTGAAGGGACTTCCATCCGGAATGTCCCGTCGGCCGAAGTCGTGGTTCCGGCAGACATGTCGTCAGTAAAGACGGCTACCCCGGCAAGCGGAGTCCCGTTTTCATCAGTGACCTGTCCTTTTACCGGCAGGCCGTCTGCAGCTGCCGATACGGTTGCCATCCCGGTAAAGATGGCAAGGCAAAGCAGGAAATACTTTTTTCGCATGGTAATAGAGTTTAGTGTCTGAAAATAGTTATTAGTGGTATGCATGCTGGCATGCGGGTTCTTTTTCAAAGTTATTCCTATTGCTGTTTCCCCTGTTATAGAATTTTTCATAAGAATTATAATCTAATCCATAAGAAAGAATCAGATGTGTAATGAATGATTTTATAAGGGGAATTAATGATTATATTTATCAAAAAAAATTAATAATCAGAAAATGAAGCGGGCAGGAATAATCTGTGTCCTGATTCTGATGTCGCTGTTCCGGGCATCCGGCCAGGAGGTTTTTCATCTCGGAACAGATGAAGGTCTTGGTGGCCGGCAGACATTCAGTGTTGTCCGGGACAGGAAAGGATTCATATGGATTTCCACCAGGTTCGGAGTCGACCGGTATGACGGGCACGATTTCAAGCATTACCCCGTCTCTATCCTGTCAAAGGACAAATCCCCTATAAGGTCTATCTATCTGGAAATGGACAGGGATTCGCTTCTTTGGGCATATACCGACAACGGGACCATCTACAGGTATCAGGAGTCAGTAGACGGGTTTGAACTGTACGCGGACCTTGAACACTGGATAGGGACGGTCCACTTTGACAGATACGGGAGGCTCTGGGTGGCTGGAAAGGCCCTTTTCGGGTATTTCGATACTGAGGGGAAATTTGTCCATGCCGATAATGAGAAAGCCCGGGGTGCGGATATAAGGAAGCTGATAGACAGGAATGACAGCGAAATGATAATTGTGGCCGTAGACCGTATAGTCTGTATGGACATGAATACGTCAAGGACAGAATTCCTTGTCCCGCAAGACCGGATTCAAGAATTGGGGACCAGGATAGAAACTGCATTCCTTGATGGGGACAGGCTTTGGATAGGTACTTCGGGAAAAGGGCTGTTCAGGCTTGACGGGAATTCCGGGAATCTGGAAAAGATGACAGGCAGACTTCTTGATGAACATCCTGTCCTGACAATAAATATGGACAGCCATGGCCGGCTCCTTCTCGGAACAGACGGAATGGGGCTCTGCATATATGACAGGGAGCAGGATGATATTGTCTCTGTCTTTAACAAGTCTGCAAATCCGCCTTTCAGGATAGCCGGAGACGCTGTCTATGGGATATACCCGTCGGACAGGCATGAGGGGGAGATATGGATTGCCACCTTTTCTGACGGGGTCAATGTGATTGAGGAGGACAGCAGCCCGTTCCACATGCTTTCCATGGGAGGAGGGCATCGCAGGAGCCGCCAGGCATGCTGTCTGATCGAGACCGGAGACGGTTCGCTTTGGGTGGCTACCGACAATGACATCAAGGTCCGCGTGCCCGGACAGGACGGATGGCGCACCATGCTGCATGGAAGGAATGTGCTGTCTCTTCATGAAGATGCACACGGCAATATATGGGCAGGGACATATTCTTCCGGACTTTACCGGCTCGACCGTGATGGCAATATCCTTCAGCATTATATTCATGGGGGAGAGAATACCATAGGTACAGACTATGTATATACTATCGCCGAGGACATTTACGGCAGGATATGGACCGGTGGCAAGAAAGGCAGGGTATCTGTCCTTGATCCGCTTACCGGCAGATTTTCAAGGGTCGGTGTCGCTCAGGCGAACCATATTGTCCGCTATGATGACAATACCATGCTGATTGCATCAGAAGACGGGGTGTACATGTGCCATGTCGATGACCTGAAGGCTGTGCCATGTCCGTTCAATGACAACCTGTACAGCCAGTATGTCTGCGACATCGCTATCGGCAGGGATTCCACCCTGTGGCTGGCGACATACGGCGACGGAATCAGCAGATGCCGGCTTTCGTCTGATGAGGTAGTCCGCTATACTCAGAATACAGGTCTGGCATCGGATATTGTCTATTCACTGGTCCTGAATGGCGGGGATATCTGGTACAGTTCGGAGAAAGGGATAGGGCGTCTTGGAATGGATTCGGGGGAGATTGTGAATTTTTCACTGCGGAATGACGGGATTTTTTCCGGAGGATTCCGGCAGCTTTCCCGGACAAGAGGGTCTGACGGGACTGTCTATTTCGGGTCATATGACGGCATCGTGTCATTTCTTCCTGAAAATGTGGACAGGTCGGTCCAGCCGGCAGACATCTACTTTGACAATTTCAGCCTGTTCAACAGGCGGGTAACGGCTGCATCCGAGGATTCCCCCCTGACGGACCATATTGACAATACCGGCATTATCCGGCTGGACCATTCACAGCATTCTTTTTCGATAGGCTTTACTGCAATAGATTTCAACAGGCATGGGAACCGTCATTTCTCCTGGATTCTCGAAGGGCTTGAGACGGACTGGAATACATATGACGGAGACAGGTATATTGCCGGATATACCAATCTTAAACCAGGCCGCTATGTGTTCCGCCTGAGATATCTTGGCGACGGGTATAGGATTCAGGATGAAAGGTCGATTGCGATAGAGATCATGCCGGCATTGTGGAACAGGCCATGGGCGAGGGTCCTGGAGATAATCCTGCTTCTGGGTATCATCGCAGGTATTGTGTTCTATGTGCGGTACAGGATTGACAAGCGGCAGACAGAAGAGAAAATACGCTTTTTCGTCAACACGGCCCATGATATCCGTACACCGCTCATGCTTATCAATAATCCCCTGAGGCATCTTAAGGAAGGCCTTCCTGACAATCCGAAGATGCATTACATGATGGACCTCATACTCAACAATCTTGACAAGCTCAACGCCATGCTTTTCCAGCTGATTGATTTCCAGAAGGTATATGAGCATAAGGAGAAGCTTGTCGTCCGCCGGTATGATGTCGGAAGGTATCTTGAGGACAAGGTGGTGTCATGGAGCAGTTCGGCAAGCGACAAGGATATACTGCTGACCCTGTCGCTGCCGGAAACCCCTGTCGAGGAATGGTTCGACAAGGAAAAGATGGACAGGATACTGGAAATCTGATAGCGAATTCAATCAAATATACGGAGTCTGGCGGCAGGATAGAGGTGTTGCTGGTATCCGATCCCGATGCATGGAAAATCAGTATCCGGGATAATGGAATCGGGATATCCGACAAGGATCAGAAGAAGCTGTTCAGCCGGTTCTATCGTGGAGACAATGCCATCAACAGCAAGGAGCTCGGCTCCGGGCTCGGCCTGATCATAGTGAAGCAGTATGTGTCCATGCTCAAGGGCAAGATATCAGTATCGAGTACAGTCGGTAAAGGGACATGTTTTACAGTCGGCTTTGCGCATGGCAATGCTTCCTTTGCCGGTGCGGTAAATCTCGATAAAGACGATATCCCTGTTTCTTCCGATATGGATGCTATTGACGGGCAGGACCCCAAGAATATTGTTGTGCTGCTCGCGGAAGACAATGCGGAACTGCGTAAATACATGCAGCTTTCCCTGATGCACCATTATAAGATTCTCGTTGCTTCAGACGGGGCGGAGGCATGGGATATGATTCAGAGGATGTCCCCGGATATCGTGGTTTCCGATGCCATGATGCCCCGGATGACGGGATTCGAGCTGTGCAGGAATATCAAGTCGTCGTTTGAAACTTCGCATATACCGATAATTCTCGTTACCGTCTCTGATGACAGGGAAAGTCTGTCCGAAGGTCTTGCCGCAGGTGCGGATGACTACATCCGGAAGCCTTTTGACATGGGATATCTCAGGCTGAAGATTGACAATATCATCCACAACCGGGCTCTGATGAGACATAAATTCCTTGGAATAGGACATCAGGATCCCGTTGACAATGACAGTATGGACAGCAGGTTTCTGGCGAAGGCCGTCGGAATCATCGGGAATAATATCTCCCAGAAGGATTTCTCCATTTCGGACCTGTCCAGGGAGCTCGGTCTCAGCAGGACATTGCTGTACAATAAATTCAATGCGATTACCGGTTATACTCCGAATGATTTCATCAAGCTTGTCAGGATGAACAGGGCCATTGAATACTTCAAGGAGAAAAAGTGGTCGATCAAAGAGGTGTCTGCCATGGTCGGGTTTGACGAGCCGGCATATTTCAGTACGTGCTTCAAGAAAATATACGGAAAGACCCCGCGTCAGTTCATCGATGAGCTTTTGAAATAATATTTTGAGATAAGAACTTTTTGATATAACTTTGTCGTCCCGATTCGGATAGCCGCATGGCATTCCGTGCGGTTCGGGACGACAAGATTAAGTCAGAATCCTGGTGAGATGGGTGAGTGGCTTAAACCAGCAGTTTGCTAAACTGCCGTACGGGATTACCGTACCGGGGGTTCGAATCCCCCTCTCACCGCTGAAAGAGACTGTGTTCAAAATGATAAATTTTGGCGCAGTCTCTTTCGTATTCGTAAATGACTTAGCCCTAATCCCGATAATAGCGCAGCAGTTTGTATTTATGACACACCGCCTTTCTGCTTTTCTTCAAGGGTCAGTTCTATAATCATGTCTGTTTCCGTCGGAATCCTGCCGAGCTTCAGCAGCACTCCGTCATTGTCCTGCAGGAAGCCGGGCTCTGTCCCGTCATTGAGACATACAGCTTTGATGACCTTCCCTGAATCAAGGGGGACGAAAAGCGTATTGTCCTTAAGGTTCATGATATGTACATATCGCACATTGCCTTTGCGCGTCATTACGCCCCAGTCCCGGGGTGTCATTTCCCCTCCTCTGGTCCCGTATATGGTATGCCCGTACCGGCTTAGCCATTCCCCGATGCCGGCCATCCTGTCCAATGCCTGGTCCGGTATCCTTCCGTCTGGCTGTGGCCCGATGTTCAGAAGCAGATTCGCATCCCTGCCTGCCGCACCTGCAAGATATCTGATCAGAGTCCGGACTGACTTGTAATCCTGGTCCGTAATCTTGTATCCCCACATCCCGTTCATTGTCTGGCATGTCTCAAGCGGAAGGTCGAGGCTGACGTCCTGTCCCGAAAGGCCGGCCGAATTCTCTCCCGGAAGGTCTCTTTCAAAAATCTGGATGTCTTCGCCCGGGAACGGATTCAGGTGGTGATTGTTCCCGACAAGGCATGCCGGCTGCAGCGAGTGCACGAGAGAATACAGCTCATCATATCTCCAGTCGAAATCCGGATTCCGGTCCTGGTCCCAATGCCCGTCGAACCATATGGCCCGTACAGGACCATATCCGGTCAACAGCTCCGTAAGCTGAGCTTTCATGAATTCGAAGTATGCATCCTTGTCAACGGTATCTTCAGGTCTCCCTGTCCCGAGCCCTGTCCGTCCTCTCGGAGCGTCCTCGCGCCCCCAGTCTATCAGGGAATAGTAGAAGTGTATATCGATACCCTGTCTATGGCATTCTTCAGCGAGCTCTGCAACTATGTCTCTCCTGAACGGGGATGCATCCATGATATCATAGCTTGTGACAGCACTGTCGAACATCGAGAAGCCGTCATGGTGTCTTGTCGTGAAACAGATATATCCTGCGCCGGATGCCTTGATGGCCGACACCCATTCCTCTGCATTGAAGCCGGCAGGATAGAATCCGCCTGCAAGCTTCGCATATTCCCTGTAGTCGATATTCCGTGTTGTCATTGTCCATTCTCCGGTGGCAAGCATGGAATATACGCCCCAGTGGATGAAGATTCCGAGGCGGTCATCCCTGAACTGTTCCCTTGACTCCATGTTTTCCCTGGTCGGGGTGTAACCTGCTTCCTCCTGTCCGGATGGTTGGCCGTACATGCTGCCGGTACTGCATAAAGCCAGGATGGATGCTGTCGCTGAAAAGAGGAAAGAAGTTTTCATATGTGTCGGTGTGCTGTATGATTTGTCTGCAAACTTACAAAAAAAAGAGGCCATGTGGTGTCACATAGCCTCTCTCTTCAGCATTTACTGCAGTACTATCTGTACTGTGCGAATTCAACGTCCTTGGCTGCTCTTTCAGCAAGCTTGCTGTCCTTGCCTGCAGTTTCAAGGTTAGCCTTTACTTCCTCGGCATTTCCCTGGCGGGCAGCTATCACTGCTTTCAGATATGCAACGCTCGGGCTTGCGCATTTTGCGGAAGCTGCGGCCTTGTCAAGCTGTCCTGCGAGAATATATGCGAGGGTCTTGTTGTGGCAGCATCCCTTTGCATCTGCAAGCTTTGCAGCAGCGGCAGCATAATCGCCGTTGAGGATATCGATGACAGCAAGATTCTCCTTGGCAGTCTGGTTTGCGGCAGCCTTGAAGTATTTGACAGCCTCGTCATTGTTGCCTTCCCTGAGGGCTACGACTCCCATTGCATTCTGCCAGTCGGCATCCTTGCCCTGAACCTTTGCAAGAGCAGATTTCGCTGCATCAAGCTTGTTTCCGTTGAGGTATACGACAGCAAGATTGTACTGAGCACGGTCGCTGTTGAATTTCTCGATGGCCTTCTTGTATACGCTTTCCTTGTCGGCATTCTCCTTTGTAACAGAAGCTGCGCGGAGAAGAGCCTCCTCGTCAAGCACATCGATATTCTCCTCTATAAGCTGGAGAAGCTCCTCGCTGGAGTAGTTGGTAAACTCTACATTAGCGATGAATCTTGCGCGGCGGAGTTCCGGAAGAATCTCCTTGGCAAGAACCTTGTACACTGCTGACATGTTCTTGATCTCCTGCTCGCGGACATCAGGGTCGCTGTACATTGAAAGGACGCGGATGATGAGATCCTTGTCTTCGATATCAGACTGTGAGACGAGTTCCTGGAAGCCTTCCCAGTCTTCCCCGATGCTCTTTACATTTACCGGAGCCTCTACCTCATGTCCCTTGGTAACCTTTCCGAAGGCCCTCTCGGCTGAGCTTGAACGCCTGTCTGAAAGCTTGGCGTTGAGATCCTGCTTTCCGTCAGGAGAAGCATATGCAACGATATCCGTGCTTACGAGCTCTTTGCGCTCATTTCCCTTGATTTCATCGAGGGCAGCCTGGAAGCTCTTGATTGACTCTGACTTGAGCTGGCTGTTCCTTACAGTCGAGCTGTTTATGGTGTAGAGAATCTGTCCTTCTGCAGTCTGCTTGATTATCTCCTGGTAGTTGTCGGCCTTGAAGTCGAGCTTGCCGTCCTTGTTGACGAGCATATAGGTGGTGTTGGCTCCGTCAGCGGCCTTCTTCACAGGAAGATTGACTGATTTGTTCTTGTATTTCACGACCCCGCGGAGTTCGAGGTAGCTTTTCTCCATTCCCGGAACATATGAGAAATGTACTTTCTCTGTTACTGTGGACCCGTCTGAAGGGATGACCTTGTAGTTGTCCGTAACTTTCTCGCCCTGATATACGAAAGGCTCCATTGCTGCTTCCCCTCCTTCATATACTATTACAGGAGTGACCTCCAGGATAGCCTTCGGATGGAAATAGTCAGCCGGATATGTGACAGTTACGGTAGCATCAATATTCCCGGCTACCACTTCGAGAACGGCAGGATCGCATTTGACAGACACGTTCTCTGCCATATCCGCCATCTTTTCAGGAGAGCTGCACGCAACGGCAGCAAGCCCGAGAACGGCAGATGACAAAAGTTTGATTCCTCTTTTCATTTCAATATAAGAATTAATGGTTTGTTCATGAATCCCTGTGCGGCCTGGAATCCGTATTTCACGGCCCTTGTGCAGCAGGCGTAATCATTGCAAATATAATCATAATTTTAATTTTTTGACATTACCTGTATATTTTTCGCGCCTTTTCTTACCTTTGTGCATTATGACGACTCAGGAACTGCAAAGCATAAAGAACAAATTTGATATCATCGGCAACGATCCCGCACTCAACCGTGCCCTGGACATAGCTGTTGCCGTTGCTCCTACCGACCTGACTGTCCTCATCTTCGGAGAAAGCGGAGTCGGAAAGGAGAATATACCGAAAATCATCCACCAGTACAGCCGGAGAAGGACCGGGAAATACTTCGCGATAAATTGCGGGGCCATTCCGGAAGGGACCATAGACTCGGAGCTTTTCGGACATGAAAAAGGTTCCTTTACGGGTGCGGTGGAGATGCGCAAGGGATATTTTGAGGAGGCTGACGGAGGCACTCTCTTCCTTGATGAGATAGGCGAGCTTCCGATGCCGTCCCAGGCAAAGCTTCTGCGTGTGCTGCAGTCTGGGGAATTCATAAGGGTGGGGTCATCCAAGGTGCTCAAGACCGATGTGAGGGTGGTCGCTGCCACAAATGTCAATCTCATGCATGCGGTGTCTTCGGGAAAGTTCAGGGAAGACCTGTATTACAGGCTTAATGCCGTCCCGGTACTGATGCCGGCACTCAGGGATCGCCAGGATGACATACACCTGCTGTTCAGGAAGTTTGCATCGGACTTTTCGGAAAAGTACGGGATGGGCAAGATTTCGCTGACCCCCGATGCCGTCGCCCTGCTGAAAAGCTACAGATGGCCGGGCAATATCAGGCAGCTTAAGAATGTTGCGGAGACAGTCTCTGCCCTTGAATCCGAAAAACTGTCGTCCAGGACAGAAAGGTATGAGATAAATGCGGAGATCCTTGCCAGATATATCCCGAAGGATGATCCGAATACACTGCCGGTCAAGGCCGTGAATCCAGGAGACCAGATCAGCCCGACAGAGCGGGAGGCTGTAATCAGGATGATATATCAGCTGAGACAGGAAGTTGATTACCTCAAGGAGGTTGTGCTGGGCGGCAGTGCCCATGTGCGTCAGATTCCCCAGTCACTGGCTTCTGGGCCTGTCCAGCCGCACGGACAGAAGGAGGAGGCGGACTGGCAGGACGCCGAAGGCATGGAGCTGCCGCCGGACTGGTCGGGAAAGACCATCGACCTTGACGAAGGTGCGGCAAGGACGGCAACGGATGCCGAGGACGACAGCCTTTCTCTCCAGAAAGCCGGATCCGGCCTCATCAGGAAGGCCCTCGAAAAATACAAGGGAAACAGGAAGCTTGCCGCTGCTGAACTCGGAATCTCGGAGAGGACCCTGTACAGGAAGCTCAAGAACATGGACGGGGAATCATAATACGACAAGAACACAAAGACAGATATGAAGTCAAGGACATTCTTTTCATGGTTTGCGGCGGCTGTAGTGCTCGCATGTACCGCCCCTCTGCTGCAGTCCTGCGGCATATATTCGTTTTCAGGGACATCCATCCAGCCGGACGTATATACTGTTACCATCAATTATTTTGAATACAAGGCCCTGAGGGTAAATCCTTCCCTGAGCAATGACATTACGGAGGCCCTGAAGGACCAGTTCCAGAGGCTGACAAGGCTGGAGCAGGTGGACATGGACGGCGACCTGGAGATTTCGGGGGAGATAACCGGATATGACGTGCGTGCGACTGCGGTCACGGCGGACGAGGTGGCTGCCCAGAACAGGCTGACCGTTACCGTGAAGATTTATTTTACCAACAGGAAATATCCTGAAGATGATTTCGAGAAGTCGTTCTCGGCATATGCAGACTATGATTCCATGCAGTCACTGGATGCGGTGGAGTCGGGGCTGTGCGAGGATATCATAGAGACGCTGATTGAGGACATATTCAATGCGACTGTAGCTAACTGGTAGACATTCTGGCATGGAAGGATATATCGATCTGAAGAAAATCTCGATAGAGGAGCTTGCCGGGGTCGTCAATCTCTACCCGTGGTTCGGAGCGGCAAGAAAGGAGCTGTGCGAACGTATGAGCAAGGCCGGCGGGGGAGACTGGGGATATGAGCAGTATGCTGATGCCGCATTGTATGTCGGTTCAAGGCGGATAATTGCGGATATTGTAAGGTCTTCCAGGAAGGAGGACTGCGCTGACGCCGCCTTGTCCGTAATCCTGAAGCGTATAAGCAATGAATTCAAGCCCAAGCAGGTACGGGTTGCCGGAGGGGATTATTTCACTCAGGAGCAGTATGACCGCGTCAGGAAGGAGGAGGACGTCGTGTTTTCCGGCTTTTCATCCGCAAATGCCGTCAATGAGCACAGGGAGTCCCCTGAAAGCGCACCGGACCTTGCCTTCTATACGGAGACTCTTGCACAGATATATGCGGACCAGGGCTACTGCGACCGGGCAAGGGACATTTATTCCAAACTAATTTTGGCATATCCGGAAAAAAATGCTTACTTTGCAGCCCTTATTGAAAAACTTGATTCGGAAAATCAAACAAAAAGATAACAGACTATGGGTATCGTATTTACTATCCTTACGGTATTTGTGATTCTCGCAAGCGTGCTCCTGACGATTGTGGTGCTGCTTCAGAACAGCAAAGGGGGCGGTCTGGCAAGCAATTTTGCTGTCGGCAACCAGACTTTCGGAGTGCGCAAGACTGCAGATATCCTTGAAAAGGTTACATGGGGGCTTGTCGCCTTCATCTTCGTTGCTTCTATTGTTACGACATTCGCTACGGGCGGGTCCGGAAGAAGCGAGATAGATGTCACTGAAAAGATAGAGAACGTTGCGACAGAGCAGGCTCCGGAGTTCCCGTCAGTTCCTGTACAGCAGGCTGATCCGGCACAGGAGGCCCCGGCAACGGAAGCAGAATAGGACCATTTGCTGTCTCTGCCGTATCCAGGGCAGTGATATTGTCCCGGCCGGAATCATGACAAAATGTCAGTTCCGGACAAGTGGAATATAATTTGACTATAGCCGTTTGTTCTTTCGAGCAGACGGCTATTTCTGATTGGGGATGTTCCGGGGCCCGGGACTCCGGACAGATACTTCAGATGCCGCGGGAATGAATCCTGGAAAGGCTGCATCCCGAATGCCCGGAAGAGCGTGAAAAGGAGATGCATTATGGAGAACAGCAATAACAATAAACTTGAAAACCTGGGCAGATTTGCCGTTAACCTGAACGAGAAGGCGGCTCAGGGCAAGCTCGATCCTGTCATAGGCAGGGACGAGGAAATAAGGAGGGTCCTCCAGATATTGAGCAGAAGGACCAAGAACAATCCTATACTGGTCGGAGAGCCGGGTGTCGGCAAGACGGCCATCTCTGAAGGCATAGCCCAGAAGATTGTTGACGGGCAGGTGCCGGAAAACCTTAAGGACAAGAAAATCTATTCCCTTGATCTCGGTGCACTGATTGCCGGAGCAAAGTATCAGGGCGAATTCGAGGAGAGGCTCAAGGGCGTAGTCAAGGAAGTGGTTGACAGCGACGGGAAAATCATCCTGTTCATAGATGAGATACATACACTTGTCGGTGCCGGACGGACTTCAGGAGCAATGGATGCTTCGAACATTCTTAAACCTGCGTTGGCAAGGGGCGAGCTGAGGACAATCGGTTCGACCACACTTGACGAGTACCAGAAATATTTCGAGACTGACAAGGCCCTGGAAAGAAGGTTCCAGATGGTCATGGTGGACGAGCCGACTCCGGCAGAGTCCATTTCCATCCTGAGGGGACTGAAAGAAAGGTATGAGAACCATCATAAGGTGCGTATCGAGGATGATGCCCTGATTGCGGCGGTGGAGCTTTCCCACAGGTATATTACCAACAGGTTCCTGCCGGACAAGGCCATTGACCTGGTCGATGAGGCTGCATCCCGGCTTCGTCTGGAAATGAACTCCGTACCTGAGCCGATAGATGACCTCAACAGCAAGATACGTCAGCTTGAAATAGAGAAGGAGGCCATCAAGCGCGAGGGCGTGTCCATGAAGATGGACAAGATAAAGGAAGACCTTGCGGAGCTTAACAGCCGGAAAGAAGTGCTGATGAAGAAATGGGAGGAGGAGAAAGGCATACTTTCCAATCTTCAGGAAGCCCGGCAGAAGATGGAGGATTATAAGATAGAGGCACAGAATGCCGAGAGGGCAGGGGATTACGGCAAGGTAGCCGAGATACGCTACGGCAAGATGGCCGATACCAAGAAGAAGATAGACGAGCTTACTGCGAGGCAGGCGTCCATCAAGGACCCTATCATTACAGAGGCTGTCACTCCGGAGGATATCGCGGAGGTCGTGGCTAAATGGACAGGCATACCTGTAAAGAGGATGCTGGAAAGCGAGCGGGAGAAGCTGCTCCGCATGGAGGATGAGCTCCATAAGAGGGTAGTCGGGCAGGACCAGGCGATTGCCGCCGTGTCGGATGCCGTGCGCAGAAGCCGTGCCGGACTGCAGAACGAGAAACGGCCGATAGGTTCATTCCTGTTCATGGGTACTACCGGTGTCGGAAAGACCGAGCTTGCAAAGGCTCTGGCCGAGTTCCTGTTCAATGATGAAAACATGATTACCCGTATCGACATGAGCGAATATCAGGAGCGTCATTCCGTAAGCCGTCTTGTAGGTGCGCCTCCGGGATATGTCGGATATGATGAAGGCGGTCAGCTGACAGAGGCAGTAAGGCGCAAGCCTTATTCGGTCATCCTTCTGGACGAGATAGAGAAAGCACATCCCGACGTGTTCAATATCCTGCTGCAGGTGCTGGATGACGGCCGTCTGACAGATAACAAGGGCCGTACGGTCGATTTCAAGAACACTATCCTGATAATGACTTCGAATGTCGGTGCGGAAATCATCCAGAGCTATATGGACAGGCTGCCGGCAGTCGGGCTTAAAGACGCGGATCCTTCTGCAGAAAAGGCCGCGAGGGAGAAGAGGGAAGAAATGTTGCTCGAGTGCAAGAAAGATGTCATAGATATCCTGAAGAAGACGGTGCGTCCGGAATTCCTCAACAGGATTGATGAAATCATAATGTTCGAGCCGCTTTCACAGAAGGATATCCGCGACATCCTGCACCTGCAGATGGATGACCTGAAGAAGAAGCTCTCTCAGAACGGCGTGACCATCACGTTTACCGACGGGTTCGTAGACTATATGAGTACCAAGGGCTACGAGCCGGCATACGGGGCAAGGCCTATCAAGAGGCTTATGCAGCGTGAGCTTGTCAATATCCTTGCAAAGGAGATACTGGACGGGCGTGTCCACAGGGATTCGGTCATCGAGATTGACGTCAAGGACGGGCAGATAACAGTCAGTGACAGAAAGTGATGCCTTTATGGTGTCCCTCATTGGCTCCGTGCCGTGGAATAATGGAAATCCGGAGATACATTCATGGAATGCGTCTCCGGATTTCTTGTTTATGCGCCACAGATATGGCTATTCGGCATCTTTCACGCAGCGGAGCTGGACTCCGGATTCATAGTGGGCAAATGACACATTGATGCGTCCCTCCGGATAAGTCTTTGAGAATGTTGTCATTTGTGCGAAGAACTGCAGGTTGCTGGTTCCGGACTTATAGAAAGTTGATGACATTATGTATGTCAACCCTGATTGGCCATACATATCTTCAAGTGAGGTGTTACCGGAATACAGCTGTGTGAGCTGGTATTTCGCAGTACCTGTATAAGATGATTTCATCCTTGCTCCTGTGAGGACATAATTCCATCCGGCCTCATCATATGAAGTCCATTTTCCTCCTCCATAGGTGCTGTCATAGAAAAGGGCTTCTTCATTTATCTGGTTCCCGGTCTCGCCCTGGGCGGCATTGGACAGTCCGCATAGATTGAAGAAGTCCGCTCTTGTCGGGATGTGCCATCCCGGAGGGCAGATTCCCTGTGCCCCTTCGAACGTCACGGCATTTTCAGGAGTTATTTCATCTGTGCCTAATGCAATGGCCCAGTCATACAGATATCCTTTTTCCTTTATGGACTCTTCATCGGTAAGCGCTACGGCGCGGCTTGCATTGATGGAAGTGGCTTCCCCGTCATTTTCAAGCATGTACGGATACCATATGTGGCTGTCGGCTGTCGGGTCTGACGAAGGTGTGTAGCCTTCAGGGATATAGCGCATAGGCTCTGCCATCCATACTGAGCCGTTTGCGAGAGTTACGGTATTGTACCTTTCTCCGTCATAGATGAAGTATCCGTCGAACTCCTCGAATGTCACTTCTTCCGAAGGCACATCAGGACCTATTTCCCCTTCATCGGTCCAGTTGTCTATTTCTCCGGCCACTGTCACTTTCAGTCCTTCCTGAGTGATTCTTGCTGTCATGGCATATTGTCCGCCGGATTTCAGTTCTGTAGATGCCAGGTCCTGTCCGAGTGTCTTGCCGTCTGCAGTAGTGACGGAAAGCCTGAATGCCACTGTCTGCGGGATGACAATCGCGCGGTACTGGCTGCCGGCAGATACAGCCTGGGCAGTGATGTCTTCAGCTTCGGCAGCGTCACTGACAGATACGGTAAGGGCGTCGAGATTGACATCTGCAGTAAGTTTCGAGCCGGAAAGTTTTACTGCAGTGATTTCAGAGCCAGAATCATTGGTTATGTTCAGCAGAATCTTTGTAAGAAGATGCCTGAAATTGACCGTGACGGCAGTTGCGGAAGGAGTCACATCCGGTTTTGTGCCGGCAATAAGGTCAGAAGCCTGATAGCCGCTTCCTGTCTGGTCTGCGGCAACTGAAAATGTCGCAGGCATACCGTCGGCGCTGTACGGATAATAGGCCGTAATGTCGGATGTCTCGGCGGCTTCGGCATACCACAGGAGATTGCCGGAAAATACCCCGTCAGAGAAAGTCAGAGGCTCATTCTCGGCATATGCCGCGTCCCCGCGCATGATTGTGAGACCTATCATGTCTCCTTCCTCGAAGTTGACATCCGTGACCTTTGTAATCACAGGAGCGATTTTTACGGTACTGTAATCCTGTAGTCCAGGATTTTCAGTCTTCTGGCAGGCAATCATGGCCGCCAAGGAAAGAAAGGCTGCAATAGATTTTTTCATATACCTAAAATTTAATATAATAAATTTCATTTCATCGGTGGCAGTCAGAATGTATATCCGAGCCGAATGTTTCCTGACCACCTGTCCTTGCCGTCAAGGACGGCAATATTGAATCCTCTTGCGTATCCGCCGGATATTTCCGCATAAAGCCCTTTCAGGAAGTTGTATCTGAGACCGAGCGCGGACTCAAGCCTCGGTGCTGTCATGTATTCATTCTGCATTTCATAAAGGTCCTCCAGACGGTACGGCAGCTCCCCTGTCTGGATACCGTCGTCAACGACCCTGTCTTTCTCCAGGGAATTCCCGTAGCTGAATGCCAGTCCGGCCTTAAGGTCGAACATCTTCAGGCTGACACTTCCTGAGGCATATACCCTGTTGACCATATCGTCTCTTGAAAAGAGATACGGATACATCTGGGACGAGAGCCTGGCCTGCCACCTGATGTCTGCTCCTGCCTTTATCGAAGCCTTTCCCGAGAGCCATTCATACGAAGGGCTGATATTCACGACGGACCTCTCGAATATCAGGTTCGAGCCGTAGACCTTTGTGATTGTTACGCCGTTCACGGTCTCCTGTCCGATTACATTCTCATGGTTCTCCAGCCCTTTCCAGGAAACGGCAAGCCTGACAAGATGCCTTGATTCCTTTTTCCCGAACGAATAGCCGGCAGTGAGTCTTGCAGAGTGCGAAGGAAAGACAAACCATATCGACTGTTTTTCCCCTGCTGAGCCGGAGCCGAAAATATAGGATGCTTCTCCATAGAAATTCCTCCATCCGGCCTGGATTGCCACCCCGTGCCGAAGTTCCCGTGCCGGGAATCCGTTTACGCCCGATTCAGACAGGTGTATTCCGCTTCCTTCCCATGTCTCATAGGCCCCGAACATCAGTCCCTTGTCAAGGAAAGCATAGTAGGATGCAGAGGATATCCCGAGTTCATCGGCATTGATTGTTTCGGAGTTCTTTCCGAAAATATACGACAGCCCCATGGAGAAGTCCCCCGAATGGTACAGCACTGACGGGGACACTGTCATGTCCAGCAGGTAGTTGGAATGCCTGAGGTCCTTGCGCTTGGTATAATTGGCCCCGGTATAGCTGATCATGCCTCCTATTCTCCAGTGAGGGGCGATGTCTGCCGTGATGCCGCCGGAGAATGCATAGGTCTGCATGATCTTGGGTCCCGGAGTAAATTCCAGTACGTCGAATGGATAGTAGCCTGGGCGGGCCGACATCTGTCCGCACATCTCTTTCCCTGAGAAATTGTCGAATGAAAAAGATCCCGACATCGAGAATTTTCTCAGATGAGTTATTGTGTGCGCTTCCGCCCCTGCCGACCATGACGAGCGAGCCTGATAAGTGTCCCGGAAATCCCCCGAAGTGAAGTTCCCGTGTATTTCCGCATAGGAGACCGTGACGGAATCCGTCCTCAATCCATTGATGTTCCAGCCTCCGGTCCAGAAATTACTTCTTTCCACGCGGTTGAACGGGCCCCTGTCCAGCAGGTCCGTACCCGCATATCCGCTCTCCTGCAGGGAATTCCCGTGCGGCTGTGCGGCAGCCTGCGCAGAAGGCAGGATTCCGGCAAGCACGGCAATCGCGGCTAGGCAGGCGAGGAAGCTATTCGTGGAGTGACTGTATTTCCCTTTCATAAAAGTCGTTCATGGAATTGTTGGTGTCTGTCAGCACTTCGTATCCGAATGCGGCGGTCAGGGCCTCATCCGTCTTCCGGTGCAGGGTATGCCCGAGATAGTTCCCGGACAAGGTAACGTATCCGGCATCTATTGCCGGGCTGAGACGCTTGCTGTTGCTGGATGAACCGCCGAAGAAGACGTCCACTCCGTCCATTATCCACCCGACTGGTATCTTGACAATCCTGTCTGTCGTACTTCCCGGTTTCTGCATGATGACATCCGGCAAGCCCACATGTTCCTGGATTGAAATATCCTTTGCCTTGAAAATTACCACTGCAGGAGAGAATACGGAAAACGTGAAGGCATTTGCCTGTCCGGTCTTGACAACCACATCCAGATAATGCTCCCTGTCGATGTTGTTTCCGGGGGCAGGGTGGTATGTGGTGTTGGGGAAGTATACGTTATTGTAGCAGACAAAGTATCCCGGCCTGTTCAGGTTGACGGACATTGGATACTGGACGGTATGGTCTATCGCACCGCAGCATGCTATGACCGCATCCTCTCCGGGCTGCAGGGGGAACGTAGTGCCGTCTCCGCCGAATTGCCAGATTACCTGCGCTATCGGGACGAAATCCGGATATATGCTTGCCCCTGTCTGCGGGTCTTCGGTTACCCATACGTTTGTCCCCTGGGAGTTATACGGGTCGAGTGTCCCGAAGCACAGGCCGTCCAGATACTGGATTTCATTGCTGTTGTTGTGCAGGATGACGTATTTGTCAGACTGGTAAGTCCCTTCAAGCGGGTAGGCCGGACAGCCTCCGTTATAGATTTCCTTTATTACGATGGCTCCGGATCTGGATTCCGCCAGGCTGATGGAGAGCGTCATGTCCCGGCTGGTCAGGTTGACCTTGTCCGCGCTTCCGTTGAAGACATGTTCATCCGTCCTGTCGCTGACCGTTACCCTGTAAAGCCCGCTGGAAAGACGCATGGACGCTGTCCCGTTTTCATCCGTGTCGGTGGAATAGGAATTCCCGCTGTTGATATCCTCGATGCCGACCCTGACTCCCGCCCTGCGGTATTCCTGGAAGTCTTCGGGATATATGATATTGACGGTCAGGGTATTCATAGTGGCCGAATACGGGTCGGCATTCTCAAGGGATACGCATCCTGACGTCCCTGTCATTGTCAGGACAGCGGTCATTGCCCAGCCTGCAAGAGTCCTTGATATTCTATTGATGTCCATGTTTAAAATTCCAGTCTGCATGTAAGTCCGTAATAGAAGGCGGGGGTAAAGATTGCCCCGGTCCCGGTTGCCATGGAAATTACTTCCTTTCTTGAATTCGTGAAGTTGTTAGCAAAGAAGGAGAGGGAGACATGGTCCCCGATTTCTTTCGTTATACTGATGTTTGCCGAGAAGTACGGTCCGTATCCGTCCCGGGCAAACGTGTATGCATTTCCTGACCTCAGGATGAGATTTGCGAATTCCGGCTTTGCGGCATCTTCAGGCGTGAACTTCCGGATAGCCCCGTTGAGGTCCATATATGCCACCGGGAGTACTGCCGTGTAGCTGTTGCCGTCGTATATGCTTCCTCCTGCAGCAGATGTGCTCCCTTCGCTGACATTGAATGCGTATTCCTTCCCGTTGTATTCGGAGAGGTTGCGGGAGCGTTTGAGCAGTGACATTTCCAGCCTGCATGTGATTATGATGCGCGCCTGCGGGATATGCGTTATGGCAGTGATGTTCGCATCGAGAGAATGTGTCCGCTTCCCGTTCCAGACATCCGCCCCGCTTCCTGTGGCATAGATGCCGACATACTGGTACGACCTGTCCGGGAGAGATGTATGTGACCAGCCGTTCTGATAGTACCAGTACAGGGAATTGTCAATATAGCTTGTCCAGGCATAGTTGGCGTCAAGGCGGAATCTTGTGCGCACTGCCCTGATTTCAGGGAAATCCATTATCAGTTCCGCTCCTGCCCTGTGGATATCCGCTCCGTTGTCGGCATATCTCGAATTGACAAATGTACGGTCTGTAACCTTGACTTCCATCGGCGTCATGAATTCATTGTCCGAGCCTCTGACATAGACCATCCCTGTCTGGTTGTCCACATGTATCTGGGGATTGTCCGGCATCGTGAATCCTTCCGGTACAGTCATGTAATTGTAGGAGAAAGGGGAATAGCTGTTGGAGTACTTATAGGGCGCGACAGTCTTGTCGTAGTAGCCGACCAGGGAGATTGCAAATCCGTTGTCCAAGGACAGGTCGATGCCGAATTCCGAGTTCCTGCTGCGCTGCCATGTAAGATTGCTGTTGTACAGAAGCGTGTATGGCATGGTATAGTAGACATAGGAAGTCTGGTCTCCATGAGTGAATCCGAATGTCTGTACGTCCCTGTACAGCTGTTCAGGGTAAAGGACGTAGTATGACGGGAGCTTTTCGCTTATACCCCATCCTCCGCGTATGGCAAGGCTTTTTGTGAGCTGCCATCTGGCGTTGAATCTTGGAGACAGGCTGCCTGTATGCCTGTATGCTGAATTCCTGACGAAAAGATTCTCCATCCTGAGCCCTGCCGATACCTTCAGTTCCGTTCGTCCGACCGGTACCGATATTTCCTCCTCAATATATGCAGAAAGATTGTGCATGTAGGGATAGTCGCTGTATGGTCTTGGCCTGTATCCGTTTTCGGCAAGCGCCGGATTCAGGTGGTATTCCCCTTTCCCGACATTCCCTGTCGCCTTCCACTGGATACCGGCTTTCAGGTGCGAGTTGACGGGACCGGCCTTCCTGTGCCAGTCATACTTGACGGATGCGGCATAGTCGAGTTCCTTTGAATCTGTCATCCTGTCCGAGAAATATGACAGCGGGAGCCTGTCGGCAAGGAAATATCCCTGGGTCTCGGAATGCACTGCAGGCTGCATCGAGGCCGAGGATGTAAAGAGATGCTCGTGGGAGAGATTGTCATTGAAATATACGGAGGCGTCGAATGACAGATTTGTAATCCAGCTGCGGTTGAGAAGCCATACGAGGGATGTGTTGGCCCTGAATACATTGTCCCTGACCTTTGTATATTCCCCTGTAAAGGCATCCGGGTCGTCTTTCGAGTCCATCCCTCCGATATTCCCTGATAGACCGGCCTCAAACCTCAGCGCCCCGGCGAATGTATTGCTGTATACAAGAGAGATGCTGCGTCTTGTGTATGAAGTATACGGGGACATGAGCTGGCTTGTGGCCCTTGTCCATTCTCCGCTCACGTTCAGTACCCCGTTGCCGTCCTGCAGATCTATGCCCTTTGATGCAGAGACTGAGTATGTCTTCGGGTTCACGGCAAATGTCACATTTACCGGAGTACGCCCTTTCCGGGTGTTTATCCGCACCATCCCGCCGTTGAGGTCTCCGTATTCTGCGGAAGGGACTCCGGCAATGACTTCTATCGACTCTATGTTGTCCACCTGGATATTCCTTGTCCCTACACCGGTCATTGTCCCGAAGGAGGCGTTGTTCCCGAGCCGGACACCGTCTATTTCTATCGCTGTCCCGAAAGCCGCATTCCCTGCCGCTGACCCTCCGTCACGTACCGAGATTGTATTTTCGGAAGTCAGGTCCGGATTGACGGTCTTTCCTCCCGGCAGCAGTGCGGCAATGTCGGTTACATCGGACATCTGGAGATGTTCGAGGGCATTGCTGTTGAAAGTCATTGTGGTGTTCATGTCCTCCTTGTCCCGTTCGGCGGTCACTACCACTTCTTCGAGTGCAAGGGTATTCTCGTCAAGAGCTATCGTCAGGCTGCCCATACCGGCAGAGACTTCGGCTTCAAGGGATTTTGTGACATAGCCCAGGCAGGAAATCTCGAATGTGTGCCTGCCTGCCGGAAGCCCGGTAATGGAAAATGTCCCGTCATCCCCGCATACGGCCCAGATTCCGGTCCCCGCAGCCGATATGACTGCTCCTGCGACAGGTTCCCCTGTCTCTGAGTCCGTTACGCGGCCTGAGACGTCGACATGCGCCGGAGCTGCTGCCGTAAGGACGGCAACGGCAAACGATACAAGAGAAAAGAAGATTGTATTCAGCAAGCGGTTTTTCATTCCTGAAGATCCTTGTTCCGGGGTCTGTTCAAGACCAGATTGCAAAGGTACTTGCTGATTTAAGGCCGTCCTATCGTTAAATATTATGAAATTGGCGGAGGCAATACCAACAAATGGGTATCCGGACCGGTGCCGGGGGAAGTTCAGGTTGCAGCCGGAGAAATTTTTTCATAGATTTGCGGTTTCCTGACGGCATTGTATGTCAGGACGTGACAGGAAAATAAATCAAAATATCATATGGCAATGGAATTGAAATCTTTTTTTGCACTCTCAGCCTTGTCTGCTGGCATGCTGCTGGTATCTCCGGCCCGGTCGGAAGCCTGCACAAACGTACTGGTTACCAAAGGCGCAAGTGCAGACGGCTCATGTATGGTCTCATACGCGGCAGATTCGCACCAGCTTTACGGGGAGCTCTACTTCCGTCCGGCGGCTGACTGGGCAAAAGGCGAGATGCTTAAGGTCTATGAGTGGGATACGGGAAAATATCTCGGGGAAATCCCCCAGGTGCGCCATACGTACCAGACCGTGGGCAATATGAATGAGCATCAGCTCATAATAGCCGAGACTACATATGGAGGGCGTCCGGAGCTTTTCGACAGCACCGGCATAATGGACTATGGCTCTCTTATATATATCGCTCTCCAGAGGGCAAGGACGGCAAGGGAGGCGATTGAAGTCATCGTAGACCTTGCGGACACATACGGATATTATTCCAGCGGCGAGTCGTTCTCGATAGCGGACAAGGATGAAGTGTGGGTAATGGACCTCATAGGCAAGGGGCTGAAGATGGAGAAAGGCAGGAATGTCAACAAGGGGATTGTCTGGGTGGCCAGAAGGGTCCCTGACGGGTACATATGCGCACATGCCAACCAGTCCCGTATCAGCACTTTCCCTCTTGATGACCCGGAGAACTGCATGTATGCCCCTGATGTCATATCGTTTGCCAGGGAAATGGGCTATTATGACGGCCCTGACGAGGAGTTCAGCTTCTGTGATGCATACAACCCTCTGAATTTCGGGGGAATGCGCGGATGCGAGGCCAGGGCGTGGTCTGCCTTCAATATATTGTGTGACGGAAGGTTCGCCTATGAGGACGAATACGGCAATGTGATAGAACATGATGCCTATGAATTCATCGATTATGCGATGGGATATGACAAGACGCGGAGATTCCCGCTTTTTGTCAAGCCGTCAGGGAAAATATCTGTCAAGGATGTGGCGGATGTGATGCGCGACCACTTCGAAGGCACTCCGATGGACATGACTCAGGATATAGGGGCAGGGGGAAATGCCCTTCCGTACAGATGGAGGCCTATGGAGTTCGAGTATGACGGCAAGACATATGTAAATGAAAGGGCTATCGCTACGCAGCAGACCGGATTCTGGTTCGTCGGACAGTCCAGAGGGTGGCTTCCGGACATGATAGGAGGCGTGCTCTGGTTCGGGACAGACGATGCTGCCACATCATATCTGACACCGATATACACCAGTGTGACCGAAGTCCCTGAATGTTTCAGGGAAGGGAACGGCAGTATGCTCGAATACTCCTCCACCTCGGCATTCTGGATATGCAACCGTGTCGCCAATGCATGCTACAGGATGTACAATGTCATGGCCCCGACAGTGCGGGAGAAGATTGATGCCTTTGAGAATGCCCAGCTTGCGGCAGTCCCGGAGATTGACAGGCAGGCCTTGGCCGTATATGAAGAGGAGTCTGCGGCTCCTGCAAGACAGATACGCAGGAATGACAGTCAGCAGGCAGTGCCTGACAGGTTTGCCCGGACAAGGGAAATTCTTACCGGCTATTCCGTGAATACTGCCCAGCAGATATTCAGGGACTGGACCGAACTGGAGATTTTCCTTCTCCTGAAATACATGGACGGCAACGTGAAGGGACAGAATCCTGACGGGTCGTTCATTACCAACGGATATGATGACGGCATACCTGGGGACATTACCAATCCGGGCTATACGGAAAAATGGAAGGAGTCTGTGGCCCGTGAGCATGGGAAAGTCCTGGAAGTGATTGAGTAATGAGAATTTTTCCTGTCCTTGCATTTCTCTTCCTGTGCAGTATCGTCTCCCGCGCAGATGAAGGGATGTGGATGGTAAATGCAATCAGCGAGGCTCTTGAAAAGAAGATGCAGGAGCGCGGGCTGCGTCTTTCCTCAGGGGAGATCTACAATGCCGATGCCGAGGGGGCTACATTGGCAGATGCGGTCGTCTCCCTTGATTTTGCATGTACCGGAAGTATTATCTCGCATCAGGGCCTTCTTATTACCAACCACCATTGCGCCTATTCCGACATCCATGCGATGAGCACGCCTGACAGGAATTTTCTGGAGGAGGGATTCTGGGCAATGAAATCGTCCGAGGAGCGTCACGTGCCCGGAAAAAAGGCGTGGTTCCTGAAAAAGGTGCTCGACGTGACGGAAGAAGTGTCGGCGATGGTTTCAGAGGCTCGGGCTGCCGGCCGTCAGCCGGGATTCCGGAAACTGTCGTGGGAGATAGAGCGCAGATACCGAGAATCTACCGGCCTTGAAGCATCGCTGTCTTCAATGTGGGGCGGGTCGAAATACTATCTTGCCCTCTATAAGGTATATTCCGATGTCCGTCTTGTGGCGGCTCCTCCGGTAAGTATTGCGGCTTTCGGGGGCGATACCGACAACTGGGAATGGCCGCAGCACAAGTGTGATTTTGCCATGTACCGTGTGTACACTGCACCGGACGGGTCTCCGGCAGGATATTCCGAAGACAATGTCCCGATGGTGCCGGATGCCGTGCTGGACATATCTCTGGATGGATACCGTCCCGGGGATTTTACAATGGTCATCGGATATCCGGGCTCTACGGACAGGTACAGCTCTTCATACAAGGTGCAGCATGCGATTGATGTCACATTGCCTGTGACGAATGAGATACGTGGCAGACAGATGGATATTATCCGGGCGCATATGGAATCCTCTCCCGATGTGCGGCTCGGATATTCCGACTATTATTTTTCCCTGAGTAATGTGCAGGAACTTAATGAGGGGGAACGGCAATGTTACAGACGGTTCCATGTGCCGGCCCGTAAAGCTGCAATCGAACGTGACATGCAGTCCTGGATTGACAGCTCGGCCCTCAGGTCTTCAGAATGGGGCGGTCTTCTGGAGACGCTGGAGCATAAATATGCCGTAACGGCCGGAATTGAACGGAACATAGCTGTCTACAGGGAGACCATAGTCAGAGGGACTCGGCTTGCCAGGACCTGCTACAGGCTTAACATGCTTAAGAATGAAGTGCTTAAAAGCCGAGGTATTGTCCCGCACAGGGCCATCGATTCGCTTCCTCCGTCCGATGCTGAGACGGAATGCTGCATGACATATCTTTTTGCAGGGAAAGACTTCCCTTCGGTGGCCAGACTCCTTGAAAGGGATTATGAGGGCCTGGATATGCATCTGGAGCGGGCGCTGTTCAGGTATGCGATGGAAAAGTATTATACTGATGTCGACAGCTCTTTGTGGGGAGCATATCAGAGAAGTCTTTTTTCACGGCATATCCGGTCCGGCCAAGGCTTCGATGCCTTGTGTTCTGAAGTATGGGACTGCAGTTTCCTGACAGATACATCCAGGCTGAATGCATTTATGTCGGAGCGGCACACGGTGGATGAGTATCTTGCTGACCCGTTCTACCGTTTCATGCAGGATGTAAGGATAGCAGACCTCAACAGGATATCTGCCGATATCGAAGGAAAGCCGACGATAGCATCCCTTGACGGGGAATATCAAAGAGCCCTGTATGGCATGAGACTCGACAGGGGGATTGCCCAGTATCCGGACGCCAATTCAACCATGCGCATCACATATGGTACGGTCGGTCCGCTTGAGCCGTATGACGGCATAGTCTGTTCATGGAGGTCGACTACAGACGGAATCCTGGAGAAATACAATCCTGATATCTATGAATACCGGCTTGACGCCAGGCAGAAGTCTCTTCTGGAAGAAGCCGGCTGGGGAAAATGGTTTTCAAGGGAGGATTTTTCCGGGACAGGGGCCGCTCTGCCGGCAGGTCATGACCCGGGGAGCTTGCCGATGTATGTGGATTTCCTCACGGACAATGACATTACCGGAGGTAATTCCGGAAGTCCGGTACTGGATGCGGACGGCCGGCTTATCGGCCTTGCATTTGACGGCAACAAGGAGTCCCTGGCCAGCGATTCATGGTATTCTTCAGGTTATAACAAATGCGTCTGTGTCGATATCCGGTATGTGCTGTGGGTTCTTGACCGCTATGCCGGAATGGACCGGATTCTGGAGGAACTCGGACTTTGATCCCGCCTGTTTGTTCTTTTGTATTTTATTGGTAAATTTGCAGGTTGACGTCGGTCGTTGATAGTTGCCGACATGTTATTGTCATTCATTATGGTAAGATTTGCATATTGTCTTCTTGCAGTGATGTTTCTGGTCCCGGCTGCATTGCCTGCCGCGGCTCAGGAACAGGAAATGCCGGACCTGCTTGAGATTGCCGAGACTGAGGCCGACAGGCTGCAGCATCTTCTCGACCTTGACGGGGGACAGCTCTTCTATGTCGATTCCACGCTTAAGCATGACTATCAGGCCATGCAGGAAGAGATCATGAAGCTACAGTCCGCGAAGGTCTCGAATTCTTCAATGTATATCTCTGTCCAGGACAAATGGATGGAAGCCATAGACAAGTCATACAGGAGAATCTTTACTGAAGAACAGTGGAATACTTATCTCAAGAACGGGGCGGCGAAGCAGCAGAAGGCAAGGGAAAAGCGTAAGGCCAAGGCCGAGGCGGCTCTGGAGAAGCTGAGAAACCGCTGATACGTTCCCGGATTATAATAGTGAAACAGCCATGGATTTCTTTGAGGTAATAGCGCACAGGCACAGTGTCAGGAAATATGCTGACAGACCCGTAGAAAGGGAACAGTTAGATACTTTGATTAATGCGGCATTGACAGCCCCATCGTCAAGGAATTGCAGGAGCAGTGCATTTATGGTAATCGAAGACAAGGATACCATCGCTGCCATATCGGAGATGCGGGACATGGGCTCATCATTTGTCAAGGATGCCCCGGCTGCAATTGTAGTGATGGGCGATGAGTCCAAGACCGACCTTTGGGTGGACAATTGTGCGATTTCCGCGACATTTATCCAGCTTGCCGCTACTGCGACCGGACTCGGAAGCTGCTGGGTGCATGTCAATGGCAGACCGCGCAGCAAATCGGACAGTTCTCTCGGGGATGCCGAGACCTATCTTCGCGAGCTGCTCGGTGTAAAGGACGGGATGAGGATTCTGTGCGTCATAGCAGTCGGCTATCCGGCCGAGGAATAGCTGCCTGAATCTGCAATGGGTTTGATTTATACGGAATGTCGTTTTTGACGGAGGTTATATGAAAGAAAAGATAGAGGCGCTGCTTGCGGAGATAGCATCTCTCGCATGCAAGACAGACAAGGAGATAGAAGAGGCAAGGGTCAGGCTTCTCGGGAAGAAGGGAGAGGTTACAAGGCTCTTTGAGGAGTTCAGGACAGTCGCTCCGGAGCTCAAGAGGGAATACGGACAGAAGCTCAACCAGCTGAAGAATGCGGCTGCGGAAAAGATAGAGTCGCTTAAGCATGCTGCAGAGGAGAACGGGTCATCTGCATCGGCATCGTTTGACCTGACTATGCCGGGAGAGCCTTTCCTGCTCGGTTCCCGTCATCCCGTATCGATTGTCAGGGAGGAGATCATTGAGATTTTCCGGAAGTTCGGATATAATGTTGCCGAAGGTCCTGAGATAGAGGATGACTGGCATGTGTTCGAGGCTTTGAACTTTCCTCCGGAGCACCCTGCCCGGGACATGCAGGATACGTTCTTTGTCACATCGGGACACAATCCCGTATTGTTGAGGACACACACTTCTTCCGTCCAGGTAAGGGCGATGGAGACACTTCCCCTGCCTATCCGTATTGTCTGTCCGGGCCGTGTGTTCAGGAATGAGGCCATTTCAGCCAGGGCCCACTGTATCTTCCATCAGGTAGAGGGGCTCTATATCGATGAAAACGTCACATTTGCTGACATGAAGCAGGCGATATTGCTCTTTGCCCGCGAAATGTTCGGCCCCGAGACCCAGATACGGATGAGGCCGTCATATTTCCCGTTCACAGAGCCGTCTGCTGAAGTCGATGTCAGCTGCAACATATGTCACGGCAAGGGCTGCAACATCTGCAAGGGGACAGGCTGGCTCGAGATTCTCGGGTGCGGCATGGTCGATCCGAATGTCCTCGAGGCTTCTGGAATTGACAGCACCAAATACAGCGGCTTCGCATTCGGTATGGGAGTAGAACGTATCGCGATGCTCAAATGGCAGGTCAAGGACCTGCGCAACTATTTTGAGAACGACATGCGCTTCCTCAAGGAGTTTGAGTCGGTGCTCTGATACAGCAGGCACTGATAAATAATAAACGGCGAGGGTAACCCGGAATGGAATTCTTCCTTTTGGTTGCCCTCGCCTGTTTTATTATGATATGTTCTTATCCTCTTATAATGCATAAATAAATTTTTTCATGGTATTAATTGTTTTAATGAGGTGCAAATATAAGGATTCTTTAATAAAATAATTGTAGATAATCTCAATCTGTCATGATTATACCTTTGTTTGTGCCTTTGTCGATGAAAAAATTTTGGAGATAAAGAAATAATCCATATCTTTGCAATCCCAATTGAAAAGAAAGGGAAAGTTCTTCTACACAAATTGCGGAAATAGCTCAGTTGGTAGAGCACAACCTTGCCAAGGTTGGGGTCGCGAGTTCGAGTCTCGTTTTCCGCTCCACAGAGGTCATCAGAAATGATGGCCTCTTTTCGTTTCAGCCTCGCTTCGGCGGGGCTTTTTGGTATATGCATTTGGTATGCCGGTCAGGCATAACCATAATTCACGGCACATATTTTGTACTAAAAAACCGGATTGGTCGAAAATGACCGAAAAACAAGCGGCGTATATGAAAAGTTCAGTTAAGGTCAGGGATTCAATCCTGGATTCGGCATCATGGCTTTTCGACAGGTTCGGTTACGAGAAGACATCTGTAGACGAGATTGCCCGGAGGGCGCATCGTGCCAAGACTTCCGTATACTATTATTTTGACGGGAAGCTGTCCATATTCAAGGCTGTCCTGCAGAAGGAGTTCGATGATGTCAGGGCGGGGCTGGAAGATGTAAGGGCCCGGTATTCGGAGGATATCAAGGGACAGCTTGTGAAATATCTTACCTTGAGGATGTCATTGCTTCACTCGGCAAAAGTGTATGTGCAGTACATGAATTCCCCGTACATATATGGAAACAATGAGATTTCCGAGGTCGTAGATGCATCGAGAGCGGATTTCGACAGATGGGAGAAGGATTACTTCATGTCCCTTTGCAGGGACGGACAGAAGATGGGACCCCTGTCGGAGTCTGTAGAGCCGGAGGCTTTTGCCAAGCTGCTGGAGGTGCTGCTTAAGGGTATCGAAATCCAGTTTTTCCATTCAGGCGACTATGAGTCCATGAGAATCACATATGAGACCATGGTTGAGCTGCTTGTGTCCAGGACAACAAAATAATCGTTATATGAAAAGGATCGCAGATTTTATTTTTGCAGCAACGGCAATGGTTGCAGCAGCATTTCTTGTCTCCGGCTGCCGGAACGGGCATGGCGACCGGACTGGCGTTCCTGTGCCTGTAAAGGCAATGACAGTGGAGAAAGGAAGCAATACAGGAGAAAAGACATATGTGGGTACGGTCGTCCCGTCCCGGTCGGCAGTGCTGTCCTGCAGCTATGCCGGGACACTTGTTTCCTTGCGGGTGTCAGAAGGCGATGCCGTCAGGCAGGGAGATACGCTTGCCGTGATAGAGTCCCAGGCTGTGATAAGTTCATGGAAGATGGCGCATGCGTCTCTGGCCCAGGCTGAGGACGGATACAGGAGGCTGTCTCAGGTTCACGGCAGCGGAAGTGTCCCTGATGTCAAGATGGTGGAAGTGGAGACGCAGCTGGACAAGGCAAGGGCATCGGCCGAGGCGGCAGACAGGGCGCTGGCGGACTGTACGGTAAAGGCTCCTTTTGACGGGGTTGTGGACGAGATATTCGCTGAGCAGGGAGTCAGTCTTGCTCCGGTTGCCCCGCTGTTCCGGCTTCTTGACATATCTTCAGTCGAGATAGAGATTCCTGTGCCGGAGGGGGAGATAAGCGGTATCGGCACCGGGGATGCTGCAGAAGTTGCAGTTCCTGCTCTTGACGGCATGTCTTTCCGGGCGGATGTCGCCTCCAAGGGGGTTGCCGCTTCCCCGCTGTCCCACAGTTACCGCTGCAGGCTTTTGCCTGCCGGGAATGTGTCCGGGCTGATGCCGGGGATGGTGTGCAAGGTCACGCTGGTCAGTCAGTCTGAAGGAATTGTCATTCCTGCATCGGTTGTGAGGACGGATGCCGATGGCAGGTACGTATGGATTGTCGACGGGGACCGGGTCGGGAAACGGTATGTGTCCGTGGGCGGATTCTCGGGCCGCGGCATTTCTGTCGAAAGCGGGCTGCAGCCCGGGGACAGGGTAATATGTGAAGGCATACAGAAGGTCAGCAGCGGGATGCGTGTGCAGGCAATGGAAATGCCGCTGCAGCATAAGTAATGCCGTTGCAATGTAAGTAAATAAGGCAGAGATGAATATCGCAGATATAGTCAAAGGGGCAATCGGCCACAAGCGGATGGTGTATTTCGTTGTGGCGGTACTTATTGCATTGGGCATTACCGGGCTCATATACATGAACAAGGATGAATTCCCTACTTTTGAGCTGAAGAACGGGCTTATAGTGGGGATATATCCCGGTGCGGATGCCGAGGAAGTGGAGGAGCAGCTTACAAAGCCGCTGGAGAATGTCCTGTTCTCGTTTTCCGAGATCAGCAGGGACAACACCTCGTCCTATTCCAAAAACGGGATGTGCTATATCTATACCGACCTGTCCACTCCGGCAACGACAAAGAATGAGGTCTGGTCTAAAATAAAGCTGAAGCTTGATGCCGCAAAGCAGACCTTGCCGCCGGGGGTAGTCGCTGTCGCCGTGATGGATGATTTCAGCGCAGTCTCGTCTGTCCTGATGGCTCTGGAATCCGACGACAAGGGTTACAGCGAGTTGCGGGGTTATGCAGACGAGCTCAGCTACAGGCTGCAGGAGATTCCGGACCTGGCGAATGTGAGGATTATCGGGGTCCAGGATGATGAGATTGCCGTGACTCTTGACATGGACAGGATTTCCGCGTATGGAATCAGCCCGTCCACGATAATGCTTGCCTGCCAGGCATCCGGACTGCAGCCGGCCGGAGCGAGCTTTGACACGGAATACATATCTTCTCCTGTGAGGGTGGAGAATACCGTGTCGACCGAAAGGGAGATTGCCGAAAAGATCATATATTCTGACCCCGACGGGAATGTCTTGAGGCTCAAGGATGTGGCGGATATCGAACGGCGCATCCGGAAACCGTCCTCCTATGTGGGGCATAATGGCAATACGGCAATAATACTGTCGGTGGAGATGCGCCCTGACAATAATATCGTGGCATTCGGCAAGGAGGTCGATGAAGTGCTCGACAACTTTGAACAGACATTGCCTGAGAGTGTGCGTATAAGCAAGATTACTGATCAGCCGTGGGTCGTGAAATCTTCCGTGATTTCTTTCCTCAGGGACCTTGTGATATCGATGCTGGTAGTGATACTTGTCATGCTGATGCTCTTCCCGATAAGGTCGGCATTGATTGCAAGTTCCGGTGTGCCCGTATGTACGGCAGTCGCTGTCGCCGTGATGTTCCTGACGGGAATAGACCTCAATACCGTATCCCTTGCGGCCCTTATAGTGGTCCTGGGAATGATAGTCGATGATTCTATCATCACGATGGACGGCTATATGGATAAGCTCGGCCGCGGTATGACAAAGGTCGAGGCGGCATGTGCGAGTGCAAAGGAACTGTTCATGCCGATGTTCACTGCGACATTCGCCATAAGTGTCATGTTCTTTCCGGCAAAAGTCCTTATTACCGGGTATCTCGGGGACTTTGTCACGAATTTCCCGTGGGTTGTGGCCATTGCTCTCGGAGCATCCCTGGCCTATGCCGTTCTCGTCGTCCCGTCGCTTGAGGTCCGGTATATCAAGTCGAGGAGTGCCGGAGAGGGATGGTTTGCAAAGGGGCAGTCATTTTTCTTCAATGGCATGCAGAAAGGCTATGAGAAGCTTGAGAGCCTCTGTTTCAGGCATCCGAAGCTAACTATTCTGACAGGAGTGGTTGCGGTCGGGCTCGGAGTGCTCATGTTCTTCAACGTGAATATACAGATGATGCCTAAGGCCGCCAGGGAATGCTTCGTGGTGGAAATCTATCTTGAAAGCGGCTCCGGAATCGAAAGGACAAAGGCTGTAAGCGACTCTCTGCAGTCGATACTTCTGAAAGACAGGCGCATCAGGTCAGTGACCTCTTTCGTGGGATCCAGTTCCCCGAGATTCCATGCGACTTATGCCCCGCAGACACCGTCCCCGGATTTTGCACAGTTCATAGTGAATACCGTATCGGTCAAAGCGACTGAGGCGGTGCTCCGGGATTATGAGGATGAATACCAGCATTATTTTACCGATGCGCTTGTCCGGTTCAAGCAGATGGACTATCAGGCTGTCGCCGCCCCTGTGGAAGTGACGGTCAAAGGGGATGACTACTATGAGATACAGGCGGTGGCTGATACGATCAAGCATTTCATGTATTCCAGCCTCAGCGACCAGCTCCAGTGGATTCACAGCAACAGTGAAGGAGTCTCGTCTTTTGTCGATGTGGACCTCGACCCTGACGAATCGTCTCGTCTCGGGGTCAACAGGGCCATGCTGTCGGCCTCTCTTGCGGGGGCATTCGACTCGTTCCCGATAGCGACATTATGGGAGGGGGATGTAAAGGTCCCAGTCAATCTCTACAGCAGTGCGGTGTCGGATACTATGACATATGATGCCGTATCCAATCAGATTGTGCCTACCACTGTCCCGGGAGTATCTGTGCCGCTGCGTCAGGTGGCGGATGTCAGACCGGAATGGAGGCCTGAGACATTTGCCCGGTCCGGAGGTTCGGAGTCCATAACCGTAGGGGCTGACATGAAATACGGATGCAGCCAGCCTGTAGCCATGAGACAGATCAGGTCTTACATTTCAAAGGAGATTGAACCATCTCTTCCGGAGGGGGTTTCGATAAGCTACGGAGGGCTTTCTTCCATGAACAGCTCTGTCGGTCCTGAGATTTTCGTGACGTTTATCTGCGCCGTCTCGATTCTTTTCCTCTTTCTTCTCGTACATTTCAAGAAAGTGTCGATTGCGGTCCTGACCCTTGTGCTGAGTTCTCTCTGTCTTTTCGGTGCATTCTTCGGATTGTGGCTTTTCGGTCTCGATTTCGGCCTGACATCGGTGCTCGGGCTCATCAGCCTGGTCGGGATTATCGTACGTAACGGAATACTTATGTTCGAATATGCCGAGGAACTCCGTTTCGAGAAAGGGTGGGATGTCAAGTCTGCCGCAATCGAGGCCGGGAAACGCAGGATGAGGCCGATTTTCCTGACGTCCTGTACGACAGCGCTCGGGGTGCTGCCTATGATAATCAGTGCCGATGCATTGTGGATGCCTATGGGAGTGGTCATCTGCTTCGGTACGATGCTGTCGATAATACTGATAACCCTTATAATGCCTGTTTCATACTGGCAGGTATTCAAAAATGCAAAGAACGGAGGGCAAGCTGATGAAAAATAGATTTGCAGTTGTCTGTGCTGTCATAGCCGTTATGCCGTGCAGCTTTGCGATGGCTGCCGGGCCGGACTCTGCCGGGATGCGCAGAGACACCCTGTCACTGTCTCTTGACAGTTGCCGCACGCTGGCTCTTGAAAACAATCCTTATATTCTCAATGCCGGACTTGATGTATATGCTGCACGCGCAAGGAAACAGGAGGCATTGGCGGAATATTTCCCGAAAGTCTCGTTGAATGCCTTTGCTTTCCATGCCTTTGACCCTATGCTCGAGCTTGGCATCACTGATATCCTCGGCGAGTCCGATTTCAGCAGCAATCTTGAGAGCCTTCTCGGGTCTCTCGGAGAGACATACGGCTTCAATCCGGTCTATTCCACTCTCCGTCATGGTCTTATGGCTAATGTGTCAGTGATGCAGCCCATATTCGCCGGAGGCAGGATTGTCAATGGCAACAGGCTTGCAGCGCTCGGTGTAGAAGCCGCATCGTTGCAGAAGAATATCAAGACCAGGGACATTTCCGAAGAGGTGGAAAGAGGGTACTGGCAGATAATTTCCCTTGAGGAGAAGCTGCATACACTTGATAAGATGCAGGAACTTGTAGATACCCTCTACAGGGATGTATCTGCCGCCTGCACGGCCGGTCTTGCAAAGGAGAACGACCTCCTTCAGGTCCGTCTGCAGAAGAACAGTCTCAGATCCGGCAAGATCAGCCTCAAAAACGGGATAAGGGTAGCCAAGATGAACCTGTTCAATTCGATAGGGGTCAGATATAATCCGTACAGCACCATTGCCAATGATTCCATCCCGTATATTGATGATATCGTCCTGTCGGACAGGTTCGGGACATTCGCTTCTCCGGACAGGTATTATCGCCCTGAAGATGAAGTCGTTGCAAATCAGGATGAGACTCGTCTGCTGGAGATTTCCGTCAGGTCCGTACAGCTTGAGAAAAAGATGGCGATGGGAGAGGCTCTTCCTCAGATCGGTGCGGGTGTATCATACGGGTATTCCGAGCTTGTGACGGACGGGCGCATGAACGGAGCCGTGTATGCTTCGGTCCAGATTCCTCTTTCCGACTGGGGAAAGACCGCCCGGAAGATGCAGCAGTACGACAGCAAGCTGCAGAAAGCCCGGAATGAGAAGGAATATCTCGATGCCCAGCTTCTCCTGCAGGTCAGGAAGCTGTGGCTGGACCTCGAATCTGCCTGGGAACAGCTCCAGGTGGCGAAGGAGAATGTCGATGTCGCAAGGGAGAATGTAAGGGACCAGACGGCCTGCTATAAGGCCGGAATGCTTCCTGTCTCCGACCTCCTGCAGGCCCAGACACAATTGCAGGAGGCTGACAATGAATATATTGACCAGTGCATTGAATATGTGGTGGCTTTGAATGCCTATCTTGACAGGACAGAAAAATAACCTTACCTTCGCGGAGAATATATTTTGATATGAATTTTTTCTATAAGAAAGTGATGAAGCTCAGGGAAAGATATATCGATACCCTGGGCAAGCTCTATGAATATTCCACGGCAATATACGAGAATAACCAGCTGTCCCGTATGGTCGGGTCTGACATGGGGTATACATACCGGGAGTTCAGGAAGAAGTGCGACGAGATATCCGCCAGACTTTCGAGGTATGGCATCGGGGCCGGGGACAGGGTGGCAATCCTTTCCCAGAACATGCCTAACTGGACTGTGGCTATGTTCTCCCTTGTCCCGTTCGGAAGGGTCTCTGTCCCGATTCTTCCGGATTCTTCCGAAAACGAGATTACCAATATCCTGACCCATTCCGGCAGCAAGGCGGTGTTTGTCTCCAAGCGGCTGCTTCCGAAGCTCAGCAAGGAATGCCAGGACAGGATGGTGCTTGTCATAGACATAGAGACATTCGAGATCATCAGGAGGGACGACTCTGCATTCACGTGTGACGGATGGGTGCGTCAGCCTCAGCCGGACGACCTCGCTACCATCATCTATACTTCCGGTACGACCGGCAATGCCAAAGGTGTCATGCTGAGCCACAGGAACCTGTGCGCAAATATCATGGCATCGCTTCATGCGCACAAGTGTACGGAGAAGGATGTGTGGATGTCGATTCTGCCGATGGCCCATGCCTATGAGCTGAGTATCGGGGTACTTTATCCTATCTTCTGCGGCGCGTGCGTCTACTATATCCAGAAGCCGCCTACTCCGACCGTGCTCCTTTCAGCACTTAAGGAGGTCCGGCCTACCGTGATGCTTTCAGTGCCGCTGATCATAGAGAAGATATATAAGAACAGTGTAATCCCGACAATCAGGCGCAGCCGTGTCCTCAGATGGATGCACAGGCATATGCGCGGACTGCTGTGCCGTCTTATCGGGCTTAAGCTGAAGGCCACTTTCGGCGGCAGGCTCAAGTTCTTCGGAATCGGCGGCTCCAAGCTCGATATCCATGTCGAGGAATTCCTGAAGAAGGCACGCTTCCCGTACGCGATAGGATATGGGCTTACCGAGACAGCCCCGCTGATATGCAATGCAGGAGTCAAGTATACACGTCCCGGTTCGACGGGCGTAGCCGCATACGGGGTCACCGTAAAGCTGATGAATGTCAATCCGGATACAGGGGAAGGGGAGATTGTCGCCAAAGGGGACAATGTGATGCTCGGATATTACAAGGATCCGGCCAGGACCCGTACCGTATTTACCGATGACGGATGGTTCCGTACGAATGACCTTGCTACAGTGGATGACAAGGGACGCTATTATATCAAAGGCCGTCTGAGCAACATGATTCTCGGTCCTTCAGGCGAGAATATCTATCCTGAAGAGATAGAGAATGTCATCAACAACATGGAGGAAGTCAATGAGTCGATAGTGCTTGAACGCAACGGAAGGCTTGTCGCCCTTGTACAGTTCAATGACAATATCATAGACTGGAACCAGGAAGGGGAAGACCAGTTCTTCGAGAAGCTGGAAGCCAGGAAAGAGGCTATAATGAACTATGTCAACAAGCATGTCAACAAGTTCTCGAAGATAAGGGAGGTCGAGGTAATGAAGGAGCCGTTTGAAAAGACGGCTACACAGAAAATCAGGAGATTCAAGTACAAGAGCCGGAAACAGTCTCCGGAGCAGTCGGAGAATCCGTCAGGAGCCCGGAC
The DNA here is from genome assembly GCA_944323805.1 of uncultured Bacteroidales bacterium. Lineage (GTDB taxonomy): Bacteria > Bacteroidota > Bacteroidia > Bacteroidales > UBA932 > Cryptobacteroides. The sequence goes on along the minus strand of CALUTW010000010.1, from coordinate 6,820 downwards.
TACTGAAGAGGCTGCGGAGAAGGAGGATTCCCGGAATTGAATTCAATCCCGATGAGCCTGCGCTTCATTTCAGGACCGAGACGATAGTCTCCGAAATGGAGGGACGTATCAAGGCGGAGGCCGTCTTTACCGAAAAGGCTGGCCTCCGCTTCTTTTTCCGTCTCATGTATCCTGTCCATCGTCTCTTTCGGGATTATAAGATGGCATGGGATGACAACCAGTATGGGATTCATTGCCACGGCATGTGCTACAGCCCTCACACCTTCCGGACATCCGCAGTATTGTGCGAATTCCGTATAGCTCATCAGACGCTTTCCTGCTTCTCCGGCTTCAGGATGTGTAAGGCTGAAAAGCTTTCTCCATACCATGTTCTGGAACTTTGTGCCGAAAAGGGCAAGATCTTCCCCGGTTGTCCTTGCCGCCAGAGCGAAAAGCTCTTCCGTGCTGATTCTTGTGCAGGATATTTCGGATATCCTGTCAGCCGGCATCCTGGCAATCTTTCCTGCAACAGCGGCAAAGAGCCTGTAGTCAGTTGAAATTGCGGCAATCTTCCCGTCTATGCGGGTAATTATCCATTCAGGTAAAGGTTTCATGGTCCGTCAGTCGTTGTTCAGCTGGATAATGTCCACACTGTCTCTCTGGCTGTCTCCGAGGAGGTGCTCGCAGAACCAGTCGGCCATTCTCCAGAAGAAATATTCGTTCATGTCCCCGAATCCGTGGCGTTGTCCCGGAAGTATCAGCATGTCGAATCTCTTGTTGGCCCGGATAAGGGCATTCACAACACGTATGGTGTTGGCCGGGTGGACATTATTGTCAATGTCCCCGTGCACCAGAAGAAGGTGTCCCTTGAGATTCCCGGCGATTTCCGGATTGGTGTCTATCTTGTAGACGAAGGTCGTGTCGCCTTTTTCCGAGACTTTTTCAAGTATGCCGTGATGCTGTTCGCTCCACCATCTGTTGTAGATGCTGTTGTCATGGTTCCCCGCACATGATACGGCCGCCGTGTAGAAGTCAGGATATTTCAGTATGGCGGCGGTGGACATGAATCCTCCTCCGGAATGACCGTGAATGCCGACCCTGGTCCCGTCTATCCACGGATATCTGGCGGCAAGCTGCTGTACAGCTGTCTTCTGGTCTTCAAGTCCGTAGTCCCGGAGATTGCCGTAGCCGTAGTTGTGATACCATTTCGAGCGGTTCGGGTGTCCTCCCCGGTTGCCGACGGTAATGACTATGAATCCCATCTGTGCCAGCCGGTCGGTGCGTGTCATGCTTTGGCTCCAGGAGATGTTGTTGGCTTCAATCTGCGGGCCTGGATATACATATTCAATGATAGGGTATACCTTGGTGGAATCGAAGTCGAACGGCTTGTACATCACTCCGTACAGGTCTGTGATTCCGTCAGCGGCTTTCACTGTAAATCTTTCAGGCATCCTGTATCCTGCCTCGAACAGTCTCGAGAGGTCGGCAGTCTCAAGGTCTGCTATCTTCTTTCCTGTGCTGCTGTACAGGGCGGATGCCGGTACTGCATCTACACGGGAGAAATTATAGACCAGATATCTGCCGTTGTCGCTGGCCGCTGCCTTCACGTTCATGTCGTCCATGTCGATCTGTCTCATCCCGCTGCCGTCGAACGCTACCCTGTAGGTGTGCATCTGATAAGGGTTTTCCTCTCTGTTGACTCCGCATGCACTGAATATTATGTATCTGTCGTCCTCGTTGACTGCGAGTACTTCTTCGACATGGAATGCCCCTTCGGCAATCGGGTTGGCAAGTGACCCGTCCGCATTGTACATGTACAGATTGGCCCACCCGTTCTTTTCCGACCAGTGGATCATCTGCCTGCCGTTGTCCACAAGTCTCAGTGGCCGGTACTCCACATAGGTATTCATCCTTTCGGATATGATGGTCCTTGTAGAGTCCGCCCCGATGTCCACGCGGCAGATATCCAGCCTCTTGAGGTCCCTGCTTTGGCGGAGGATGTAGAATCCGTCATTGTCTCCGAGCCATTTGCGCGATATGAAGTCTTCATAGTCGTCCCTGTTCATATACGGCCTTGTCTCGAAATCCGTTGCCTGGTCCTTGAATGCATTTATCTTGATTTGTCTGGACGACATGTCCTCTGCAGAGAATACGTAGAGATATTCCTTAGGCCCAGGCTCCCCTGGCATCTGGTACTTGTAGGTCTCCAGAGTCGGCCTTGGCTTGCTCAGGGAATTGATGACCCAGAACTCCTTTACAGGGCTCATGTCGTATTTCATGGCGGCGAAATGCCTCGAATCAGGCGACCATACGAGATAGTAAGGGAATACCCTTGCCGTGGTGTCCTGTTCCGTCCAGCCCATGTAGCTGTCTCCTCCCCATCCGAATTCTGCTGTACCATCGGAAGTGATCCTGTGCTCGACAATCGTACTGTCCTCGGGGTCCTTTGCCGCCTTCGCCAGATTTTCCGCGTCCATCCAGTACAGGTTGGCATTCTTTGCGAATACTCCTGTCTTCCCGTCAGGCGATACATTTGCCCAGGCCGGGTACATGTCCTCCTCTTCGTTTCCGGTAATGTCTGTCAGCCGGCCGGATGCTATGTCATATTCAAATGAGTAGGTCTTCTTTTTTCCGAATCTCTCTATGCGGGCGGAGTCCGTTTCCTCTATAGTGCTTTTCACTCTGAATGCGAAAGTCCGGTCATCTTTAAGTTCAAATGCCGTAAGCGGCAGATGCTGCGCATCGAACGGGTCCCTGACGATTTCCGTAATCTGCATCGCAAGCTTGTCCATGTCGAACACGGGCTGCTTCTTCCCGCTTCTGGCATCAACTATATAATATTGTGTCCCCTGCGGAGTCTTCCATTCATACCAGAATCTGTCCGAGTCCCTGAACCAGTTCGGTCTTATCTGTGTGGAAAACACCATCCTGGAGATTTTTTTCTGGGAGAACCTGTCCGCCAGTTCATAGTTGGCTTCCGGTCTGTTACCCGTAACGGTTTCAGCATGCAGGCGTGCCGTCGCAAGGAATGCGCATGCTATGGCGGCAAAGGCAAATGCTTTGTGTCTCATATGATTTACATGTCAATCCCGGCAGTCCGGGATGGGATTAAACTATTTCTTCATTATGGCCGAGACCTCGTCCCAAGGCAGGGTTATGTTGATGACCCCCATTGAGTACGGAGCAATCTCGTAGTGGTTGAATATGTATGTGATGCCTTCTTCAGAAAGCAGGAAATTGCCGTTAGGCTCTATTTTTTTCAGGAACATCATCGATGTGTCAGCCGGGTCTTCGAGGGATTCCGGAAGGTGTGCCGTCAGCATTTCCGTTAGCGGTCCGGCATATCCTTCCCTGAAAATGTCCGGTTCATGCAGTTCCTCTCCGGTCCGTGTGCTGAAATTATACGCAGTGATGGTTGTCATGCCGTGTGCTCCGCCCCTGAATGCGTATTTTTCCGTCCGGTAGGAGAGTATCCTGTCCCGCATGGAGACCTCCGTGCCGGAAACATATTCTGTCCACGACAAGGCGGCACCTCTGTCCAGTCCGCTGATTTCAAGCATCGGCAGGTTCTCTTCCCTGTATTCCTGCAGCCTGTCATCCATATATGCCCCGACTGCGGCATCCGGCTCCATGCCGATATATTCCTCTCCGAACAGGTAGCCGGTCAAGGCGGCGGATATCTTTAACCCGGCAGCCTTCCTGAGCCCCGAGACGGGATATTCCGCCGAGATGTACAGGTCCAAGGAGTCTGTCCTGCCGTCCGCAAGGGCGAATTTTTCAGAAACTTCCATTGTTTCAGTCCTGACTGCCTGACAGCAGGAGGATAAGGCGGCTGCAGCCGCTGAGATTATCGCAAGAACTGTCAATGTCTTTTTCATGATGCTGTATTTTTAAATATATGCAAAGTTGTAAATTGTTTCGAAATTTCGCAAAATTCACGGCCTGTATCTTTTCCGGAGGAATAATGTGGATATGTATTTTCATAATGTTATGGATTTGGATTACTTTTGTATATTTCTGTCCTGATAATCAGACTGTCAGGACAGGCAGTAAAAAATACAGGCTATGGCGAAATTATTTCCGTTGAAACGGATGGCTCTTATACTTAACAGGTTGAGGAGCGGGCACAGTATAACACCAGAGGCCCTTGTCGAATATGTTTCCGACAGGGCAAGGCTTCTGGATGAGCGCATGGGGTCAGTTTCGCTCAGAACCATTCAGAGGGATATCAAGACTATCGGGGAACTTTTTCATATTGACATTGAGTGCAATTCCTCAGGGAAGTATCAGATAGTTTCCCGAGGGGACATGGCAGATGATTACGAATCCCTTCTGCTGAATTTCGAACTGCTGAGTTCCATAGACTCCGATATCACTCTGCAGAAATATGTCATTTCGGAGCATCGCCGGCCTGCATTCAATATAAACATTTCCGACCTGCTGTATGCCATACGAGAGTGTCATCCGGTGGAGTTTGATTATACTCTGGTACGACATGGAGGGAAAGTCGTCTCCAAGAAGGTAAACCCTCATTTCCTCAAGGAGTCGCAACAGAGGTGGTATCTGGCAGGCTATGATACTGACGGAGAACTTAAGACTTTCGGGATGGACAGGATGAGCCGGGTGTCCGTCATCGGCACAGAGAAGTTCCGCCGGAACGAGGATATTGACATCCCGTCTCTGTTCCGGGAGAGTTTCGGCATCTGGAACAACCCTTCCGACCCGGTAGAGGAGATTGTGCTCAGGTACGATGCCCTGGACGGAGCCTTTGTGAAGACCCTTCCGCTGCATTCATCACAGGAGATTCTTTCCGATACTTCAGACGGGCTTACCGTCAGGCTCAGGCTACGTATAACCAATGATTTTGTCATGGCTCTTCTTTCCCGCAGCCGTTCGGTCGAAGTCGTTTCCCCTCTTCATTTGCGGCAGCGTCTCCATGATGTCTGGGCAGAGGCCCTCAGGAGGAATGACCCTGCTCAGTCTTTTAAACAGCCGATGGGAACTACGTAAACTCCGTCTGCACGTCGATAGGCGAATTTTCCTGTTGCCGTCAACACCATTAAGAAAGACGGGGCTTTCATTTTGTCCGTATCAATCTTTGCAGCCAATGTTTTCAGGGTAGTTGCCCCTTGCTCTATAAGTTGGTCTCCACCAAGTTTTATTTCGATAAGCCCGAATTTTCCGTTACGAAGATGAACAACCGCGTCGCATTCGAGGCCATTTTTGTCTCGGAAATGATAAACTTGTCCGTCTAAGGCACTTGCAAATACGCGTAAATCCCGGACACAAAGAGTCTCGAACAACAGCCCCATTGTATTCAGGTCATTAATCAGGTCCTTGGGGCCGAGACCCAAAGCTGCGACAGCTATTGACGGATCGACGAAGTATCTGGTATCAGATGTTCGAATAGCTGTTTTTGAACGCAAATTGGGATTCCACGCAACAGAATCTTCTATGACAAAAATCTTTTTCAGAGCATCGATATATGAAGCAACCGTTTTTACGTCCGTTGATTCTTCATCATTCACTCGCATATCTTCTACAATAGTACTGATAGGAGTCTGCGAACCTTGATGCCGAGCATATGAACGCATCAATCGTTTTACCCGTTCTCGATTGCGCCGAACGCCATCTACACGAGAAATGTCCGAACGCGTCACTGCGTCATAATAGTATTTCACTTGATCCAGCGCAATATCTCCTGTTTGCAATGATGCACGAGGCCATCCTCCCCGGCAAATTAAAAAGGCAATGTCATCAAGCGACAATTTATTAATTCCCATTATATTGTCTGGAGTTTCAAACATACCCTCCAGACTCATTTCTCCAGAAGATTCTCCCGACTCGTATAAACTCATGGGACGCATGGTTAGCCATGCAAATCGGCCAGCCCCTGAATGATGAATTTCTTCTGTCCTTGCGGGAACAGCAGAACCCGTTAAAATAAAAAGACCTTCGCCTTCTCTATGGTCTACTTCAAAACGGATAGTATCCCACAGTTTGGGAGCGAGTTGCCATTCATCCACCAATATAGGGAATTCCCCAACCAACAGTGCCTTGGGGTTTATATCGGCCATACGGAGATTCTGTTCTTTGTACGAAGGATCGTCCATGTAGATGATTGTGGACGCTTGTTGCTCCGCAGTTGTGGTTTTACCGCACCATTTAGGCCCTTCAATCAAAACGGCTCCGATACCCGACAGTTTTCGTTGTAACTCCTTATCTGCAATTCTCGGTTTATACGTCTTCATACCCATATGCTGATTACAAGGCAAAGATAACACTATACTTCAAAATTACCGCCTATGACTAAATAAAATTACCTGTTTCGGCCAAAATATTTATCGTCATTCGGCCATGAATTTTTCCGCTTTTTGGATACTTTTCAGGACGACAGGTTTTGTCGCCCGGAGGCGTTATTTTCGCGGCAAAAGAAGAAAAATCCATGAAAATGCCGCCATAAGTTTGCCCGGGATCCGCAATACCCCACGAGACCGTTTGTTTTTACCGGAACATTTTATAAATTTGTGTGTTGCAGGCCACAAGCCTGCAATGACATATTGACTGATGAAAGTGTTTCAGCTTTTATCCTTGAATCGAAATCTGGTAAATTTCATTGTGCCGAGGATAAGCAGTACAGACACTCATTACCGTGTTTCGTTATGTATCGTTCGATATATACCGGCGGTGTGGGGTATTGTTTATCGGCACAAGGGCTTACCAGAGCCTCGATTCGGTAGACTGATGACTCCACGCTTGAACCTAAGTATGATTTATATCAATCTGATATACAGTTGCAATCTATTATTTTCTTGCAGATTTGATACCAAATAGCTCCCAA
>CALUTW010000009.1 GCA_944323805.1 uncultured Bacteroidales bacterium | reverse complement strand
GTCTGATTCAGCCTTTAGATATAATCTAGACCAAAAGTTAGTTCACTACAACTCCTTCTTTCTCAAATTTAATCCTTCATTTATAAATGCAAAACTAAACGACTAAAAAGGTGGAATTTCAAGCGTAACGCAGAAAATACCCTTTTTAGTCGCCTTCGTGTGTAATGCAGCCGTGGACGGCTTATATGCAGCTTTGTCTGTCTATTTCTTGAAGTAGCGGTTGTAGAGTCCCTGGAATCCTGCGCCATGACGGGCCTCGTCCTTTGCCATCTCATGTACTGTGTCATGGATTGCGTCGAGGTTCTGGGCCTTGGCGAGCTTTGCGATGCGGAGCTTGTCCTCGCATGCGCCGGCTTCCGCCTCCATTCTCTTCCTTACGTTGGTCTCGGTATCCCATACTACCTCGCCGAGCAGCTCTGCGAACCGTGCTGCGTGGTCGGCTTCCTCGTATGCGTATCTCTTGAATGCTTCGGCAATCTCAGGGTAGCCTTCCCTGTCGGCCTGACGGCTCATCGCGATATACATCCCGACTTCGGTACATTCCCCGTTGAAATGGTCCTTAAGTCCCTGGAGAATCTCAGGATCGATGTCTTTTGCGACGCCGAGCCTGTGCTCGTCAGCCCATGTGAGCGAGCCTTCGGTCTCTTTGACTTCTACAAACTTGTCGGCCTTTGCATGGCATACCGGGCATTCTGCCGGCGGGTTCTCCCCCTCATATACATAGCCGCATACGAGGCATCTGAATTTCTTTTTCATGATTTAATGTCCTTTTAATTATTAATGGTTCTTCTGCATCCCCGGCTTGCCGCATCCTGCGTTGTCCCCGGGCCATACAGATGGGTTAAATTTGAATTATTCAAAATAAGTCCAATGCAAAGGTAGTGAAATTCCATAAATATGCAAATATAATCCGAGGGAAATATTTCTTATATTTACGGGCAATTTCCGAAATATGCTGATTACCCTTATAATACTTGTCGTATCTGCGGCATTCTTTGTATCTGGCAAGTTCCGTTCAGATATTGTGGCCCTGTGTGCCCTCATAGCCTTGCTTGTGTTCCAGATCCTGACCCCAGAGGAGGCTCTGTCTGGATTCTCGAACCAGGTGGTAATAATGATGATAGGCCTCTTCGTGGTTGGAGGGGCGATTTTCCAGACCGGGCTTGCCAAGATGATAAGCTCTAGGATACTTAAGCTGGCAGGGAAGAGCGAGCTGAAGCTTTTCCTGCTTGTGATGCTTGTGACCGGAGGCATAGGAGCCTTTGTCAGCAACACCGGTACGGTAGCGCTCATGCTTCCGATAGTCGTGAGCCTTGCCCATAATGCGGGCATGAGTCCGGGCAGGCTTCTGATGCCGCTTGCATTCGCCAGCAGCATGGGCGGTATGATGACCCTTATCGGTACGCCGCCGAACCTTGTGATACAGGATACCCTTACGGGAGCGGGATATGAACCGCTTTCGTTCTTCTCTTTCCTCCCTGTCGGCCTGGTCTGCCTTGCAACGGGGATTCTGGTCCTGCTGCCGCTGTCCAGGATATTCCTGTCGAAAAAGGAGAAGAGGAATGAAAGGGCAGGGGCGGGCAAGTCCCTGAGCCAGCTTGTCGAGGAATACAGCCTGTCCGACAATCTGTTCAGACTGAGGGCTGCCGACGGGTCGTCTGCGGTGGGGGATACAGTGCTGGAACTTGACCTGAGGCGCAAGTACGGGATCAATATTCTGGAGGTGCGCAGGGGGGAGACGGCGCAGCACCGGTTCCTCAAGACAGTGACACAGAAGCTGGCGTCTCCGGATACCGTGGTCAGGGCGGGAGATGTCCTGTATGTCACGGGGGATGTGGATGTCGTCAGCCGTTTTGCGGAGGACTATGGGATGGAGATGCTCGACGGGCATACATCCGAGGAGGCTTCAGCAGGAGGCGGGACGCTTGCGTTCTATGACATAGGTATTGCGGAGATTGTGCTTATGCCGTCGTCGAATATGGTAAACCAGACGATAAAGGAGGCCGGTTTCCGGGATAAGTTCAATGTGAATGTGCTCGGGATACGCCGTAAGCAGGAATACATACTTCATGAGCTCGGAGATGCCAGGATGCATAGCGGGGATGTGCTTCTTGTGCAGGGGGCATGGCAGGATATAGCGCGTCTGAGCCGGGAGGATACTGACTGGGTCGTGCTCGGACAGCCGCTTGCGGAGGCAGCCAAGGTCACACTCGACTACAAGGCCCCCGTCGCTGCGGTCATCATGATACTGATGGTGGTAATGATGGTCTTCGATTTCATCCCTGTCGCCCCTGTGACGGCTGTGATGATTGCAGGGCTCCTGATGGTACTTACAGGCTGCTTCCGCAATGTCGAGGCGGCGTACAAGACAATCAACTGGGAGACGATAGTACTGTTTGCGGCCATGCTGCCGATGTCGCTCGCCCTTGAGAAGACCGGGGTGTCGGGGTATATCTCGGGCGCCCTTGTGAGCGGGCTCGGGAACTTCGGCCCTGTCGCACTGCTTGCCGGGATATATTTTACCGCATCTCTCATGACAATGTTCATCAGCAATACCGTTACGGCGGTGCTGATGGCTCCAATCGCCCTGCAGAGTGCCATACAGCTCGGCGTAAGCCCTGTCCCGTTCCTTTTTGCAGTGACGGTGGCCGCCAGCATGTGCTTTGCCTCCCCGTTCTCGACCCCTCCTAATGCCCTGGTCATGCCGGCCGGGCAGTATACGTTCATGGATTATATCAAGGTGGGCCTTCCGCTCCAGATCATCATGGGTATTGTGATGATAGTGGTGCTGCCTCTGCTTTTCCCGTTCTGACAGCCATGACTCCTTTTCTAAGACAGGTCGCCGGGAGATATCTTGCCGAAGGCGGCATATCCGGTACATGCTTCATATTCCCGAACAGGCGTTCAATGGTGTTCTTCAGGAAGCACCTTTCGGACGAGGTAAAGGCTGCCGGAGCCCCGGTCATCGCGCCTGAGCTGACGACAGTCAACGATTTTTTCTACAGGGTGTGCGGTGTATCCGTATCGGACCGCGTTACCCTGCTCCTGGAGCTGTATGCCTGCTACAGGGAGCTGAATCCCAAGGCCGAGCCCCTGGACGAATTCATCTTCTGGGGGGATATCATACTCGGGGACTTCAATGACACGGACAAGTACCTTGTCAATCCGAAGCAGCTCTTTACCAATGTGTCGGACTACAAGGCCCTGCAGGATACGTTCACATATCTTACCGACAGGCAGAGACAGGCGGTCGAGGGTTTTGTGCGGCATTTCAATGACCGCAGCGGCAGGCTGACTGTCGACCTCGGGTCGGACAATCCTGATGTGAAGGCGAGGTTCCTGATGATATGGAATATCCTGTACCCTCTGTATCAGTCCTATAATGCTGTCCTGAGGTCCAAGGGGATGGCATATGAGGGGATGGTGTACAGGCGGATTGCAGAGGAGATGTGCGGGAAAGGCTCCGCCAGAGGGAATGCTCCGGATGCCGGAGGCGCGGTCAGTGAGGAGCTGCCCGATGTACTTGCAAGGGTATTCAAGGGGACGGGGAAATTCGTCTTTGTCGGGCTGAATGCCCTGAACGAATGCGAGAAGACAGTGATGAGGCTGATGCGTGACCGCGGACTGGCCGAATTCTGCTGGGACTATTCGGGAGAGATGATACGTGACAGCCGCAACCGTTCCTCATGGTTCATGAAGGATAATGTGAAGGAGTTCCCGCAGAAATACGGCTGGGACCCGGAAGGGACGGGCCGGCCGGAGATAAGAGTGATAAGCGTGCCGTCGTCGACAGGCCAGGTAAAGCAGGTGCCGCATATCCTGAAGGAGATAGCGGATACCCAGGCCGGAGGGGACATGGCCGCGACCGGCAGTCTTGACGGAGCAGGCTGTGCCATAGTATTGCCTGACGAGACACTTCTTCTGCCTCTTCTGAATACTGTCCCGCCTGAAATCCGGGATATCAATGTGACCATGGGATATCCTGTCTCGGGGAGCGGGTTCTATGCGATGATGTCGACAATATCCGCGATGCAGCTGCATTCCCGTGGCAGCGGGAGCGGATGCAGTTTCTATTACAGGCAGGTATGGAGCCTTTTTTCCAGCGGTATCCTGAAGAAAGTCATGGATGACGAAGACAAGCTCGCGGCAAAGGCCGTGAAGGCTGCCGCCAAGCTGTATATCCCGGTGGAGGACCTCCGGGCCACTGAGCTGTTCAGGCTCATCTTCAGGCCTGTCGTACATGACGCAAAGCTTGCTGACCGCAGCCAGATAGAGGCATTGGCGACATATCAGCTGGATGTCATAAGCCATATAGGGGCCAGGCTTGCCGGAGACGAGGAGATGCTTGTCGAGCTCGATTTCGCCAAGGAGTATTACCGCTGCGTGAACAGGCTCAAGGCAATAGCGCCGGAGGTGCAGCCGATGACATATCTGAGGATTCTCGAGCATCTGCTTTCCGGGGTGTCGGTACCGTTCAGGGGAGAGCCGCTGAAAGGGCTGCAGATCATGGGCCCGCTCGAGACGAGGGCTCTTGACTTCAGGAATGTAATCATACTGTCTGCCAATGAGGGTGTCTTCCCCCGCAGGAGTGTGAGCTCGTCTTTCATCCCTCCGGAGCTGAGGAGGGGATTCGGACTGCCTACATACGAGTATCAGGATGCCGTATGGGCATATTATTTCTACAGGATGATAACAAGGGCGGAGAATGTGTGGATGCTGTATGATTCCCGTACCGAGGGGCTTAAGTCAGGGGAGGAAAGCCGGTATATCAGACAGCTGGAATACCATTTCAGGCTGTCTGTCGCCCGCTATGTGCCAGACATTCCTGTCAGGGCCTCATGTGCCGGGACGGATATTCCCAAGACACAGGAGGATGTCGATGAGATACGGTCGTCGGCATTGTCTGCAAGTTCCATCGAGAGCTACATGGCATGCCCTGCCAGATTCTACTACCAGTCTGTCAGGCATCTGAAAGCGGAGACGGAAGTCGCGGAGTCCCTGGATGCGCCGATGATCGGGAACGTGTTCCACAAGGCGATGCAGTCATTGTATTCCGGAGAGGATGCAATGATGCCCGGTGCCGGGCCGGAGTCTTGCATCTTCGGCAGGAAATCCATTACTGTGACAGAGGACTATCTCCGGTCATGGAAGTCCAGGGAGAATGATGTCAAGGTTAAGGTAAGGAGCCTGATAATGGAGGAGCTCCGGTCTTCGGAGGTAACGGGGCGCAATCTCGTCATAGAGGATGTCATTGTCAGGTATGTCATGAGGACAATAGACCGGGACCTTGAAGCCCTTGAAGACAGCCATGCCGGCCATTTCACGATACTCGGGCTCGAGGAGAGGCTCGGATGCCGCTTTGAAGGATTCAGCATAAAGGGAATAGTGGACAGGATCGACAGTTTCGCCCCGGGAAAGGTCCGTGTGGTGGACTACAAGACCGGAAAGGTCCTGCCCGAGGACATGATGATCACTGATGACGACTGCGATATGATGCTGGAGAAGCTTTTCGGGGATGTGCCTTATTTCCAGAAGCCGAAGATTGCATTCCAGCTGTTCATCTATGACCTTCTGCTCGAAAATATGGGACATGCGGCTGACGGGCATCTTGCCAATGCTGTCTACTCTACGGCGAGGCTTTTCAATGACGTTCCCGCCGAGGCTGCTGTCGGGAAGGCATTCATGGAGAAGATGAAGGAGGCGCTTTCCGGGATTCTCTCGGAGATTGCGGATACCGGGGTCCCGTTCAGACGTACTGATGACCTGGATGTATGTGCAAGATGCGATTTCAGGATGATATGCGGGCGTTAACTGTATAACCGGAGAATGATATGGAGATAGTAAAGGCTTCTGCCGGCTCGGGAAAGACATTTACCCTTGCAAGGAAATACATCACGTTGCTGTTCAGGAAGCAGGACAGGTATGCATACCGTCATATCCTTGCCGTGACCTTTACCAACAAGGCGACTGACGAGATGAAGACCAGGATTATGAAGGAGCTGTTCATCCTGGCGACAGAGCCGGAAAAGTCAGGATATATCCGCTACTTCATGCCGGAGTACGATGCTGACGGGAGTCCGGCAGGGGGAATGGAAGAGAAGGACATTGTCTGGGAACTCCCTGGAAAGCCCGGACAGAAGATAACACTTGAATCCCTTGCGGACAGCGCACAGGACATGCTGTGCAATATCCTGCATGACTACAGTGCATTTGCGGTAAGCACCATAGACAGGTTCTTCCAGCAGACACTTAAGGCGTTTTCCCGCGAGATAGGCCAGTTCGCCTCCTACAAGGTGGAGCTTGACAAGAATTCTCTTGTGACAGAGAGTGTGGACAGGGTGCTCGATGCCCTTACGGAGGAGAATCCGGTATTGTTGAGGTGGTTGACAGACAGTGTTATCGAACAGATAGAGCAGGGAGGAAGGTACAATCTCGAGTCATCCCTTTCCGGGATTGCGGGACGCCTTAAGTCCGATGAGCACAGGGCTCTGGTGGAGAAATTCGGTATCGATGAGAAGAAGGTCTATTCAAGGGAGAACCTTTCCGCCATACGGTCGGCATGCAGGAAGACCATAAAAGCCTTTACGGATTCCGTCAGGGACCTGGCAGGGCAGCTTCTGTCAATGATTGAAGATGCCGGTGTAGCTCCGGAGGATTTCAACAGAGGCTTCATGAAGGCCCTCCGTCCGTATTATTCTGCCGGCAGCGGGGACATTATCGAGAGTCCTTCCGACAGCTTCCTGTCCAAGGCTGCCGATTACGGGCAATGGTTCCCGAAGTCAAGGGCGAAGACCATGCTTCCGAAGGTATATCCCCTGATTGAGGCTCCGCTCACTGACTTCTGCAGGCTTTTCGGGGATGAGTTCAAGGTATACAGGACTGCCCTTATCCTTGACGACCAGCTGTACGGGCTCGGCATTGCGGCTGACCTGTACAGGGAATTCAATGCCCTGATGAAAGAGAAGAATGTCCTCAGCATAGATGACTCCAATACGATACTGAAGGATATAATAGACGGGTCAGATGCCCCTTTCATATATGAAAAGACGGGTGTCAGGTATGAGAATTTCCTTCTTGACGAGTTCCAGGACACGTCCCGGATACAGTGGGACAATTTCAGGCCCCTGCTCAGGAACAGTGAATCACAGGGCTTCGACAGTCTGATTGTCGGGGATGTCAAGCAGAACATCTACAGATGGAGAGGCTCTGACTGGAACATGCTGGATGCCGAGGTAAAGGAGGAGTTCCCGGAGGCGGAGGAAATGACCCTGGACACCAATTACAGGAGTTCCCGGAATATAGTGGCATTCAACAATGCGTTCTTCCCTGTTGTTGCCGGAATGCTCGACACACAGTACGGGGAGCCGGACGGGCGAAGCATCGCCGATATCTATTCGGATGTGCGGCAGAAGCTGCCGTCAAGACCTTTGCCTGACGGCCAGGTACAGATCATGTTCTGTGAAAAGGACCTTGAGGCGGAAAAGGTGCTGGCGACTGTGAACATGCTGCGCGGGAAAGGCGTGGGGTACGGGGAGATGACGGTGCTGGTCAGGAACAATTCCTCCGGGGCTGATATCGCATCCTACCTTATCGCGAACGGTGTGCCTGTCATAACTGATGATTCGCTGAGGGTAAAGTCTTCCGTTACGGTCAGAAGACTCTGCTCGCTGCTGTCGTATGCCGATAATCCGGCTGATACCGTCAACGGTTACCTTGCCTCGTCCCTGTCCTTGGAGATGCCTGAGGGCTGCCATTCTGTCGTGGATCTGTGCGAGGCCCTGCTGCGCAGTCTCAGGGAGGTCGACAGCGGACTCTTTGACAGCGAAGTGCTTTATATCCAGTCTTTCATGGATGCGGTGCAGGACTATGTCAATGTCAACGGGAACAGCCTGCATGACTTCCTTGGATATTGGGAGGATGCAGACCCGGCAATCAGCTCCCCGTCTGCAGGGGATTCCCTGAGGGTAATGACGATACACAAGTCGAAAGGGCTTGATTTCCGCTATGTGATATTCCCGTATGTGGAGACGGTAACCCTTTTCAAGGCAGGCAGCCACTGGTGCCGGCCTGATCTTGCCGGGACCCCGCTTTCGGGGGCCTCGGAAGGTCTCTACGATGTGACTCTTTCCTCGCGCAGCGGGCAGACACTGTTCGCCGATGACTACAGGAAAGAGCTCAAGATGCAATACGTGGACAATATCAATACGATATATGTGGCCTTTACCCGTGCTGTCCGCGGCATGTATCTGATTGCCGGGCTCCCGTCAGGGAAATTCAGGCAGAACACTGCCGACGGCATTCCCGGGCCGGTATCGGACTTTTCCCAGATACTTTACCGGTTCGCCCATATGGCAGGCTCGGTGGCCGGATGTCCTGAATTATGCCGTACATCCGGGGATGACGGGACATTGACATATTCCGCCGGGGATATCCCTGAATCCGCCCCGGAGGGAAGACCGGAAAGCCCTGCACTTGAGTCGGGCTATCCGTCATGGCCGTTGAATGACAAGCAGTCCGGCAAGGTCAGACTGTCATTCAGCCGGGATTCGTCCGATTTCTTCTCGGCTGACGGCCGCACCGGGGCAGGGGCGTCCATGAGACTCAAGGGTATTGTCCTGCACGAGATATTGTCGAGGGTGGAGACATCCGCTGACCTCGGGGATGCTGTTGAGGCATCGGTAATGGCCGGGGATATGGATGAGGAAGACGGGAAGGAGGCTTTCAGGATGCTTTCCGAGCGGATTGCCTCGGCTGCAGGCCGCGGATGGTTCCCCGATGCGGATGGCAACGTACATTACAGCGCCGGATGTCCCGGAGCTGACGGGAGCATGTCGGCAAGATGCCTGTCGGTAAGGCGGGAGTCGGATCTGATAGATGAGGACGGCAGCATATCCAGGCCTGACCGCGTGGTGGAGAATTCCGACGGGAATGTCTTTATCGTGGACTATAAGTTCGGGCAGCGCGAGCCTCATTCCGAAAGGCGCTATATGAGGCAGATTGCGGGATATGCCGATATCTACAGGAGGATGGGGTACGGCAAAGTGACTGCGGCATTATGGTATGTTCCTGAAAATATAGTCGTTTATGATGACGGTTTGTCATTGTGAATTATTAACTTTGAACGTTTTTTCTGAAAAATTGGAATATGGACTGCAATTTCGAATCAATCTGCCTGAAACCTGAATCTGCCGTGCCGCAGGCGCCGTACAGATTCCTTACCGATGAAGAGACCGATTTCCTTAAGGCCAACTCATGCATAGCCGATGACTGGAGGAATGTATGGGTAAAGGACGGGTTCAATCCGAAGAGGGTTTTCCAGTGCCGGTTTTCCGGTATTGTGAGGCTCGGTAATTTCGAGGGCCGCTTCTCGCTGCCCGGAGGAATAGAGAAAAAGGCAGGGGTACGCTATGCGACCCTGCACAATGTCTCTGTCGGGGACAATTCCTGCATAGAGAATATCCACAACTATATCGCCAACT
Organism: uncultured Bacteroidales bacterium; assembly: GCA_944323805.1. Taxonomy (GTDB): domain Bacteria; phylum Bacteroidota; class Bacteroidia; order Bacteroidales; family UBA932; genus Cryptobacteroides. Next base: position 96,795 of record CALUTW010000009.1, on the reverse strand, counting down.
ACGAGATCGGCGAGAATACCTATATCAAGAATGTCGGACTGATATATGTCGAAGGCAGGACATCTTTCGGCAACGGGGTTGAAGTATGTGTCCTGAACGAGACCGGTGGAAGGGAAGTGCCTATCCATGAGAAGCTTTCGGCACATGAGGCATATATCATGACCCTGTACCGGCACAGGCCTGACCTGATATCGTCGATTGCATCTCTTGTTGACGGGTGGCGTTGTGCAAGGACATCTTCGGTCGGACATATCGGCTCCGATGTGATGATATTGAATGTCAATACTGTCAAGAATGTCAGGATAGGCGATTCCGCCAGGGTCGAGGGCTGCGACGTGCTGGACAACGGGACTGTGGACAGCAATGCCTCCGCCCCGGTATTCATAGGCAACAGCGTCAGCTGCAGGGATTTCATCATTTCTTCCGGGGCAGTCGTTGATGACGGTGCGAATCTGCTGAAATGCTTCGTGGGGCAGGCGTGTCATCTCGGAAGAGGATATTCGGCTTCCGATTCCCTCTTTTTCAGCAACTGTCACGGGGAAAACGGGGAGGCATGTGCGATATTCGCCGGACCGTACACTGTCACGCACCATAAGTCGACACTGCTTATCGCGGGCATGTTCTCATTCATGAACGCAGGCTCAGGCTCCAACCAGAGCAACCACATGTACAAGCTCGGTCCTATCCACCATGGAATCCTCGACAGGGGGTCCAAGACATCCTCGGACTCCTACATCCTGTTCCCGGCACATGTCGGCCCGTTCTCTCTCGTGATGGGAAGACATGTTGCCCATGCCGATACATCGGACCTGCCGTTCTCATATCTGATTGAGAGCAAGAATACCACATATCTGATGCCGGGTGTCAACCTCAAGAGCGTAGGGACAATACGCGATGCCCAGAAATGGCCTAAGAGGGACAAGCGCACCGACCCTGAGAAATTCGACCATATCAATTTCAACCTGCTGAGCCCGTATACGATACAGAAGATGTTCAACGGCAAGCATATACTTGAGGAGCTGCAGCGGGTGGGAGGCATGTCTTCGGATGACTATTCGTACCAGAGTGCCAAGATCAGGAATTCATCGCTTGTAAAGGGACTGCGGTACTACGACATAGGAATCAGGAAGTTCATGGGCAACTCTATCATCAAGCGTCTGGAGGGCATGACATTTACTGATGACAGCCAGATAAGGGAGAGACTTGTGCCCGATACTGCTGTCGGAAGCGGGCAGTGGGTGGACCTGGCCGGACTTATCGCCCCGAAGAGCGAGGTGGACCGTCTGATGAACGACATAGAGTCAGGGAAAGTGACATCCCTTGAGGAAATCAACGCTGCATTTGCGGATATGGCAGCCAACTATTATACTTATGAGTGGCGCTGGGCCTATGACAGGATAGAGGAGTTTTACGGGATTGCCCCTTCGGAAATCACGGCTGCGCACATATGCCGGATAGTGCGGGAATGGCAGGATGCTGTCATCTCTCTCGACAGGATGGTATATGACGATGCCCGCAAGGAATTCTCCCTGTCCTTCATGACGGCTTTCGGGGCGGACGGGACGCGCGAGGACCAGCTCCAGGATTTCGGTCAGGTCCGGGGGGACTTCGATACGAATCCTTTTGTCACGGCCGTGCTTGACCATATAGAGAAGAAGCGGGCTCTCGGCGACGAACTCATATCCAGACTCGAGAACCTTATCTGAACATATTGACCTGCAATAACTTCCAAAGACTCTTCGCAATATTTTCGCGGAGAGTCTTGTTTTTACGGGAAACATTCCTAAATTTGCATATCAAATTGGTTTACCAATCTGGTCGACCAAAACAGTAATTAATGACACTTGAAATGATACGCAGATTTATTCTATCGGCAGCAGTGCTGTCACTTGCGGCATGTTTCTCCATGCCGGCATATTCCCAGGCCCCTGCCGCTCCTCAGACAGCGGCCAAGACCCAGAAAGTCCCTACCAACAGGTATTCTATGAAGCTTACGCAGAATCCTGACGGGACATATTCACTCCAGAAGGCCGAGCGTTATGCAAAGCTTGTGGACCTTTCCAAGATTGAAGACCTTACAGTGCCTTTTACCCTTGTCAGGGAAAGGCTTTCATCCAAGGATTATAATGGTGTTGAGACAAAGGAATTCGTGTATGCTGTCCATGAGGGCTACGATGTGAAGCTCAAGGTGGATCTGGCTGTCTCTGACGGCCCGGCTCCTGTGGTGTTCTACCTCCATGGAGGCGGGTGGTCCAGAGGCAATTTCGAGTCCAACAGGGTGCTGTCGCAGTACATGGCAAAGCAGAAAGGTGTTGCCGGGGTCCGCATTGAATATACCATGGACGGAGACCCGCAGGGTACTGTCGAGGTGGCCATCCAGGATGTGCTCGATGCCGTGGAATTCATCCGTGCCCATGCTGCCGAGCTCAATATCGACCCGTCGCGTGTCGGCTTTGTCGGCAATTCTGCCGGTGCGCATCTTGCAGCCTGCGGGGCCATGCTCTGCAAGGATACCAAGGTCTTTGTGGGCTATTCGGGAATCTACGACCTGACGACAGCCGCCATTACAGTCCGTGCCAAGCAGCCTGCGAGAGTGGCGTATTTCGAGGATAAGGATGAGAAGGTGCTTGCCGATGCATCGCCTGTATATATGATTCCAAAGAAGAGGACGCTGGCTGCGATGCTTGTCTGCGGGACAGCCGATATCACGGTGGAATGGTCCCAGAGCGAGGAGTTCGCCGAAGCCCTTGAAAAGAAAGGCAACAAGGTGGCTCTCGAAGTCTATGAGAACTATGACCACAACCTGAGCTCCAACAGTTCCGACAAGATGGAGGAAATCTTCTTCAAGACTGTGGACTTTATCTCGGAGAATATCTGATAACCGGTGTCCGGGGCCGCGCCCGGTGCTTTAAGACGGAGAACTTTGTTCCATGAAACTCATTAATAATTTTCCGGCCAGTGCGTCTGCGGCAGTATTGTCAGTTGCTGCCGCAGTGCGGCCGGTCCTTTCTGTATTTGCGGCTGTTGCCGTTTTCCTGATGTCAGCATCTGCAGTGTCGGCCCAGACCCGGCTTCCGTCAATTATCGGCAGCGGGATGGTCCTGCAGCAGTCTGCGGACGTACCGGTCTGGGGCTGGGATACACCCGGGCAGCAGGTCCGGATTTCCGTGTCATGGAGCAGCGATATATATGAGGCAGTTGCTGGTTCCGATGGAAGATGGGAGACGGAAGTCTCTACTCCATCCGCAGGAGGTCCCTTTACCGTGACAGTAGAGGGCTCGCAGAAGCTGACCCTGAAAGATGTCCTTGCAGGCGAGGTGTGGATATGCAGCGGCCAGTCCAATATGGCCATGCCTGTCAGGGGATATACTTCCCAGCCTGTCGAGGATTCATATTCAACGGTACTGGAGGCCCCGCAGTATTCAGGGCGCATACATATCTTCAATGTGACGAAGGATTCCAGCAGTGTCGCAAAGGCGGACTGCGAGGGCCGGTGGAGAGATGCGACATGCAAGAATGTCGCGTCTACATCAGCGGTGGCATGGGGATTTGCCGTGCGTCTTGCCGAGGCTCTGGATGTACCTGTCGGTATTGTCGTCTCGGCATATGGCGGGACCAGGATCGAGCCTTGGGTGCCGGCTGATGCTCTTGCTGATGCCCTTGAAGGTGTCATACCTGCAAAAAGCATAGACAGGAAACTGTCAGAGAGAAATGTCCCCGGCAAGAAGCCGTCGGCTGCCGGGACGATATATAATGCCATGATAGCCCCTCTTGCCCCGTATAAGGCCAAAGGTTTCCTGTGGTATCAGGGCTGTTCAAGCCGCAATGACTATAGCCATTATGCCTCCATGCAGACGGCGCTTGTATCAGAGTGGAGGAATGCATGGCGGGATGAGGATGCCTCCATGCCTTTTATCTTCGCCACTATCGCACCATATTCATATGGCGATGCCGATGATGATGTCAGGGCTTATTTCGTCGAGAACCAGCTGTCATCGCTCAGTATGATTCCCGGCAGCCATGCCGTGGTTACGGAAGGCTTCGGGGAGAAGGACTGCATACATCCTTCGAGGAAGGGTCCTGTGGCAGACCAGATGGCCTGGACTGCCCTTGCGACAGAATACGGCATGGACGGGATACCTGTCGGATATCCGGCATATGGAAGACATGAAATCAACGGAGACACCGTCACGATATATTTTTCAAATGCCGGGTATGGCCTGTGTCCGAGCTACGGCGAACCGGTCAGGGGATTCCGTGTTGCTGGAAAGGACAGGGTCTTCCATGAAGCCGAGGCTGTCATCAAAGGCAATCCTCTCAGGGTCGAGGTCCGCAGCGGTGAAGTCAAGGCTCCTGTCGCTGTCCGTTATTCATTCCTAAACTGGTGTGAATCCAATCTGACCAGCCTGTACGGTGTCCCTGTTCCTCCTTTCAGGACCGACAGCTGGCCACGTGAAAATTAGCCCGTCTATTGCTTTTTTGAAATAATGTTCACATATTTGTCATCGATAAATTGGTAAACCAATCTGGTAGACCAGATACCGGAGAGAAAATATAGTGTAAAAACTTATGATTCTTATTTTATAACTAATAACCGTATGCAAGCTTTCAGAATTCTACTCAAATGCCTTGCAGTCCTTTCCGTTTTTATCGGGTGGGGCATAATAAGTGAGGCATATGCCCAGCAGCGGACAATAACAGGTACTGTCTCGGACAGCCAGGGGCCGCTCATAGGTGTATCGGTCATGTTAAAGGATTCTCCTACCGTAGGTACATTCACAGACCTCGATGGAAAGTATACCCTTACAGTCGAGGGGGAGAACCCGGTCCTGCAGTTTACCTATGTCGGTTTCAAGACTGTCGAGGAGCCTGTCGGCACATCGGATGTGCTCGACGTGCTGATGTATCAGGATGCCACGCTTCTTGACGATGTCGTGGTCATCGGATATGGTACACAGTCAAAGTCCCATCTGACAGGTTCAATATCCAAGGTGGGCGGCGAGTCCCTTCTGGATACTCCTGTATCGGATGTGACTACAGCACTCCAGGGCCAGGTTGCCGGACTTACCATCAGCAACACGACTTCCGAGGTCGGAGTCGTACCTTCCATCAGGGTCCGCGGAGCAGGCTCAATCTCGGCTGACAGCTCTCCTCTCATCATCGTGGACGGATATCCTGTACCGGACGGACTTTCCACTGTGAATGCGGCCGACATCCAGTCAATCGAGGTGCTCAAGGATGCCGCATCGTCAGCCATCTACGGTTCACGTGCCGCCAACGGTGTCATCATGATTACTACCAAGAGCGGAGACATCGACAAGCCGACCTATTCCGTGAAAGTCTACCAGGGTATGAAGTATGCCTACAAGCTGCATGATATCCTGACTTCTACGGAGTGGCTCGAATGGCAGCGTATGGAGAACTCCTGGGGAGGTCCTGAAGTCCGCGACCAGGATATACTTGCTGCATGGATCGAAGAGAATATCGGTGCTACCGACTGGCAGAGGGAGGCGCTCCGTGACTTTACCGACATTACCAACGTCCAGTTCTCCGTATCGGGAGGAAAGAAAGGCGTCAGATACTATACTTCGGGTGCGTATACCCATGATGAAGGTATCATGCTCCAGAATGCCGTCGACAAGATATCTTTCAGGACAAGGGCGGACATGGAGTTCTCGAAGGTCGTGAAGTTCGGCTACAATGTGTCATTCAACTACTCCAAGTCCAGCCGTCCGCGCAACAACTTCATCGATTTCTACCGTACACCTTCTTTCCTTCCGGTGTATCACAATGACTGGACAACGGCCTTGACAGGAGGTTATACCGGTTTTGCACGAGGCAGCCATTTCAACGGGATATACGGTCCTATCGGAGAGCCTGACGAGTACGGCAACCCGACATACAATACAGGTACAACCGGTCTCAGCCCGTTCAGTTCTGCAAACAACAACCCTAAGAGCGTGATGGCAAACACCGAAAGGTGGAGCGAGAACCTGTCCGGAGTAGCCAACGCATATATCGAGATCAAACTTGCCAAAGGCCTTACATTCAAGAGCTCCAACGGCTTCAATGTAAGATACCAGCCTCAGTATACATATTCCAACAAGAATGCGACGAAGGATGACATGCCGAGTGAGGCTACCTTCACGAGCCGTCTGTATCTGGATCTCCTGACAGAGAACACGCTCAATTACAGCGGCACATTCGGCAAGCATAAGATTGACGCCCTCCTCGGATATACCGCCGAGAGGACAAGGGTGCAGAGGGTATCCCTTACAGGTACAGGATTCCCGACGGATGATATCCATACACTGAATGCTGCCACGATTTTCGAGCTTGCCTCTGAGAATAACGGCAACGGCTCGGGAACAGGTACATTCAGATATCCGGATGAGGTGCTCGAATCAGGACTTGCCCGCGTATCATACAGCTATGCGGATAAATATCTCCTTTCTGCATCTATCCGTCTTGACCGTTCATCCCTCTTTACAAGCGGCAACAGGAACGCATGGTTCCCGTCCGTATCTCTCGGATGGAGGGTATCGGAAGAGCCTTTCATGCAGCAGGCAAGATGGCTCAGCAATCTCAAGCTCAGGGCTTCATATGGTGTGACAGGTAACAACAATGTCGAATACTATGCGGCTCTCGAGGTGCTGAACGGCGCAAATTACGTCACAGGTTCGGGCAACGGTTCGATTACTCCGGGTACAGCCAACATATCCAGCACATTGGCCAATGAGGACATTACGTGGGAGCAGACCGACGAGTTCAATGTAGGTCTCGACCTCGGACTGTTCGACGGCAGGGTCAACCTTACAGCCGACGGATACTATTCCATTACAAGGGCATTGCTCTTCGAGCAGCCTACCCAGTCATTTACCGGATTCACTCATTTCTGGAACAATATCGGACGTGTGAGGAATGCAGGACTTGAGCTTCAGCTCGATACCTACAATATCGAGCACAAGAACTTTACCTGGGAGACCAACATCAACTTCTCATTCAACAGGAACCGTCTTCTTGAAATCGGCGGCGAGCGTGAAGTGATTTCCCAGGGAGAGCGCAGCGAGAACTATATCGCCAGGGTCGGGGAGCCTCTCATCCAATACTACGGCTTCAAGACAATCGGCGTATGGAACAGCCTTGAGGAAATCCAGACCAATCCTCATTTCTCGAATGACGTACCTGGCGGTCTGCGGATCTGGGACGCAAATGGAGACGGGGTCCTCAATGATGACGACCGTGTAGCCCTCGGCGACCCGTATCCTGACTTCTCCTATGGTATGACCAATACATTCCGTATCGGCAAGCTCGACATATCGTTCCTTATCCAGGGAGTCCAGGGTGTCACTGTATTCAACGGCGATGTCTACTATAACGAGACTCACAGATACAACAGGGCATATCTCGAGAACAGATGGGTAAGCCCGTCACATCCGGGAGACGGAAAGACCCCTTACGGGAAGAACGGCTACGATATCCTCCTTACAGACTATCCGCTTCAGGATGGCTCGTATGTCTGCCTGAGAAACGCCACTGTCGGCTACACTTTCTCCAAGAAGGACCTGAACAACAAACTCAACGGGCTCAGGATCTATCTTTCAGGGAATAACCTCGCCTACATCTGGAGCAAGGACTACAAGGGTATCAACCCTGAGTCGAGGATGACGAGCGGTGCGTATAATACTCCGATGATTGACGGTTATCAGCGAGGCGGATTCCCGTTGACATCAACAGTGATACTTGGTATTGATTTCAAATTTTAACGGATAAGTGCAATGAAAAAATATATTCTGATTCTTGTCGCCGGCATTCTTGCAGCATCCTGCAACCTTGACCAGTATCCGTACTCAGAGGTTGCTGCTGATGACTATGTAAAGGATGAGGCTTCAGTGAACAATCTTCTCATGGGAGCCTACAATGGCCTTCATGGAGTGATGTACTATGAATGGGCGATGACAGAGCTGCGCACGGACAATGCAAGGTCCAGGGCAGCCGGGTCGTCATCCAGCGAAACCAAGCTTGTCGAACAGCTTGACCAGAACACCATACAGTCTTCACATGCATGGGTTCAGGATTATTGGGACGCTTCCTATACTGCTATCTACAGGGCCAATGACGTGCTCTCTTATCTCGATGTCGTTGCCGACCCGCAGAAGCGCGCGCAGTTCGAGGGCGAGGCAAAATTCCTCCGTTCGCTGCTTTATTTCAATCTTGTCCGTCTCTGGGGACCGGTCTTCTATGTGACTGGAAAGATCGGGGCAGATGCTGCCCGGGATATGCAGCGTTCGACAGTGGACAAGATATATGAACTTATCGAGGACGACCTCAATGCTATCGTGGACGGGGACCTTCTTCCCGAGTCGATGGCTGCTGACGACCTCGGAAGGGCTGACATGAAGGCTGCAAAGGCATTGCTTGCAAAGGTCTATATGACCCATTACCAGGTGGGGGATGAGAATTATGCCAAGGCCGAGACCCTTCTCAAGGATGTGCTTCTGATGTGCGGGGACCCGCAGTCTGCCGGTGCACTCGTGCCGTATGCCGACATATTCGACATAAACAACGAGATGAATGACGAGATTATCTTTGCCGTGAGATATCTTTCCGGCAATGTCGGTCTCGGAAGTCCGTTCTCCACCCTGTTCGGGCCTATGAACAACGGCGGAAATGTCGTGATGGGCTCTCCTAAGCATTATGACTACCCTTCCGACAATCTTGTTGCGGCATACAATGCAAACGGGACAGACCTGAGAAAGGATGTCGTCCTGAGAGAAGGCTATACTGATGCTGTCAGCGGGAAATATGTCGAGATCAGATGGAACAACAAGTTCATGCAGAGCACGATGGCCACTGAGTACGATGCCGAGAATGACTGGCCTGTCATCCGTCTCGGGGATGTCATCCTGCTGTATGCAGAGATTCTCAACGAGCTCCACGGCCCGTCTGACGAGCCTCTCAAGTATCTTAACATGATCAGGGAGCGTGCAGGTGTCCCTGTCTATAACCTTACCGATGTGGCTTCGAAATTCGAGATGCGTCAGGCCATAAGGAACGAGAGGCGTCTTGAGCTTGCAATGGAGAACCAGCGCTGGTTCGACCTCGTGAGATGGGGCATTGCAACAGAGACCGTCAACGATTTCCTTGCATCCGAGACTCTCTATTCGGAGTATGACTATGTGGTCAATCCTATTTCGGACTGGCAGTGTCTCCTGCCTGTTCCATTGTCTGTGATGAATGTAAATCCTGATATAGCGCAGAATCCAGGTTATTAATAGAATCGAATCATGAAAAGATATATTGCAATGGCTGCATTGGCAGCGATGTTCATACCTTTCGGATGCGAACAGCTCAGCATTGACGAACCTTCGGAAAAGGCTCCTGTCATCGAGACGTTCTCTCCGATGTCAGCTCCGGCGGGGGCGGAGGTAATTGTCGAGGGTCTCTATCTCAATAATGTTACCAAGGCATTTATCGGTGATGTCGAGGTGGAGATAATCGAGAAGGTCTCCAATACCCGTCTGTCGATAGAAGTCGGACAGACTGTTACCGGAGGCAGGATACGCCTTGAGAATCCTTATGGCGAGGGCGAGTCGGCAGAGGATTTTACCAGTTCGTTTGCCGTTCCGGCCATCATATCATCCCTTGTACCTGAGAGTGCAGAGCTCGGTGAGCAGGTGCTTCTGACCGGGGAAAACCTCAATTCGGCAGTACGTGTACTGTTCTTCTCGGATGGAGAAGAGACCGGGCATGAGGCTGATATCATTTCGAGGTCGGACCGTGAAGTAGTGGTTGAAGTACCTTATGTCCCGGGGGACGATGCCCGGATCCGGATGGAATACTATAGCGAGGGCGGCGTCCTCTCTGTCACTTCCGCCGATACGGCACCTGTGATTGAGGTCATCAAATATACTCCTGTGATTGATTTCGGATATGAATTCACAAGGACTGCAGTCGGGACAAGCATCAGCATTTCAGGCCAGTATCTCAACAATATCAACAGAGTGACTGTCAGGAGGGCTGCCCCTCAGGAAGGCGAGTCCGGCGAGGAATTCGACGCCATTTTCAGGGCAGAGTCCGAATCACTGTCATTCACTGTGCCTGCCGGCGACTTCCCTGACGGAGAGACCGCCACGCTGGTTACATTCTACTGGTTCGACAGCAACGAGGAATCCGAATTCGACAATCAGCTTATCGTATATGTGCCGTTTGTATACATGTGGCAGAATATCACGACAGACTGCCAGACCATGAATGAAGACGGTATGTATTCGGCATTCTTCTCTCCTCAGACAGGTCAGGTATATGCCAATGCCGACTGGGCCACAAAGCTCGACCCTGTTGCAATGAAATACAACGGTACGCAGTATGAGACCAATAATGTATTCAAGGAGGGGACAGTGACAGAGGAAGAGTATAATTCCGTGATTCCGTATTTCTTCTTCTCGGCAGTCAGCTCAGGAAAGGAACTGCAGATCAACTCGCCGGCCAATTCCAACAGCCAGCTGAAGAACTTCGGCGTGTCATACCCTGTGACATCCCAGAACCGTGTCCCTGGCACCAACAGTTCGACTGCTTCGGGAACACCTATCCTGACATTCAGATTCCTCGCGAGCGACAATGCGACTGAGGCAGCCCTGATAGAGAAGGTGCGTAACGGCGAGATAGAGAACATCAACGAGGACCTCTTCCCGATAGACGCGACCAAGGAGACGATTGCCGGGATAGCATACGGGTCTGCAGCAGGCGGTCTCAAGCAGTCGTCCAACCCTGGCTGGGGGATAACGACTCCAAGCATAACCACAGGTTCGCAGTCTATGGATACAGACCTTGTATTCCTGATGGCATATTATGATTTCAATGGCTATAATGCCGAAAACCGTGTCGAGAATATCCGCAGAATCGGTATCCTCCATCTTAAGAATATCAACTGGACGATTTCGAACAATGATTTCCGCGGTACACAGGTAACATTCGACTGCTACTGGCAGAAATACGACTACGATTATAGCAAACTTCAGTAATATTTGAACTTATGTCAAGTGTAAAAAATATATCGGTTCTTCTTGCAGCCGCCGTCCTTGCATTCGGCGGTTGCAAGGAAGACATCATCGAGCCGGTCAGGACTCCGGTAGTGGATGTTACCAACAATACTCTCGAGCCTAATGCGGACGGGAGCGGAACAGTCAGGGCCTATGTCGGCACCCATGTGACGGCTGTCGGGTTCAACCTTGACAATGTCGGCAGGGTCCAGGTCGCTGACATCGATGCTGCGATAGTCGAGCAGAACATATCATCAATCGTGTTCGAGATCCCTGACCTGCCGGAGGAGTCATTTCCTCAGCAGGATGACCCGTATTCGGTTTCTCTCAGGATGTATGATTCCGACGGGGAAACGGTGGTGTTCAATTACGAGTATTATGTTACCATCCCTGTGACAGATGCCATTTTCGAGGATTTCACTCCTTCGGAGGGGACTGTCGGAGATGTATTGACGATAACGGGACGCAACCTCGACCAGATCACGTCAGTCACATTCAACGGGGTTGAAGTGCGCAGTGACCAGTTTGTCAGGGATGACAGTGCAGAGTCTGACGGTTCGTCCATCCAGGTGCCTGTGCCTGCCATTGCTGCCGAGGGAGCATCCACACCGGTAACCATTACGGCTCAGTGGGGCGGCGGCGAGGTGCTGAACATTACTTCCGCTGAAAAGACCTTTACTCTCCTGACCCCTGTATTCGACCAGTATACACAGTCCGGGACAGCAATCCTCGGGGACGAGATTACCTTTACCGGTGTGAACCTCGACCTTGTGAACGGATTCAGCTGGGGAGAATACTCACTGCTCATAATGGAGCCTGAGGAAGGCGAGGCCGAGCCTGACGGCACATCCGTGACAGTCAAGATCCCTACAAGCATAGAGCAGATGGACCCTGTAGTGCAGACAGCTGCGCTGACAGCCCTGTACGGCTCTCCGGCACAGACCCTGACAGTTGTATCCGAGTTCAGGCTCGATACTACCCCGCAGGGCGCTGCCGCACCTGAATTCTCTTCAGTTGCACCTACGGATGAGAACTATGACAAGATCTATCTTGACAGGGAAGTGACAGTCAAAGGTATGAACATGGCATCAGTTGAAGCCTTCATAATCGACGGTATCGAGGTGCCTGTAAGCGAGACTCCGAACGATATCGAGGCTAAATTCGTCGTGCCTTCGACAATCTCCGGAACTGCTCTCAGGGAAGGACTCACACTTGAGGCCAAGTATGACGGCGGCAATCTGACAGAAGGCTTCGCCACAGTGGATGTATATCCGTTCTACTTCCAGAAAGGACTCAGGCTGGGTGTAGGTGCAGGATCTAAGACTTCAGAAATCGGCAACAGCAATGCATTCCTGATGTTCAACGACCGGAAAACCATATCCGTGGATGAGTTCGTTGAGAGTAATGTCGACCCGTTCTTCCTTTCAGGGAAAAATACCGTTACTGCCGCTGCCAATAAAGTGTCAGGGACAAGGGAAGAATATTACAGTGTGGCTCCATATACGATACTGACAGCTTCATCTTCAGGCAAGCTTGCATTCCAGAATCCTACGAATTCCTCAAGCCAGATCAAGAATTTCAGATATAATGGCGAAGCCCTTCCTTCGACATACGGCACTCCGATGGTATATTTCCGTGTCGTTAAGGATAATGCGGAACTTAAGGCGAGCGCTGTAGACGGGACTTTGTCCGATATTGTCTATGACAAGAACTGCGGCTCTTCAGCACCTGCTTTCGGTACAGTTGAAGGTGATACGTGGGTCAAAGGTTCAGTGATAGCAGTATCATATGTAAAATATGACCAGGCTACGGCCGGCAAGCCGGATGACCTTGCCGACGTCAACAGGTGCGGCTATATCGTGATAAGGGAGATTACAGCCGGAGATGCGGCTACAGGCTCTGCCGTCGAGGACAGGACAGGCTATGTAGAGTTCGATCTCTACTGGTCGAATGTCATCAATGAATAAAACAGACTGCGATGAATAGAACCGTTATGCAGTATTTTCTGTCATCAGCCCTTGCGGGTGTCCTGCTCATGGCAGGGCATCCAGGGGCCGATGCAATGATGCTCCAGAGCTGCAGCCGGTCTTCCGGGGCTGAAGCGGTCCTGGAATCCGGGCATCAGTCCGGGGCTCAGGCAGGCAAGACCTGGCGGGTGTCGACTGCGGAGGAGCTTTCGGCCTTGCGCAAGACTCTCAGGCCGGGCGATACTGTGATATGGAAAGACGGGACATACCATAACATTAATATCAAGTTTTCAGGTGCGGGGGCAGAGAATGCCCCCATAACCCTGAAAGCAGAGACCCCTGGCGGTGTTGTTTTTACCGGACTTTCATCTATGTCTCTCAACGGGGCATGGCTTGCAGCAGAGGGATTCCGCTGGGATGAACTCGACACTTCGGAGAAGAAGTCTCTTATGACATTCTCCAAGACGAGCTCCTGGTGCCGCTATTCAGACTGCATGATTGACGGTACCGGAAGCAAGGTCTCAGACGTGGACTCCAAATGGGTATCGCTCTACGGAGACCACAACACAGTGGAGCACTGCACGTTTATCGACAAGCGCAATATGGGCTGTCTGATGGTGGTATGGTTCGAGGACGGCAAGGTGCCGGCACATGTCATTGCAGATAATTATTTTACCAGGCCGTACACTCATTATGACTCCGAGGGCAAGGCCCGCAACGGACAGGAATCGCTCCGTATCGGGACAAGCGACTACTCCATGCAGGACGGAAATTGCACTGTGACGGGCAACTGGTTCTACAGATGCAACGGCGAGAGGGCCGAAATCATTTCCAACAAGTCCTGCGGCAATGCCTATGAAGGCAATCTTTTCGAGGAAAGTGACGGGACCCTGACCTTGCGCCACGGCAACAGATGTCTTGTGAAAGGGAACTATTTCCTTTCAGGCAGGAAACCCGACGTCGGCGGAGTCCGTATCATCGGGGAGGACCATGTCGTAGAGGACAATATCGTGGTCGGAGCAACAGGGACCGGGTACAAGTCGGGAATCTGCCTTGTGCGCGGCGAGTCGGATGCGGCTCTCAACGGCTACTGGACAGTGAAGAATGCAGTAGTGCGCAACAATTTCCTCATTGACTGCCGTTGTGGTATTACCGTGAATTTCTCCGGGCGCAAGACACAGGACTCCCATCCGGAGAATACCCTGTTTGAGGGGAATACCATTGTATCGCACAAGAAGTATATGATGCCGGTATATGTAGTTGATACTTCGGATGATGAGATGACATGGAAGGATAATGTCATCTACGGGGGCAAGTGCAACGGCATCGAGCTCGAGGAGACTGACGTGGAGCCGCAGCTTCCGGACTATGAGACCGTGCCGGCCCGTATCCGTGAGTCGGCAGGCGTGAGATGGTCGCTTTGAGTGCAGAAATGTTGATTCCGGCAGCCTCATGTGCCTTCCGGGAATGAATCATACTTACAGATTATGTTTGACAGGATCAGAAATATTTCAGCTCTGGCTGCTGCGGTAATGATGTCTGCGGCGATTACGTCAGAGGCAAAGAATACAGTTGTGCCCTTGGGGGCTGTCGCATCTGAACTGCAGGATGCGCAACCTGGCGATACTATTGTTGTAAAGGCCGGGGAATATCAGGATATGAAGCTGGTCTGGATGGCTGATGCTTCAGCCGGGAATCCGGTTGTCGTGACAGCTGAATATCCTGGCGGGGTCGTGATTTCCGGTAAGTCTTCTCTGGCTATCCACGGGAAAGGGCTTTCGGTGTCTTCACTTGTCTTCAGGGACGGTAGCCTCGACAAAGGGGCTGTAGTCACATTCCGCAAAGGGGATTCCCTCGCGGAGGACTGCCGTCTGACAGACTGTGTGATAGACGGCTACAACCCGGCAAGACGCGACATGAGCACAAGCTATGTCCATCTCTATGGCAAGCGCAACAGGGTGGACCACTGCTCTTTCCTCGGAAAGAAGGCTCTCGGCGTGACAATGATTGTGTGGCTCAACTATGAGGCATGTCTTGACAACCATCATTCAATTGACCACAATATCTTCGGCCCGAGGCCTGTCTATGGCTCGAACGGGGCGGAGACAATCAGGATCGGCACTTCGCAGCAGTGCATGGAGTCTTCCCGCACAGAGGTACGGGACAATCTTTTCCTCCGCTGCAACGGGGAAGTCGAGGTAATCTCCATAAAGTCAAGCGACAATGTCATAGCCGACAATGTCCTGTATGAGTGCCAGGGGGTACTTGCCCTGCGTCACGGTGAACGCAACCTTGTCGAAGGCAATGTCTTTGTCGGCAACGGTGTGCGGAACACCGGCGGAGTCCGTATCGTGGATTCCGGGCACAAGGTCATCGGCAACAGTTTCTACGGGCTTGCCGGGCAGCGCTTCTTCTCTGCCCTTGCACTGATGAGTGCGGTGCCAAACTCTCTTCCGAACAGGTATGTCCAGGTAGAGGATGTGGATATCGATGACAATCTCTTTGCTGATTGTGCCACAATAGAGTTCGGTACGGGGCTCGACTATGAGAGGACGCTTCCTCCGAAGGATATCCGTTTCAAGGGGAATACAATCTGCAACCCGGGCATTGATGTCGCCTATACGGCATATCCGGATGCGTCGGGCATTGTATTCGAGAAAAATAAAGTGTATCTTGGTAATGGATATGAGGCAGGAAAAGGATTCAGGCAGGTAAGGATGTCTGTTCCGCAGGCTCCGGACTATTCAGAGCTCTCTGCAGGCAAGGGGGCAGGATGGTATGCATCCGCACTGTCCCTTGCAGGCATGCAGGAAGATGCCTCCTCCGCTGATGCCCGGACCGAGGTGCTGTATGCAGGGGCTGGCGATGACGTGGCGGCAGTGGTGGCATCAGCTCCGTCAGGCTCTACGGTAGTCCTTACGGACAGCCTGTACAACCTTGCCGGGAGTATCGAGGTGTCGTCGGACATTGTCATCAGGGCAGGCGACGGTGTATCTCCGGTCCTGAAATACGTCGGCAGGAAAGGCGGCAACATGGTTACTATATGTGACGGCGGCCGTCTCCACATAAAAGGGCTTATATTTGACGGCTCCCTTGCAGAGGGACGTTCGGCTGCAAGCGCCGGGATTTCAACTGCGGCGGACATGATTGATACCTACAGCCTCAAGGTTGAGGACTGTACATTCAGGAATTTCGGGGAAAGCACATTCTTCCCGGTAAAGGGTATGAAAGGCACATTCGCAGACACTGTGGCGATAAGCGGATGTACATTCAGGGATCTTTCCGGAGATGCCGTCAATTATGCGGCGGAACTCGATGACAAGGGCCGGTACAGTGCAGACGATGTCATAATCGAGGACTGCCATTTCGAGAGGATTCTCGGCATACCTGTGAATATCGCACGCAACGGCAGCGATGAAAGTACCGCAGGCCCGTATGTGAAGGTGCTCGGATGTACGTTCGATGACTGCTGCAACAAGGTGCGCGGCTCCGTGATAAAGATCATCGGTGCGCAGGTCCTTGATATTTCGGGATGCGTCTTCAACGACAGCGGCCGCGGCGGGTATTCGGTACGGCTTGACGATGCCCCATGGGAGAAGATAACGGTGGAGGGACTGTCGTTCCGGAATTCGGGAGGGATACTCTCCAACAGGGAAATTACTTTGTGATACCAGTGACTATGGATATGTTCGGAAAAATATCAAGGGCTCTCGGTCTGGCTGTAGCCGTATCGGCTGCATGTCTTGCGGCCCGGCCTGCATCATATGCCGCCGCTCCCGCCGGGGACAGCCATCCGGTGCTGATGCTTACATCAGAAGGCGTGGCTGCCATGAAGGACGCGTCCGGAACTGTGCCCCGTTTCGATGCGGCAGTGGATGTACTTCTCGGGGAAGCGGAGACTGCGGTTGCAAGGGAACTGTGCGTGCCTGTGCCTAAGGACGGCGGAGGCGGATATACGCATGAGATGCACAAGCAGAACTATTACGACATGTACAACTGCGGTATTGCATGGCAGCTTACCGGAGATGAGAGATATGCCGCCAAGGCAAAGGAGATAATGTATGCATATGCGCAGATGTATCCGACACTCGGCTACCATCCGCTCGGCCTGTCCTCGGTGCCCGGAAAGATTTTCTGGCAGACACTGAACGAGAGCGTATGGCTTGTACATACTTCAGTGGCATATGACTGTATTTATGACTGGCTTACTGCGAAAGACAGGAAATATCTCGAGAAGAATCTCTTCTATCCGGTGGCTGAGTTCATCATGGACGGGACTCCCGACAACAGGGCCAACAATGCCACTTTCAACAAGATGCACAATCATGGCACATGGGCTGTAGCCGGTGTCGGCATGATGGCTATGGCAATGGGGGACGATGACCTTCTGGACAAGGCGCTCTATGGTTCGGACAAGACCGGGAAGAACGGGGGCTTCATTATGCAGCTCGACCGGCTTTTCTCCCCGGACGGATATTTTACCGAAGGGGCCTATTACCAGAGGTACGCACTCTGGCCGTTTGTCACATTCGCCCAGTGCATAGACCATTACAGGCCTGAGCTCCATATTTTCAGCTACAGGGACGGCATTATCATCAAGGCTGTCGAGACCCTGCTCCAGCTGGCCTATGACGGGGAGTTCTTCAGGTACAATGACGCCCTTGAGAAAGGCTATGACGCCCAGGAGCTTATCTATGCCGTAGATATTGCATACAATGCGGACAGAAGCCATAAGGACCTTCTTTCGGTAGCACGCGACTGGCAGGACCGGGTGCTTGTGTCGGATGCCGGCTATGCTGTAGCAAAAGGCATACAGGACGGGGAGGCCGAGCCGTTTGTCCTGAAGAGCAGCTTCTTCCGGGACGGAGGCGACGGAAATGAGGGCGGCTTTGCCGTGATGCGTTCTCCGCGTGCGGACCTTAACAGCGCCGTCACTTTCAAGGCCACTTCCCACGGGCTGAGCCACGGACACTATGACAAGCTCACATTCGCCTACTATGACAACGGCAATGAGATTGTCACGGACTACGGGGCTGCAAGGTTTGTGAATGTCGAGGCCAAGCACAGCGGCCATTATACGGCTCAGAACAAGTCGTATGCGATGACTACGATAGCTCATAATACCCTTGTGGCTGACGAGAGAAGCCATTTCGACGGCAAGATCAAGGTCTCGTCAAAGCATTGGCCGGAGATATATTATGTGGATCTGGGAGAAAAGGCCGTGCAGACCGTATCGGCTGTGGATACTGCCGCAATCCCCGGAGTCAGGATGCAGAGGGTCCTCTCTCTGATAGACGTACCGTTCCTTGAATATCCGCTGATTGTGGACCTGATGAAGGCCGACAGCAGGGAAGCGCACAGATATGACTATCCCGTACATTACAACGGGCATATGATAAGCCTTAATGTCCCTTATGAAAGGGCCCTTGACATCATGAAGCCTCTCGGCACTGCAAACGGATACAATCATCTGTGGGTCGAGGCAGAGGCAGACGGTGCAGACGGCACGTCATCATATACATGGATGACAGGGGACAGGATGTACAGCATAAGTACGGCTACCGGCCCTGATACGGAGATATATCTTGTCAGGACAGGTGCCAATGACCCGGATTTCAATCTCAGGAGCGAGCCGGCGTACATCATCCGTGAGAATGCAAAGACTTCGCACCTGTTCGCGTCGTGCATAGAGACACATGGCAGGTACGACATGCAGGTTGAGCAGTCCGCCAATCTGGTGCATTCATGCAAAGGAGTGGAAGTGCTTTACTCGGACAGCAGCCATGCAGTAGTAAGATATGATTTCATCAACGGCCACAGCATATTGTATGCTGTCTGTCTGGACAACCCGGACAGTGGCATGCGGCATACCGTAAGCCTGGAAGACGGGAGCAGTGTCTCATGGCAGGGACCCGTATCGGTCGAGATGAAATGACAGTAATGACAATAATGATATAAATCCATACAGTTATGAAAACACGCAGCAATACTTTCCAGCTTGAAAAGGAAATCCAGTGGGACGTTACAGGTCCAGGAGTCAAGAGACAGATCATGGGTTATGACGGGCAGCTTATGCTCGTGAAGGTGCATTTCGAAAAGGGTGCGGTCGGTAATCTGCATGAGCATTACCACAGCCAGGCCACTTATGTCGTAAGCGGCAAGTTCGAGCTCCAGATAGGGGATTCGAAGAAGATACTCGAGGCAGGCGACGGCTATTATGTCGCTCCGGATGAGCTTCACGGCTGTGTATGTCTTGAAGAGGGTGTCCTCATCGACACATTCTCTCCGGTACGTGAGGATTTCCTCAGGGCGTCAGGACTTTTGAAGTAGCGGGAAGCCATGAAGATAAAAGGATTGAGATGGTGGGTAATTTCACTCATTGTGGCAATTACCATAATCAATTATCTGGACAGGAATACCCTTTCCATCATGTGGCAGGGTATAGTCGAGAGTCTCGGATTGATTGACAAGGAAGGGTTGACCGAGGCTGAATACAGTACGAGAAGCAAAGAGCTGTATGCATACATCAACATGTTCTTCATGGTTGCCTACGGTATCTCGCAGATGCTTTCCGGCAAACTGTATGACAAGATAGGTACAAGAAAGGGCTTTGTCGCATCGGTACTCGTATGGGGCATTTCAGATGCCTGCACCTCGATAGCTACAGGAGTCAAGTCCCTCTGCGGGTTCAGGGCTGCCCTCGGTCTCGGCGAGGCCGGTCCATGGCCTGGTGCCACAAAGAGCAATGCAGAATGGTTCCCTCAGAAGGAAAGGGCAATGGCCCAGGGTCTCTTCAACGCAGGAGCCTCGATAGGTGCAATCCTTTCCCCTATTATCATAGCTCTTCTGTACACCATGTGCGGATGGAAGCTTACATTCATCGTTGTCGGCAGCCTCGGCATCCTCTGGATTATCCCATGGCTCATCATCAACAAGAAAGGCCCGAAGGAGCATCCGTGGATTACCGACGAGGAAAGGGAATACATCATTTCCGGACAGCCTGAGTGCAGGGTCACTTCCGATAAGGGCCTGTCATGGAAGGAACTTCTTGCCAACAGGAAGAGCTATGCCGTGATTCTCGGCCGGTTTTTCCTTGACCCTATATGGTGGATGTTCGTCACGTGGCTCCCTATCTATCTTTTCGATGTCTACAAATTCGATATCAAGGATATCGGGATGACGGCATGGGTGCCTTATGTCGGTGCTGCAGTAGGGTCCCTCGTGGGCGGCTGGTTCTCCGGCTGGCTTGTGAACAGGGGTAAGAGCGTCAATTTTGCACGCAAGCTTTCCATCGTGATAGGCGCACTCCTTACACTGCCGTCCCTGGTGGCCGTGGCATTTGTGGACAATGCAATCTCGGCAGTACTTTTCATGGCTGTCATCCTTTGCGGATACCAGTTCTCCATGAACAATATCCAGACACTTGCAAGTGACCTGTATACAGGCAAGAGCGTAGGCTCCCTGGCCGGTCTCGGAGGAGCGGCTGCCACTCTCGGCACCATCATTTCCATCTTCCTTGTACCTATGCTTACGGAGGGCGGCAACTGGCTTCCGTTCTTCATCATGGGAGCACTCCTCGTTCCTCTCAGCCTCCTCTGCATCTTTGTGTTCGGAGGCAGGATCGAGCAGCAGGTAAAATAAATGCATCGCCTTTACCGGCGATAATGAAATTTGAATAAGAAAGATATATTATAAACGGTTTTTAAAAAACTAAACATTATGAATTGTAAAAGATTGGAAGGCAAAGTCGCCATTGTGACAGGCGGCGCCCGCGACCTCGGCCGCGCAGTTTCAGTGAAACTTGCTCTTGAAGGAGCGAAAGTATGCCTCAACTACTTCGATAACGAGGCAGATGCAATGGTTACTCTCGACATGATAAAGAAAGACGGCGGTACAGCAATCGCTGTCCAGGGAGACATGACCAAGGCAGCTGATGTCAAGAACCTGTTTGCCAAGACAGCCGAGGCTTTCGGCGGCAAGCTCCATGTCCTTGTGAACGTTGTCGGAGGTATCGTAGGCAGGAAGCTTATCATTGAGCAGGATGAGGCATGGTATGACTTCCTTATGGATGTTAATATGAGAAGCGTATTCCTCTGCACAAGGGAAGCAGTCCCTATGATGACAGAAGGCGGTTCCATCATCAACTTCTCTTCACAGGCAGCAAGGGATGGCGGCGGCCCTGGCGCATCAATGTATGCTACTGCAAAGGCAGCCGTAATGTGCCACACAAGGGCAATGGCAAAGGAACTCGGACCTCAGGGTATCAGGGTAAATGCACTTGCTCCAGGCATGATCAACACTTCATTCCACGACAGGTTTACCAAGCCTGAGGCAAGGGAGAACCTCCATCATACGGCTCCTCTCCGCAGGGAGGGAACTGCATCAGAAGTGGCTGACCTCGTATGTTTCCTTGCATGTGAAGAGTCTTCATACCTTACAGGTACCGCTATCGACATCAACGGTGGCTGTCTCTTCTCATAGCAGATACAGACATTCCATTTACAGAGGACGGCATGGCCGGGGCATTTCCAGGCATATCTTGCCGTCCTCTTTATTTTTTAAGTCAATATAATAAAAGAAAGATCCAGATGAAATCGCTCAGATTCCACGGAATATTCATTGTGGCATTCATGCTTGTGTCGTTCCCTGCATGTGATGACGGTCTCGACCCCGGTCCTGCCCAGGGCGGCAGCCAGGGAGAGAATCCCGACGTTGAGCAGCCAGGCGGCGGAGATTCGGAAGATGAAGAGGATGAAGATGACCCGGAAACAGCCGATTACTCCGTAGCTTCCGTTGCAGAGCTTGAAGCTCTCGCAGATGTTCCTGCGGGGACTGTAATAGAGTGGAAGAACGGGACATATGACGATGCCGCAATCCTCCTTTCCTGGACCGGCACAGAAGATGCACCGGTCGTATTCAGGGCCGAGACCCCGGGAGGAGTAACCTTTACAGGAGCCTCCTCATTATGGGTTACTGGCAGTCATATCGATATCGAAGGCTTCAGATGGTCCGATCCCGAGCCGTCAGGAGAGCATCTTGTCCGTTTCCAGTCCGGTTCATCATATTGTGTCCTCAGCGACTGTGAGATAGACGGATCAGGGAGCCCTTTCCGTGGGGAAGGCACGACTTTCAAATGGGTATCGCTCCATGGAACGGGGCATACCGTCACGCATTGCAATTTCAACGAGAAGCGAGATATGGGGGCACTTCTTGTCGTATGGCTGGATGAGGGCGTGCCTGCACGGCATACGATATCATACAACAGGTTTGCCCGTACCGAGACCATATATGAGCCCGGCTCCGACCCGGATGACCCCGAACCTGCAAATGAGCAGGAGACAATGAGAATCGGGGACAGCTCCTCTTCGATGCAGGAGGCCGGATGCATCGTCGAACACAATTTCTTCTATCACTGCAACGGGGAGCGGGCCGAGATTGTCTCCAACAAGAGCTGCGGCAATATCTACAGGAACAATGCCTTCTACGAAAGCTGCGGGACACTTACCCTCCGTCATGGCAACGGCTGCCTTGTCAGCGGGAACTATTTCTATGGCAGCGACATCGAGGATACCGGCGGTGTCCGCATAATCGGTGAGAACCATACGGTGGAGAACAATGTCTTCGAACGGCTGAACAGCGTCGGATACAAGGCCGCACTCTGCATATGTGCCGGCCAGGAGAATCCCGAGCTGAGTGGCTACTGGCAGGTCAGGAATGCCACGGTCAGGGGCAATACGTTCATTGACTGCAACCTGGCCATGCATGTGAATTACGGGAGCTCGAATATGGTGCTTCCGGTCGTATCCACTGTCGTGGAGGACAACGTCGCCGTGACTCCGGACGGAGACGGGTATGTTGTCCGCTATGAAGACGATACTGTCTCTCCGGCAGAGATTTCATGGTCGGGAAACACTTTCTACGGCAGGTTCAGGAACAATTATTTCAATCTTTCATCTGTCGGCACGCGTCCTGCGGTGGACAGCTGCCTGGATGACATAGAGAGGGTCGCGGCGGAATCCGGACCGTCATGGCTGTGATATTACAAATACTGGGCATATGAAATTATTCAGACTGTTTTTTGCTGTGCTTTTCATGGCGGTATCATGCGGAAGCACTGTCGATCCTGACAATCAGGGTCAGGGGGGCCGTCCGGGCGGACAGACCGGCAATGGGGAAGGCGGAAGCTCCTCTCCGGATACCCCTGCAAGGGAAGAGGGCGCCCTCATTGCTGACGGCAATGATGAGGGCACATATGACCTCATACTCTCCTCGGGCTATAATTATGAGACTCCCGACTATTCTGGGGCACATGCCTCGGACCCGTTCAGGCATATAAGGCAGAGCTATGATGACAGGCTCGGAAAGTATGTCTTCGACTTCTATCTTCACATAGAGAATGATGACGACAGGGGCAAGCCGGATATCAGGGACCGTCAGAGGAATGAGATAAAGACCGATGCCAAGTCGCCGGAGTCGATGGTGGCCCGGAAAGGCGAGACGCTGCGCATGACATGGAAATTCAGGCTTCCGGACGGGATGAAGACCACTACAAAGTTCGCGCACATCCATCAGCTGAAAGGCATCGACAACAGTGAAGGTACTGCGGATGTGGATATGCCTCTGATAACATACACCGTGCGCTCTACGAGCAGCGGAGGCCAGCAGTTCCAGGTCATCTATGTCGGGCCGTCGCCTTCGTCGAATACGTATCTTGCCAAGGAGGATCTCGGGGATTTCCTGGGAGAATGGGTCGAGGCGGAGGAGATTGTGAGATTTGATGACAACGGCTCGTATGACCTCAGGATAACAAGGCTCACCGACGGCAAGGAACTTGTCTCCGTCAGCAGGTCCGGCATATCGTTCTGGCGTGAAGGGACTGTCGGGATGCGTCCGAAATGGGGGCTTTACCGCAGTTTCGGGGACAATGGCTCGCTTAAGCCGGAGCTGAGGGACGAAATATTGAAATTCGCTGATTTCAAGATAGAAAAATTATAATTGCGGCAGAAAATAAATTGGTGTCATTGGTTTAATTTTGTATCTTCGCGGGGGAAATAAGAATGAAGAAATATAAGATGACGAATTGTACACATTCGAAGGAAGTTTCAGATGTAATAGATTATGTGAGAGGACTTCTGGATTCCGGACGGATTCAGCCGGGAGACAGGCTTCCTGCGGAGCGCAAGCTCGCCGAACAGCTCGGGGTGGGACGGGCCCATGTGAGGACGGCGTTCCAGAAGCTCGAGTTCTACGGGATTGTGCGTACCTTCCCGCAGAGCGGCACCGTGGTGGCAAACCAGACGGTACAGGTGCTGGAAAGCCTCATTTCAGACATGCTCCAGATAGACAACTATGACTTTTCTTCGCTTGTGCATGTGAGGGTGCTGCTGGAGGTCGAGGCAATCAGGATGTGTGCGATGAACAGGACAGACAACGATATCCTTCTGATGAAATCAGCCCTGGAGGACTGCGACCGGTATCTCGAGACAGAGAGGAGGGTGGAGAAGGATTTCGCCTTCCATCAGTCTATCGCAAGGGCATCCCACAATCCGGTAATCGCGTCCCTTCTTCTTGTCATTACCCCCGATGTATTCTCCTACTATTTCAAGTACAAGGTGTGTGACACCCCTGCTGATATTGTGAAGAAGGAGCATCATGACATGCTCAGATATATAATTGAAAAATCCCCGGAGAAAGCCGAGGCTGTATTGCGTGAGCATCTCGCCGGAGTTTGCCGTATGGCTCACGAGCAGACGGAGTTCTGACCGGACAGTGACTTTATTATGGATAAGAACAGTTATGCATTGGGCATGAGCATTGCCCACAATATGATTTCCTCCGGAGTGAAGGAGGTATCATTCGAAGATTTCACGGCAGGTATCAAGGCTGTGCTGACAGGTGCGAAGCCGGAGATATCCTTTGAGGAGGCTGCAGGCCTGCTCGACAAGTATTTTGCCGAAATCGAGAGGAAGCAGCAGTCCGAGTCGGCGGCGATGGGAGCTGCAATGAAGAAGGAGGGCGAGGAGTTCCTTGCTGCGAATGCCCTTAAGGAAGGGGTCACGGTGCTTCCGAGCGGACTCCAGTATAAGGTCGTTGTGGCCGGGTCCGGGAAGAAGCCGGGTCCGAAAGACAAGGTCAGATGCCATTATTGCGGCACATTCCCTGACGGGACAAAATTCGACAGCTCCTATGACAGGGGAGAGCCTGCCGTATTCGGGGTCAATCAGGTAATTGCAGGATGGACAGAGGCTCTGCAGCTTATGTCCGAAGGCTCCAAGTGGGAGCTCTATATCCCGTATACTCTCGGCTATGGCGAGCATGGTGCTCCGGGCGCGATTCCGCCTTACAGCGCACTTGTG
Organism: uncultured Bacteroidales bacterium; assembly: GCA_944323805.1. Classification (GTDB taxonomy): domain Bacteria; phylum Bacteroidota; class Bacteroidia; order Bacteroidales; family UBA932; genus Cryptobacteroides. Next base: position 71,430 of record CALUTW010000009.1, on the reverse strand, counting down.
TTCACTGTCGAGCTCATCAAGGTGCTTTAACCGGTCTGCGGCGTCCCGGCCTTTACAGCAGGCCGTCGCAGGCGAAATATTTCCATAGCGGGGCTGCCATGAGGGACTGTCTGATCTTGTCCGAGACGAGCAGCTGCCGTACCTGTTCCCGGGTCAGCAGACATACACTGAGGTCTTCAGTGCTGTCGAGATGCTGGCCCGAGATTCTTTTTACGCCTTCGGCGACAAAGCAATGGGTCAGATTGGATGTCGTGCTGCAGTTCCCGGATATCGTCATGATTTCCTTCCAGGTGCCTCCTCCGTATCCGGTCTCCTCACAGAGTTCCCTCTGCGCCGCTTCGAGGGCGGTCTCCCCGGTTTCCATCACTCCGGCAGGTATCTCATAGCATGTCTTGCCGAGACCTTGCCTGAACTGCCGTTCCATCACGAATTCCCCTGATTCCGTGACGGCAATCACATTGACCCAGTCCGGGTATTCCAGCACATAGAATTCCGGGTTGATCCTTCCATCGGGAAGCCTGACCTTGTCGTGCCGCACTGTCAGCCACGGCCTCCTGAACAGGTATTCGCTGCTGACGGTCTCCCATTTCCCGTCTTCCCCTATGGCATTTTCTATATCGAAGTCCTTCATTTTATTTGAGGTTTCATGTCGTTGTCCGAAAAATTATGGCAGAGGTATCATCGGCCTGCGTTTGTGGTTTAGCTGCAGACCTTCCTGATAGACGTCGCCATGCATGTCGTTGATGTCCATCTCTCCGAGGTTGACCAGTATGCCCCGGGCAATGAGTCCGGCATCCTCATTCTTTTTGCATGGCAATGTCGTCGCGGCATGCCAAAGGCTGTCCTTACCGTATTCCAGTATGGCATCCCTCTTGTCCGGGTCGAGCGAGAGACATTCCAGGGCAGAGAAAAAGACTTTCCTGAAGTGAGGGTCCGTATCTCCGGATACAAGTCTGGTAATACCCTCCTTCTCGTGCCCGAGATAGGATATTGCGTATGATGCCTCCGCTGCGATATACGGGTCCGGATCTCGGGTCAGCGCCAGCAGCTCCTCCGGGCATCCCTGTATCTGCCCGGTCCTGGCAAGGCAGGCATATCCGACTGTCGCCCAGTATCTCATTTCCGGGAGAGGGCTTGCAATGGCCTCATCGAGTGCCGGGATATCTGCCGGAGTGGCAGTGCCGGCAAGTTCGGCAAGGGAATACAGCTGCTCGAGAGGATAGTTCTCATCACGGACCATGTCATACATTATGCGGCCTTTCCGGGATGTGGGGAGGAAGAACCCGAGGTCTACGGTGCTGCGGATATGGCTGGAAAGGGAATCCCTCAGTCTGGAAAGCACTTCGGCATATGCCGGGTCGGAGGAAAGGTCGTGTATCTCGCCGGGGTCGTTCCTGAGGTCGAAGAGCATCTCGGCCGGATGCGGCAGGAAAGGCAGGTCCCATGCAGGATTGGTGTTGTGCCCTCCGAGTACGAGCCTGTCCCATGCCTTGTTCCCCGGCATGCCCCACTGATAGTAGTTGCGCATTGCGAACTGGCGGTAAGGGATGTATGTCCTCAGCAGCTTGTATCTTCCGTCGGAGGCGGCTCTTGCAGGGGTAAAGTGGTGCAGGTGGTTGGCTGCGAACGCATAATTTGTCTTTCTTCCGTCCTTGTCAGCGAACCTGCCCATGAGGGCCTTGCCCTGCATGTTCTCTGCAGGCCTGATGCCGGCAAGGCTCAGGACGGTAGGTGCGAGATCGGTAAAGTTTACAAGGGAACTGTCCCTTCCGGCACCCCGCTCCGCAAGATGCTGCCATTTCGGAGGCAGGTATACTATGAGCGGCACACGCAGCCCGCTTTCATAGAGGTAGCCTTTCCCCCGCGGGAGGCATCCTCCGTGGTCGCTGAAAAAGAATATTATAGTATTCCCGTCAAGTCCTTTGTCTCTCAGGTCCTTCAGGAAGATTCCGGCCCACTTGTCAATGTCCTGGACTGCCTCCAGATGACCTGCGAGGTCGGACCTGATTTCCGGAAGGTCGGGGACATAGTCAGGCAGTCTTAGCAGAGACGGATATATGCCCTCTTCAGTGTAGTCCCGCCGTCCGTCAGTGTGGAATGTCCGTATGCATCCCATATGCGAGACATTGCAGTTGAATACTGCAAAGAATGGCTGTCCCTCTTTCCTGCCAGGGCTGTTGTATGAGGCTGTCCTGCTGCATTCGTCCCAGCATGCCTTGTCAGGACTGGTGGAATTGTAATGGGTCTTGCGGTTGTTAGTGCAGTAGTATCCCGCTTCCCTGAGCCTCTGGGGAAAGAATATGTCGGGCGGAGTATCGTATCTCGTATGATGGATGTCCATGCCGTATGTAGTGGCATAGCAGCCTGTGATGATGGTCGACCTTGCAGGTGAACTCTGCGGTCCGCATGACCATGCGTTCATGAACTGTATCCCGTTTGCGGCCAGGCTGTCCACATTTGGGGTACTGACAGCATCATTGCCGTAGCATCCGAATTCCCAGGCACTCGTGTCCTCGAAAGTCAGCCAGAGTATGTTCGGCCTGTCGCTCCTGTTTCCGTTGTTCTGCGCCATTGCGGCCCCGTACGGGATAGTCCCGAGCCCGCAGCATGCCATCAGTGCAGGTATGTATTTCATATATGGTTTTATATTAGTCAACAAATGCCAAAAATACCGATTTTTACCGGTTCCGGCAAGACTGTCTTTCATGTTGGACGGTATTTCATCGGAGGGACCGCTACTGCTGATATTTTTATGCTATATTTGCAGCCTGACTTGAAAGACACGGATGATACGGGATATGAAGCTGATTATGGAGAGCGGTGCGACGAAGACGGAGTGCTGTCTTCTGGATGATGCGGGCGGGGTATGCTCCCGTTTCAGGGTGGCCGGGATCAATGTCGCGGTAACACCTCCGGAGGAGGTATCCGCTGCAGTGGAGGATGCGGCTTCACATATGCCGGGCGATGTGCCGGGATGCCGTGAGATTGTTTTCTACGGGGCCGGCATCGTGGAATCTGCAGGGAATCCTGCCCCGGGAAAGGAAGTGGCGGCAGAATGTCTTCCGTTCGGTCTGCGGCATCTTGACATGTGCCTGCACAAGGCTTTCCCGGATGCCGCCGTGGAATACCATTCCGACCTTCTGGCTGCAGCAAGGGGGCTGTGCGGGTCTCATCCGGGCATCGTGGCGATACTCGGGACAGGCTCCAACAGCTGCCAGTATGACGGGGTACGCATTGTGCGGAATATCCGGCCCGGAGGTTTCATCCTCGGGGATGAGGGGAGCGCATCCTCCCTTGGCCGCCGGTTTCTTGCTGACTATGTCAAGGGGCTTCTTCCGGAAGCTGTGGCTTCGGATTTCATGGACAGGTACGGGCTTGACTACCGGGGAGTGGTAAAGCTCGTATATGGGGGCGGCTCTCCGGCAAGGGATATGGCTGCACTTGCGCCGTATATACTCGGATGGAAAGAGGACAGCCATATTTATGGTATGATAGAGGCCAATTTCAGGGATTTCATTGAAAGGTGCCTGATACGGTATGACGGGAGCGGCAGCATGGATGTGCATGTCACGGGTTCGTTCGGCACGGCCTGCCGCGACATGCTTGAGAGCCTCGGCCTGGAGTATGGCGTGCGCTTTGCCGGATTCGTCCCCGGTCCTGCAGATGGACTGGCCGTATACCACGCGTCAGAGGTAAGGAATAAACGCAGGTAGTACAATGTATAAGGACAATTATCCTTCAAGGCTGCTCGAAGAGGCGGTAAATGCGATAAACATGCTTCCCGGAGTGGGGAAGAGGAGTGCATTGAGGCTGGCTCTGCATCTGTTGAGGCAGCCTCAGGAGAATGTGCATCATTTCACTGCGGCAATCAACAGTCTCAGGGATGATGTGAAGTACTGCAGGATATGCAGGATGATTTCGGACAATGACATATGCTCGATATGCTCCGACCATTCCAGGGACAGGAGCAAGATATGCGTCGTCGAGAGTGTCCGGGATGTGATGAGCATAGAGAATACCGGTCAGTATCATGGGCTGTATCATGTGCTGGGAGGCATCATTTCCCCGATTAACGGGATAGGGCCGTCCGACCTGACTATAAGGGAGCTTGTGGCAAGGGTGGCCGGGCTCTGCGGAGCGGGGGACGACACGGCTGGTGATTCCCCGGCACAGGCCTCATCCGGAGGGGAAGGGATTGAAGTGATACTGGCATTGAGCGGGGACGTGGAAGGCGAGACGACTTCCTTCTATATCTACCGTCAGATATCCGGTTTCGGGGTAAAGGTCTCATCCCTGGCAAGAGGGCTCGGCTTCGGGGACGACCTGGAGTATGCCGACGAACTCACTCTCGGCCGGTCGATAGTCAACAGGCAGGAATTCCATCCGTGACGGCTTCGCAAGGATAAGGTGCATACAATTAAAAGGGATCCATGATATGAATCTGATTGAGATACTTCTTCTTTCCATGTCTTTGAGTGTGGATACGCTTGTCGTCTCTCTCGGCGGCAGCGTTTCTCTCGGCAGGATATCTCCGGGGAAGGTGCTGAAGGTATCGCTGGCATTCGGCCTGATGCAGGCCGGGCTTATTTTTCTCGGATGGCTTGCGGGGGCGTCTGTCGCGTCATTTATCCATAAGGCGGCGCATATCATCGGTTTTGTCATCCTGCTGTATATCGGAGGGTCGATGATATGGTCTGCGATGAGGAAATCCGAGGAGCGCACGGACCTGTGCGGAATCCGAAACCTGCTGCTGGCGGCATTTGCAACCAGCATCGATGCATTTGCCGTGGGCATCTCTCTTGCCATGGCAGGGATGCCTCTTGAAAGGTCGCTTGCTGTTACAGTGGCAGTCTTCGTGATGACTGTGCTTGCGGCGGGGTTCGGGGTGTCCTGCGGCTGTCTCATCGGATGCCGCTTCGGTGTCCCGGCGAAGATTGCCGGCGGGCTGGTCCTGGTCGGGATAGGTGTCAGTCTCCTGTTCTGACAGGCCGTCCCTGGATGTCGGCAAGGCCGGCTGTCCGGCCGATATTTGGGGTGTCCCCTGTTTGAAAATTCGGGGGAAATGTATAATTTCGCAAATTCAACGCATGCCAGATGATTGAAATTTTCTACAGATCAAACGGTCAGATGCAGATGTCCCAGTCGGAGGATACCCTGAAGGAGCTGAAGACTTCGGATGTGGTATGGATAGACCTTTTTGCCCCGACGGGAGATGAAAAGCGGGCCGCCGAGGCGTTTGTCGGCACAACTATACAGAGCCGGGCGACAGCCGAGGAGATCGAGAGTTCATCCCGCTTCTCGGAGACGGAGAATGCAATCTTTGCGAATACGAACTTCCTTATCCCCGGGCCGGAAGAGTATTCGATGGAAGCGGTGTCCTTCATCATCACAGGCAATGTGCTGACGACTCTCAGGGAGTGTCCGCTCAGGAGTTTCACTGACCTGCAGAGGAGGATGATGGCATTCCCTAAGATGTACCCGAGCGGGTTCAGGGTATTCATCAGCATCCTGGAGCAGAGGATTGACCTTGATGCCGACATGATTGAGCTGATGTCCAAGGAGATAGAACAATACAACAGGAAAGTGAGCCTGGGAGAGGACATCAATGAGGAATTCCTTCTGGACATCAACCAGCTGCAGGAGAACACGATGCTCGTCCGTGAAAATATCGTCGACAAGCAGCGTGTAATATCCAGCCTCCTTAAGAGCAGCAAGTATCCGCATGAGCTCCAGTCCAAGCTCAATGTGATGCTGAAAGACATATCATCCCTGATCAACCATACCAATTTCGGCTTCGAGAGGCTCGAATACCTCCAGAATACCGTGATAGGTCTCATCAATCTCGATCAGAACAAGATAATGAAAGTCTTTACTCTTGTTTCCCTTCTTCTGATGCCGCCTACATTGATTGCAAGCTTCTTCGGCATGAATGTGTCGCTCCCGATAACCGGCACAGGCTGGGACTGGATAATAATCCTCGCGCTGATGCTGCTTTCGTTCGGTGTGATACTGATAATATTCAAGAAGCTTAAGATGCTGTGACCGGATTCGGGGACAAGTTAATCCTATGGCTATGAAAAAAGTGACAGTTCTTGTACCTTGCTACAATGAGCAGGAATCTCTTCCGCTGTTCTATGAAAGGCTGTGTCATATCATGTCGGAAAATCCGGCATATGAATGGGAACTTCTGCTTGTGAATGACGGAAGCCGTGACAATACTCTCCAGATAATGAGGAATCTGCATGCCAGGGACGGCCGGGTGTCCTATCTCGACCTCTCGCGCAATTTCGGGAAGGAAAGGGCGATGCTGGCAGGTTTCGACTATGCCAGGGGAGACTGCATGATCATCATGGATGCGGATCTGCAGGACCCGCCGGAACTTATCCCGCAGATGCTCGCATACTGGGAGGAAGGTTATGAGGATGTCTACGCAAAAAGGAAGACCAGGGGCAAGGAAAGTGCGCTCCGCAGGTTCTTTTCGCTGATGTTCTATTCCATACTGCAGAAGACGACAAAGATAGAGGTGCTGCAGAATGTCGGGGACTTCCGGCTTCTGGACCGCTGCTGCATCGATGCCATGAAACAGCTGCGCGAGTCGGAAAGATATACAAAGGGGATGTTCTGCTGGATAGGCTTCCGCAAAAAGGAGATACTTTTCGACAGGGGCGACCGGGCGGCAGGAAAGTCGTCATGGAATTTCATGTCGCTTTTCTCCCTTGCGGTCGAAGGCATCATGTCATTCTCGATAGCTCCGCTGAGGATATCCACAATCATCGGGACAGTGGTGTCCGTTGCGGCATTCGTCTATATGATATATATCTTCATCAAGACACTGATTTTCGGCGACCCTGTGCAGGGCTTCCCGACAATAATGATTGTCATGCTGTTCCTGGGAGGCGTACAGCTTCTCTCCATCGGTGTGCTCGGGGAGTACATAGGGCGCATATTCAATGAGTCGAAGCACAGGCCGACCTATATCGCAAGGGAGTATGACGGGGAACTGATAAAATGATTCAACGGGAATGACTGACAGAAACGCTATCCGGCCGGGAAGATTATTTCCGCTGGTTTTTCTTCCGCTTGCCTTTGTGCTGCTGCTGATATATTCATCCTCCACATCCCCGCTGTATATCTCGGAGGGGTTCGACAGCCTTACATTCAAGACAATCGGGCTCGGGATTGTACAGGGGAAGCTCCCGTATGCAGACCTGTTCGACCATAAGGGGCCTCTGATATTCTATATCGATGCGTTAGGGATATCCCTCGGCGGTACGGCCGGCATCTTCATGCTTCAGGTCCTGTCCATGTGGGCCTCGCTTTTCCTGATATGGAAGACTGTCTCGCTGTTTACGGACAGTAAGACATCCTTCTGGCTGACGGTCCTGACACTTATACCTCTTGCGGATTTCATTGTCGAGGGCAACCAGTGCGAGGAATGGATGCTGCCGCTCATATCATTGTCGCTGTATCTTGCATTTTCCTGGTTCACGGGCGGGGACAGACAGTCCGTACACCCGGCCTGGCGTAGCCTGGTATACGGGATTTCATTTTCTTTCCTGTTCTTCCTCAGGCCGAATGATGCCGTAGCCAGTATCGGCGCAATAATGACCGGCGTCTTTCTTGCATTGATTGTCAGGAAGCTGTACCGTAACGCGTTCTTAAATGTGCTTGCATTTCTTGCCGGATGCATCCTGGTTGCAGCTCCCGTAATGGCTTTCTTTGAAGCCCGTGGCATACTCGGCGACATGCTCGAAGGCACGATATTCTACAATATCAGATACTCCTCGGCCGTGACATTCGGCAATTTCGGATGGGGGATGGTAATCATACCGCTGATAATCGCCGGATCCCTGATATGGTTCTGCTTCAGGGATGTGCGTCTGTCGCCGCTGAATTTCATACTGGTCCCTTATCTGCTGTTCACGCTTCTGCTGATAGGTAAGAGGGACTATTACCATTATCTTATTCCCATAGTGCCGTATGTGGCTGTCTTCTTTGCAATGTGCCTGAACGGCAATATGAAGAAGACATTGGTGGCGGTCAGCGTGCTTTTTGCCTTAGGCTCGTTCCAGCAGCAGAAGACGCTTGTCGGGAATATCGTTTCACGTGACCTGATAAAGGAGACGTATGCCCAGGCCGGCAGGCTTTTCTCCATGGTGCCTGAGGAGGACAGGAATTCCGTCTGGAATTTCAACCTCTGGAAGACCGGACAGCTTGATGAAATATCGCTTGCCGCAATATATTATCATCTTGGAATGACCCCGGGCAACAGGATTTTCGTCCCGTTCCATGTCGGTAATTTCCCGGACGTGGAGAGGATAGAGAACAACAGCCCCGAATGGGTCCTGATGTCTCCTGACTCGTTCCATGTGGACGGAGCAGACTTCATAGAGAATAATTATGACCTTGTCGCATCTACGGGGGACTCCCTTCCGTTCGAGATAAGGCTGTACAGGATTGCTGGAGATGGGACGGCTGAAATCGCTTGTGACTGACCTGCTCCGCAAGGAATTCATCAGGTTCGCGATTGTCGGGGTTGTCGCCACCGGCATCCATTACGGGCTGTATCTGCTCCTGAAGCTGTTCATCGGGGTAAATGTCGCCTATACAATAGGTTATGCCGTGAGTCTCGCATGCAACTTTGTCCTCACTGCAAAGGTTACGTTCAGGACTGATGTGTCGGCGTTAAGGGGCGTGGGCTTTGTCCTGAGCCATGCCGTCAACTATTGTCTGCACATAGTCCTTCTGAATCTTTTCCTGAAGATCGGCGTGGGGGCTTCCTATGCCCCTATCCCTGTGTATTGCATAGCTATTCCGGTCAATTTCCTGCTTGTCAGGACTGTCTTCCGGAAACTGCGTTAATTTGTTTTCTTTCAAGTTTTTCCGGGATAAGTTTGCTTTTGAGGTAATTTATCCCTAAATTTGCGCGCATTTTGGCCGGGCATGGCCCGCGCCAGGCACGGAAAATAAAGTCAAACCACTAATCTGTTTTAATTTACATTATTATGGAAGAAAACAAGACAGTAGCCGTTGAGGAGACTCCGGTGGCTGCAGAGGCCCCTAAGGCTGAGGCAGCAGAGACTCCTGCGGCAGAACAGACCGGACACACCATCCTGAATGCATCCGTAGATCCGGACAAGTTCGACTGGGATGCCTTCGAGTCAGAGGAGGTTCCTGGAGAGGACAGGGCAAAGGTGGCTGAAGAGTATGACAAGACCCTTTCAAAGGTAGTCGAGAACGAAGTCGTTGAGGGTGTCGTTACAGCTATTACCAAGAGAGAGGTAATCGTCAACATCGGTTACAAGAGCGAGGGCGTCATCATGGCACCTGAGTTCCGTTACAATCCTGACCTCAAGGTAGGGGACAAGGTGGAAGTATATGTGGAGACGGCAGAGGACAAGAAGGGACAGCTCGTCCTTTCCCACAAGAAGGCCCGCTCCCTCCGCTCCTGGGATATGGTCAACCAGGCATATAACAATAACGAGATTGTCAAGGGTTATGTCAAGACCCGTACAAAGGGCGGTATGATTGTCGATATCTTCGGTATCGAGGCTTTCCTCCCGGGATCTCAGATCGACATCAAGCCTATCAGGGACTACGACCAGTATGTCGACACTACAATGGACTTCAAGATTGTCAAGATCAATCAGGAGTTCAGGAATGTGGTTGTTTCCCACAAGGCTCTTATCGAGGCAGAGCTCGAGCAGCAGAAGAGCGAGATCATCAGCAAGCTCGAAAAAGGGCAGGTTCTCGAGGGGACTGTCAAGAATATTACCAACTATGGCGTATTTGTCGACCTCGGCGGTGTGGACGGTCTTATCCACATCACAGACCTTTCATGGGGCAGGATCAACCATCCGGAAGAGGTTGTGCAGCTTGACCAGAAGATCAGGGTCGTTATCCTCGACTTCGATGAGTCAAAGAAGAGAATCGCTCTCGGTCTCAAGCAGCTTACCGTACATCCTTGGGATGCGCTTGACCCGAACCTCAAGGTCGGAGACAAGGTCAAGGGTAAAGTTGTCCTCATTGCTGACTATGGCGCATTCGTTGAGATTGAGCCGGGCGTAGAGGGACTTATCCATGTATCAGAGATGTCATGGTCTCCACGTCTCCGTATCGCACAGGACTTCCTTAAGGTAGGCGACGAGGTAGAGGCACAGATCCTTACACTTGACAGGGATGAGAAGAAGATGTCTCTCGGACTCAAGCAGCTCGTGCCTAATCCATGGGAGAACATCCGCGAGAAATATCCTGTAGGTTCAAAGCATACTGCGATTGTACGCAATATCACCAACTTCGGAGTATTTGCAGAGCTTGAGGAAGGCATCGAGGGTCTTGTGCATATCAGCGATATCTCATGGACCAAGATCAAGCATCCTTCAGAGTTCGTACAGGTAGGGGACAAGATCGATGTTGTCATTCTCGACTTCGATGAGGAGAACCACAAGCTCAGCCTCGGCCACAAGCAGCTCCTTCCTAACCCATGGGATGAGGTAGAGAGCAAGTTCGCTGTAGGTACCGTACATGACGGCAAGATTGTCTCTGTTTCCGACAAGGGCGCTACAGTCACTCTTGACGACGATGTAGAGGCATTCTGCTCAAGTAAGGAACTCGTCAAGGAAGACGGCACTGTGCCTGTGGCAGGAGATGTCCTTCCGTTCAAGGTCATCGAGCTTAAGCGCAGCACCAAGAGAGTCACACTTTCCCATGTGAAGACCTATGCAGAGGACAAGAAGTCCGAGAAGCCTGCAAGCGAGGCCGACAACACCAAGAAAGCCGTGAAGAAGATCAACTCCAACATAGAGAAGACAACTCTCGGTGACATTTCTGAACTTGCAGCACTCAAGAGCAAGCTTGAAAAAGGCGAATAGTCGCTTTTGGACATGAACTTTGATTTGAGCATACTGGGCACGGCTTCGGCCTTGCCCGCTATGAACAGATATCCAAGCGCCCAGGTACTCGATGTACGGGGGCGCTTGTTTTTGATTGACTGCGGGGAAGGGGCACAGATGCAGATGCGCAGGATGAGTATCCCGTATGCGAGAATAGACAATATCTGCATATCGCATATTCACGGCGACCATCTTTTCGGCCTCTTCGGACTGCTCTCCACCATGTCGATGCTGGGGAGGACGGCGCACCTGAACATATTCGCTCCGGCCGCCTTTTCCAAAGTCCTGAAATTCTACCTTTCCATGTTCGGCGAGGGCTCGGGATTCGAGATTGAGCATCATGTCCTGGCGATGAAGTCCCCGGAGAAGGTCTGGGAGTCGAAGTCTGTCGAAATGCTTGCCTTTCCACTGGATCACAGGATCGAGACATACGGTTTCATTATCAGGGAGAAGATGCCCGCATTCAATGTCCATAAGGAATACATATCCCGGTACGGGCTTACCCTGGCCGAGATAGCCGCACTGAAACGCGGGGAGGATGTCGTGCGTCCGGCAGGAGAGGATACCGGGCCGTCGCTTGCAAACGGTTTCCGGCATTTTTCAGGGACCTCCGAGCCTCTTGTCATCCCGAACAGTGAGGCGGCATATATCCCGTACAGGCCGCGCAGCTATGCCTATTGCAGCGATACGGCGCCTTTTCCCGAGCTGCACGAATGGGTCAGGGGGGTTACCCTTCTTTATCATGAATCCACCTTCCCGGATGCGCTCTCGGATATGGCGGTGAAGACTCATCATTCTACGGCCAGGCAGGCTGCGGAGTGTGCACGTGATGCCGGTGTGTCAAGACTGGTCATAGGACACTATTCCTCAAGGTTCTCCGATACACGGATATTCCTTAAGGAGGCTTCTTCCGTCTTTCCGGACACAATCCTTGCGGCCGAGGGCCTGAAAATAAGTGTGCCGCTCGAAAAATGGCCTTTTTCAAAGTAAATTTGATTAAATTTGCCTTTCCTTAGATGAGAAGAATGATACGGAAGAGTTCCTCTGCTTTGTATATTACGGCATTTGTGCTGTTTTTCCTTTTTCCCTTTGTGTCAAGGGCGGACAAGTCGCCTCAGCATGCATATATCGAGAAATATTCAAGGACGGCTGTGGCCGAGATGTACCGTTCCGGTGTGCCGGCAAGCATAACGCTTGCCCAGGGCATGCTCGAATCATCGAACGGACAGTCCGAGCTGGCTGTGAAGGGAAACAATCATTTCGGGATAAAGTGCCATGACTGGAACGGCGCCAGGATGTATTATGATGATGACAGGAAAGGCGAATGTTTCCGGAAATACCGCTCGGCGGAGGATTCATACAGGGACCATTCCGACTTTCTCAGGTTCAGGGACCGGTATAAGTTCCTGTTCGACCTGGAGACAACGGACTATAAGGGTTGGGCCTATGGCCTGAAGCGTGCAGGATATGCCACCGACCCCGCCTATCCGAGAAAGCTGATAAAGATAATCGAGGACTACGGCCTTGACAGGTACGATACCATGGACAGGAGCTATGCGACATCCGGGAAAGACCGGGCATCCAGGAGAGTCCGCGGACGCAGGGGAGCTTCTTCCATACCGGAGTCCCCGTCTGTCCTGGAGCAGGCACAGGTTGTCGGCAGGGAGAAGGCCGGCGGCTTCAGCATGCCTCTGTCACGGCAGCTGTATTCTATGAACGGCGTTCTGTTCGTGTATTCGAACGAGGGGGAGACCTACGGAAGCATAGCCAAGGCGAACGGGCTTTTCCTCAGGGAGATACTCAGGTTCAATGACCTTCAGGAAGACAGGGAACTCCTGCCGGGAACCACGGTATACCTGCAGAGGAAGAAGTCGCAGGCAGCCCGGGATATCAGGATGCATGTCGCTGAGGACGGGGACAGTCTCCGTGAGATCTCGCAGAGATATGGTGTAAGACTGAAGGCGGTCCTGAAAATGAACGGCATGACGGAAGATACCGTACTCAGGGAAGGGGATGTAGTAAAGCTCAGAAGAAAGTAAGGATAAGATGAAAGGTAAATATCTTGCGAATGTGCTGATAATGGCGGTCCTTGCAGTGACCGTGTTCTTTGTCGGGAGGTATCTTGCAGACAACAGGCTGCATAATTTCTCCAGGACATATGTCCTGTATGTATATCCGGGGATGGATGCGGATGTCATACTGGACTCACTCGCTTCCGGAGCCGGAGCGGCAAGATATGGCAGCCTTGAACGGTGTGCAGCCAAGGAGCGGCTTTCAGAGAGGGCCTGCCCCGGAAGATATGAGATAGAGCCGTCATTTACGAGCGTATATGCGGTAAGAATGATATGCAACGGCTGGCAGTCTCCCCAGAATCTTACACTTGCCGGGACAATCCGGAGCAAGGGCAAGCTTGCCGCAATCATCGACAGGCAGATGATGGTGGACTCGGCGGAGGTGGCGGACGCCCTTGACGATGCCGCGTTCCTGGAAGGGTACGGTTTCACTCCGGACAATGTCTTTGCAATGTTCCTTCCGGATACGTATGAGATGTACTGGACAGCTTCAGTAAAGGATATATTCGACCGTTTCAAGAAGGAATATGACCGATTCTGGACTCCGGAACGTATCTCAAAGGCGGAAATCAGGGGATTGTCCCGTATGGAGGTCTCGGTATTGGCTTCCATTGTGAACGGCGAGACTCTGAACGCCGGCGAATACCCTGTCATCGCAGGCGTATACCTCAACAGGCTTCGCCGCGGAATGCGTCTCCAGGCGGATCCGACCATCGCGTTCTGCTATGACTATACCCTTGACAGGATCCTGAAGAAGCACCTGAAGATAGACTCTCCATACAATACATACAGGTACGCCGGTCTGCCTCCTGCCCCGATAAATGTGCCTCCAAAGGCATGTATCGATGCCGTACTGAATCCTGATACGCACGGGTATCTCTATTTTTGCGCCAGTCCGGAATTTGACGGGACACACAGGTTTGCGTCTTCGTACGGCGAGCATATGAGGAATGCGCGCGAGTTCCAGAGGGCGCTTACCGTCAGGCAGAGGGAAAAGGCTAATGCCCTGTCCTGAGCCGGCATTCCTTCAGTTTTTCCCCGATTATCCTTGCCGAGCAGGCTATAATGTCCTCACAAGGTCGTTTCCTGTAGTATTCCGGCGTCCGGTCGGACGGTTCCGGGGATTCGGCCTTGAGTACGACAGGATTACCGGATGCATCTGCTGTCGCGGGGATTCCTATGCCGGCTTTGTTGACGGTGCTCCTCGGGACAAGGCCAAGCAGCTCCTTGCAGACTATCGAACCGTTCATTTCCCTGAATTTTCCTGCTGTTTCCTGTACGATTGCATAATTTGCAGTCCTGTCTGCCTTTATGGAAGGATCTGCGGCAGGGGAGATGAATCCGGCTATCATGAACATTGCACTTACCGAGCCGCATACTTCCCTCAGCCTCCCCATACCGCCTCCGAATCCTGAAGTCAGTACGGCGGCTGTCTGCGGGTCCAGGCCTATGATGTCGGCATAGGCAAGAAGCACCGACTGGCAGCAGTTGTATCCATGTACCCTGAAATTGTCGCGGGCCATCTGTACCCGTTCCTCAATGTCGAAATCAGTCCGTATGTTTATCACCGGGTTTTCCATCGTATCGGGATTTAAATGGTTTATTTGCAGACCATGATGTCCAGAATCATGTTGTCTGTATTCTGCATGCCTACGGAGCCGATCTGGCCGAGGTTCATGATTGTCTTCTCGATGTCTTTCTCGATTATGCCGTCGTGTTCGGAGATGCATGTCCCCTCCATCGCAAGCACGGCGGACTGTATGGCGCTGGATACACCCGAGGCGACCTTCATTGCGCATCCGACCTTTGCCCCGTCGCATACCATCCCGGTAATGTTCCCTATCATGTTCTTGATGGCGGAACATATCTGTTCATAGTTCCCTCCGCGCAGATATACGATTCCGCAGGCCGAGCCTGTGGAGGCGATTACACATCCGCACAGGGCCGACAGCTTCCCGAGATAGCCTTTTATGTGTATTGCGACAAGGTGGCTGAGGATAAGCGCCCTTGCCAGCGTCTCGTCATCCGTGCCGTATTTCAGGGCATATGCTATGACTGGCATTGTGGCTGTGATGCCCTGGTTGCCGCTTCCGGAGTTGCTCATTGCCGGCAGTGTGCATCCTGCCATCCTTGCATCGGAGGCGGCAGCTGTCATCGACATGGCGTAGCTCATGAAATCTGTGCCGAACACTTCATTGTTCCGTGACGCATGTATCGTCTTGCCAACCTTAAGCCCGTAGTCCCCCTCCAGGCCTTCCTTTGCAAGGGCAAGGTTCAGTGTCCGGGATTCAAGGATGAACCTGATGTCCTCGAAATCCGCTTCCGTGGCAAATTCATATATCTCCCGGACCGTAATGTCTTTCCCCGTGATTCCTTCATAGCTGTCTTCCGATGCCGTGTTCCCTGTACGGTCGGACTGGAGCACGTTCCCGTCGAGAGACGTCTCGACGATATTGTCATGGTCGTCCTCTATTACTGCAGAGGCCTCGTGGCCGCTGCCGGTCGAGACGCAGGCCTTCACATAAAGCTTGTGCGGAGTGTCAGCTATCGATACGGACACCTTCCTTTCCCCGACAAGCTCCTTTGCCCGGCTGATGGATTCCGGGTTAAGGTCATGGAGGACTTCAAGCCCGTAGCATGATTTCCCGCATACGGCCCCAAGGGCAGATGCGATATACAGGCCTATCATCCCTGTTCCCGGGATGCCGACTCCCATGCCGTTTTTCAGTATGTTCCCGCTGACTTCGACCTTTATCCTGAAATCTGCCGTCAGCCTCCACTCCCGGCCGTGGCATCCGGGACACTTTTCTTCAATGATTTCCGTAGCCTTTGCTACCGAAAGCGCTACGGCTATCGGTTCGGTACATCCCAATGCCGGCTTCACTTCTTTTCTTATCAGGTCTGTCAGTTCAATCTCACGGGGTGTCATCTCTCAAAGAATTTCAATGATTTTTCAATTATGCTGTCAATTGCCTCTCTCTGCATTATGGTCTCTATCGGAAAGCCTATGATTACCGTCCTGTAGTCTCCTGCATCGTTATATATCCCGGCAGGTATGCCTGAATCGGCATATTTCAGGAATATGCCTGAATTCTTCCCATTGAAGCCGCCGGACATTGCCGGAAGTATGCCGTCAGGATTTTCCACACGGTATATGCGGCTGCTGTAGTCCGTGTTGTATGAGAAAGTCGCCGGTACGGCATTGCAGCTGTCCGGGGTGATGTCCCGTACGGACATTACCGCACCTGTCCTGCTCCCGAATCCCGTAAGCCACCTGTAGCCGAGGATATCCTCTGCAAACGCGATGCTCCCGGCCTTCAACGTGCTGTCGCATTCTGTCTCATATACCTTGTCCCATATGTCCGTAGCTATCTTGGAGCCCGATACAAGGACATTTCCTCCTTCCGAGCAATAGTCTGTCAGTGCTTCCTGGAGCTTCTCCGGGAATACCCTGTATCTGTCAGGGAAGGAGCCGCTGCCTGTTTTCGTGGTAACCTGCTTCCCGCATATGAGGTCAGTGCTCCAGAACATGTCTCGCAGCTCCTTGTTCTCCGCGAAGACTTCCATACTGGCCGAGCAGAACGGGTAGCCCGCTTTCATGACAGCCAGCCCGTGGATATACGGGTAGTCGAATGTGTTGCCGGCTATGACCTTCCCTGCGAAGCCGCTGTCCGATGCCCCGAATCCGGGATTGTCGTCATTTATCCATGGCATGTCCCTGCGATACTGGTACATTTCTCCAGAGAAGGAGATATCCCTGATGTACGGGACTCCGCTGTCAATCCTGTTGTCGAACCCGGCATATGCCGGCGTATCAAATGACGCAGGGGCCGATACCCTTGTGAAATTGTTGACTATGAGCACCTGCCTGCATGAGTCTCCGGAGTGCTCAGGGATTCCTGCGCTCAGGGTCTCGGACGGGAAGCTTTCCCCTCCGGAATTGCAGGCGGTCATCCTGTAGCTGTATATGTGTCCGGGCTGTATGGCGGTAACATGCCTGAAATATCCGTCCAAGGCAGTCAATCCGTCGAGAATGACCCCGTTGTCGAATGCTGCGGAGTCAATCCTTGTGTACAGGATGAACCGGTCCGGTACTGCTGTAGGCTCCAGCGTGTCTGCTGTCGCTTTCCATCTCAGCTCCACCTCCGGACTGCCTTGTCCGGTGCTGCCGTCCTGTCTCAGCACGGCGGCGAATGAGTTCACAGGCAGAGGCTGGACCACATACGGGCATCGGTATCTGTTGGCAAGGTATTTCAGTATTCCCTTGTATACCGCCCTGCTTACGGTAAACCTGAAAGACGGATCCAGCCCGTACCGCATGTCGGCAAAATTCTGATGCGACATGAGCTCCAGGAGCATGGCTGGAACAGGCGGGGTACGGGACTCGCTGTATGACCTGTCCCACAGGCAGCGTCTGTTCCATATCGGGTCGTACATGGCTCTCAGGTCATTTACTATCTGGCTCTGGACAAGATATGCATATTCCCTTGCCGTCATCCTGTCTCCACCGTCGGGAAGCCTGCGTCTGTTCTCGCATTTCAGCGTATAGATTGCGAGTGTCCCGACAGTCGAGTCATTCGGTGTCGTCCCGGCGTCCGAATGGAATCCGAATGCGATGTCGACAGGTATGCCGAGACCTTCCTTCCCGGGATTGACGGACGAGCCCCCGCTCAGCCATCCGACCCATGCACCTCTCGACATGAAGTCATCCATGTAATCGTTTTTCTGGCAGTTCTGGCTGTAGACGGACGTGTCTGCTCCGGACCACTGCATCCAGTACCTTGCCCCTTCCACGAATTTCGGCAGTCCGGATACCGCCGGTATCGAAACGCTGTCCTCCGCCGGCTTCCTTGCTATATTTCCCATGCCGCCGCCGATTTTTACTGCGTCCGCAGTCACGACAGAGCCAGGTGTATATTTCCTTCCCTCGGGAGTGACATTGTCAAGCGATACATGGCCTGATGTCCCTTTGTCGAATGTGAATGTCCCGAGATAGATCCATGTGCCTCCACCTATCTTCTGGTTTACTGTGAAGCTGGAGGTCCCTCCGAGATGCCTTACGGTGTATCTTGCCGCATCGGTGCTGTTCGGCAGGGATTTGTATGATATATATACGGCATATTCCCCCTTATGAGGAATGTCCGGGGTCCAGGTCGCTTCCGAGGCAGGCCTGCTCTTCCTTTCTTTTCCTATGCACGGGGCCATCCTCGCAGTACCCGTCCTGAAAGGATTTTCCAGTCCTGTATAGATTTCGAGCGAGTCGGCGAAGCCTGTCCCTGCATCGGTCCATTCCCCGGTCTCGGAGTAGGTCCCGTGAAGCCTGGCATGCCGGCTCGTGCCGTCTTTTTCGTAAGAAGGGTCATTGTCCGTGATGATTTCGACCGTCTGGATATCCCGTTCCCTCGGGAGGAGTACATATGCCCCGGCATTCTCCAGCATCGGGACGAGGTAGGGGAGTACAAAGCTTTGCGTGAACAGGTCTTCTGCGGTCTGGAAGAGGCACGGACGCTGCCATTCCCATCTTTCCGTGGCTTGTTCGTAATATCTCCCATGACTTTGCCATAGGGCTATATGTCTGTTGGACAGTCCATTGCGAAACACGGGCCTCTGATTGTCCCTGACAAGAGGCACTGATGCGTCCTCAGGTTTCTTACGGGTGTATGCAGAATATGACGGCTGTCCCTTGAATCCCAGGGAAGGGGTAATGAGATCCTCCAGCTTTATCCTGTTGCTGAATATGCTGCCGAGGTTCCGGTTTCTGTAGCCTTCAGGGAAACGGCTTTTCAGTTCAGACCTGAACCATTTTACGTCCTTGCTTGTCCATGGCAGGTCCCCGAGGCTCCGGCTGAAATAGAAGTCGAGGGAATTGCCTCTTCTCATCACTGCCTCCAGTTCCAGGTCCACTTTGACGGTAAGCCGGGCGTATGCCAGGGAGTCCAGGGTGTCGCAGACCGGTTCAAAGTCCATCACAATGCCGCTTACAGGCAATGTCCTCTCCTGTGCAGGCATGGCTGTGCCGCCGGAAATGATTAGGCACAGGCAGGACAGGATGATGCAGATTCTGTTCATTCCGCCCTACCACTTTTTAAGGATTGCCGCATATGCCAGCATCAGCACTGCACCGGTCATCAGTCCTATGCAGTCGGCCCTGAAATCCAGTACGTCCCCGCTCCGGTATCCTGTCTCCTGCTGGATGAGCTCTATCGCCCCGCCGGCAATGGCTCCGATGATGATGCATACCGTAAGGAATACGATTCTTCTGAGCGGCCTGCCGTTGGCGCGGAAAAAAGCCATGCTCATGAGAATCGGAAAAGGAAAGAACATGAGTCCGTGCACGACCTTGTCCTTCGGGATCCCGAACCATGTGCTGCTCATGTCTATTCCCGTGTTGAAACGCATGAAGCACAGCAGGCATACGGCTATTATGTACAGCCCGAGCAGGATCCGTGAAAAATATTTAAGTCTCTTGTCCATCTCATTCATAGACGCTACAGCGCCTGCATGTCATTCAGTCTCTTGTAATATCCGTTGAGGGCGATGAGCTCCTCGTGTCTGCCGCGTTCCACAATCTCCCCGTCGTGGAGCACGCATATCTCGTCGGCATTCTTGATTGTCGACAGCCTGTGGGCGATTGCTATTGTAGTGCGCGATGCCATGAGCCTGTCGAGGGCCTCCTGCACTATCCTTTCGGATTCGGTATCGAGGGCCGATGTCGCCTCGTCGAGGATGAGTATCGGAGGATTCTTGAGAATGGCCCTCGCGATGCTGATTCGCTGTCTCTGGCCTCCGGAAAGCTTGTTCCCCCTGTCCCCGATGTTCGTATTGTAGCCGTCCTCCTTCTCCATGATGAATTCGTGGGCATTGGCTATCTTTGCGGCAGCTATTACCTGCTCCATGGTGGCTCCCTCCACACCGAAGGCTATGTTGTTGAAGATGGTGTCATTGAACAGTATCGCCTCCTGGTTGACGTTGCCTATGAGGCTTCGCAGGTCCTTGACCCTGACGTCCCTGATGTCCTTCCCGTCTATGAGTATCCTGCCGGATGTCACATCGTGATATCTCGGGATCAGGTCCACAAGTGTGGATTTGCCCGATCCGGACTGGCCCACGAGGGCGATTGTCTTGCCTTTCGGTACAGTAAGGCTGATGTGCCTGAGTACCTCCTTGCCGTCCTCATATCTGAAGGATACGTCCTGGAATTCGATCCTGTCCTCAAAAGTCCCGAGCGGCAGCGGGTCCGGCCTTTCCTTTATGTTGTTCTCGGCCTTGAGTATCTTGTCGACACGTTCCATCGAGGCAAGCCCCTTAGGTATGTTGTATCCGGCCCTGGCGAATTCCTTGAGAGGATTCAGCACACTGTACAGGATGACCATATAGAAAATGAATGTCGGGGCGTCGATAGGCGCTTTCTCGCTGAGTATCAATGTGCCGCCGAACCAGAGCACAATCATTATCATTATCGTGCCGAGGAATTCGCTTACCGGGTGTGCAAGGGCCTGTCTTACGGCTACCTTCCCTGAGGCGTTGCGGAGCTCGTTCGTTACCGTGCGGAACCGGTCCATCATCCTGTCTTCCGCAATGAAGGCCTTGATGATTCTCAATCCTCCGAGTGTCTCCTCAAGCTGGGACATGGTGTCGCTCCATTTCCCCTGGGCTTCAAGCGACTGCCTCTTGAGCTTCTTGCCTATTGCACTCATGCCCCATGCCATTGCCGGCACGACGAGCAGCGTAAAGAGGGTCAGCTGCCAGCTCGTGACCACGAGTGTCGTGAAGTAGAACAGTATCAGTATCGGGTTCTTGATGAGCATGTCGAGAGAGCTTGTGATAGAATACTCGATTTCCCCGACATCGCCGCTCATCCTGGCGATTATGTCCCCCTTCCTCTCCTGGGAGAAGAATCCGAGGGGAAGCCTCATCATCTTGTTGTATACGGTTACCCTTATGTCCCTTACCACTCCTGTCCTGAGCGGTACCATCACTGCCGAGGACCCGAAATAGCACGAGGTCTTGAGTGCGGTCATCAGCCCGAGGAAGAGTCCGAGCACAAGCAATGTGACAGAGCCTCCGTATTGTTCTATCAGCCCGGTAACATAGAAATAAAGGTTGTTCGTCAGCTTCTCCTTTATGTCCATATCCGTATCCCAGGGAATGAATTCATAGACCTTGTCGTTGATCTTGAAAAGTATCTGCAGGATAGGGATAATCAGTGTGAAGGAGAATATGTTGAATATTGCGGACAGCATGTTCAGCACTACTGCCCCGACCAGATATCTCTTGTATGGCGCTACAAAGCGCTTCATCATTGTCCAAAATTCTTTCATCTGCTGAAATGCAAGTAAAAACAGTCTGCAAAGATAGAAGTTTTTGCTGAAACTCCATTCAGTGCCATCTCTTGTGGCTCCACAGCCAGTTGGCCGGATCCTTCCTGATATCGGCTTCAAGCATGGAGAAATATTTCCTCATGAGCTCCTCCGGATCCTGTCCCGAGGCATTCTCCGTAATGACCTCGTATGTAAGCCTGTAGTGTCCCCTGCCTGCGCGCTCCTGCCTCATGTATAGCACCGCGAAACCGAGCTTTACCGCCAGGGCGAAGCCTCCGAGCATCCCGACTGTCGGCTGATTGAGGAATGTCCCGACCTCGTGGCAGGCCTTGTAGGGGAACTGGTCGGCTATCATCACATATATCGGCTTGCTGTCCTTGCGGGCAACAGCATGTCTTAGCAGTTTGACATCCTCCACCTGGCCTTTGTAATCCGGAAGAGGTGCCCTGCGGTTCTCATAGAATACCCTGTCCGACACTTTGTTGTGCAGGGCCCTGTATGCTACGAAAAAGTTGTTCTTGTCGATGTATTTGCTAAGGTCGACGGTATAGGAATATTCGTATATGCCTCCGAGAAGCTCCCAGTTGCCGCAATGCGAAGTCATGCAGAATACTCCGGTATTCCTGTTGGCGTCTACCAGAACCTCGGGATTGACGTAGTCGTAGATTTTCTGCCTGTGCAGCTTGTCCCCGTTGCCGTTGCATCCGCCGAACCATACCGTTTCAGCAGCTATTTCCCCTAGGTGTCTGTAGTAGTCATCGGCAATTTTTTTCAGGGCCCAATAGTTTTTTTGAGGAAAGGCCCTGGAAAGATTGACATAAATGATTTCCTTGCGGTACGAAATCACGTCCTTCATTATCCAGGATGCGAAATCCCCTACTTTGTACAGGAAAGACAAAGGAAGTTTCCCGAAAACGGATATGATCGACCTGTATATTTTAGCTTTAAAACCCGTCCAGTCCATCAGTGCATGAAATATCTTTCAAAGATAGTTTATTTTTCAATAGTGGAGTAAAAATATTAGATTTGCATTGCCGAAATCGTAACTATAGAGCGAAACGAAAGAAATGAACCGATCCAGACTGACGGCCGAGCTGATAATATTGTTCAAAGGCCACATATTCAATTCTCTTTTTCAGAGCCGGAAGGACAGGCGCAGGAAGAGGGGACAGGTAAAGGTGGATGTAATCGGAAAGTATCTTGGAACATTGAAGCCGGTTATATGTTCTGTTGAAGAGGATCCTCCGTTGTCGGATGAATCCGAAGAGAGGATATTCAGTATCTGGCTGCAGGGGGAAGATAATGCCCCGGATATTGTCAGGGCCTGTTACAGGAGTATAAGGGCCAATTGCACGCAGCGGCTGGTCGTACTTGATGGCACGACAATATGGGACTGGATAGAACTTCCCGACCATATTGTCTCAAAATGGAAATCCGGTAAAATCAAGCCTGCGCATTTTGCCGATATATGCAGGGTAGAACTTCTTTACAGATATGGCGGTATCTGGGCTGATGCTACTGATTTTGTCACACGGCCATTTCCCGAATGGCTTCTGGGAGAAGATTTTTTCATATATCTTGCTGGAAATGACATTACAGGGTCATACGCTTTCATACAAAACTGCTTTTTCAGAGCCAGGCGGCACAATTATATTTTGAAAGTCTGGAGGGCAGCGATCCATGAATATTGGAGACGCGAGGACAGTGCCATCGACTATTTTATTCATCAGCTGATTTTCAAGCAGATTGTAGAGTATAACACTGTCGCGAAACAATATTTCGACAGGATGCCCCATATTGATCAGGCACGGACACATGCCTTGTGGCTTTCCTATAAAGACCTGCCATATAATGAAACTGATTTTGACAGGCTTGCGTCTTCTGCTCTTTTCCAGAAGACAGAATACAGGTCGACTTCGGCGGGACATCCGATTCCTGGCAGTTTTGCCGATGTCATGATCAAAATGTATTGACCAGATATTACCGGGATATGCATGGACATCAATTTTTCCTGAAATGAGACTTCTTGTTCACCTTCATATCTATTACCATGAGCAGACGGAGTATTTTGTCGGCAAACTGATGAATATCTCCGGGTGCGAATGGGACCTGTATGCAACTATGTCAAAGCTGAACCCTGTGACAATCAGTATGCTGAGGGCAGTGAAGCCGGATGTGAGGTGTTTTGAGGTCGACAATGTAGGCTATGATGTATGGCCGTTCATCGAGCTGGTAAAGCATGTCAGGCTCCAGGACTATGACCTCGTGCTGAAGCTCCATACGAAGAGCAGGACAGTCATCCGGATACACAATATCCCGTTCAAGGGATACCGGTGGCGTGATGCCTTAGTAGATGCAATCCTCAGGGACAGGAAGCGTTTCATGTCGGTGCTGGGGAGATTCTCCTCGGACCCGAAGCTCGGTCTTGCATGCAGCGATGCATTTCTCCTGGAGCCGCTTCCATGGAGCAGGCTTGACCGTAATCTTGTGCCACGGGAGCTTAAGCGTCTGGGGATGAAAGTGACGGACATGCATTTCTGTGTCGGGACCATGTTCATGGCACGCGCCTGCATATTCCGTTTTCTCCAGAAGGACAATATCGAGCGCAGCATGTTCCCTGTCAATCCCGAGTCGCATTCTGGCGGGACGATGGCGCACGTGTATGAAAGGATTCTTTCAATGGCTGCCAATGCATGCGGCTATCGTGCGGCAGGACTCTCCACGGATGCCCTCGTCTCTGCGTTTTTCCTTATAGACGGGCTTGTAGCCATGATATTCAGGAATATCTTCTCTATCAGGAGAGAAGGAAGCGAGCGGGAGAAGATATTGCGTGTCCTCGGGTTGAAGTTCCGTCTGCAGTGACCTCAGTCCCGTGGTCTCAATGCCGCGAATATCCTTTCGATTATCTCATTGTCGATGTTCTCATCGAATTTCCTTGCCCAGAAATGAGGGACGCTCATAAGCAGGTCCCAGTCCCCGGCACGGAATGTCCACGGGTGGCGGATGCTTTCCCCTCTGGTCCAGTCGATAAATCTCATGTTGCTTTCGTTGACGATGTGGGCTTCCGTCTCGTCCTTTATGTAAAGGCTGTCTCTGAACGGGGAGTTCCATACAAGGGTGGCAAGGAAGATTTCATCGCATGTGTTCGTATGCCTGAATATCTTTTCCAGCCAGTCTTCGCGGGTAAGGACGTACCTGGCAAGATTGTCGGTAATGCTGAACCACTGGGATGCGAACCTGAAGTCCACATCCCTGTTTATCCTGTATCCGACGGCCATCTGAAGCCCCTTGAATATGTTGTTCATGAGGTTGGTGGCAAAATGTCCCGCCCCTTCCGGGAAAAGTGTGTAGTAATTGAACCTTGAAGCGGTTGTGCTCTTGAATTTCCAGAAGTTGAGGAATTCCTTCCCGCTGTTGGCATCGAAGAAGCGGTGTATCGTGTCCTGGTCCTTTATCGGGAGGTCCATCCCGGAGAGCAGGTGGTAGTAGTCATACCTCCCGGCCTGTGTAGCTTCCCTGAGCAGAGCCAGTTCGCTGCGCATTATGCTGACCCCTCCCCAGCTGACCTTTATCCTGTCCTTGATGAATGTGAGTCTGGAATGTCTGCACAGGCTGTCCCATCCTGCCGGGTCGAATGCCGCCTTCCTGTCCACGTGGATGAAAATATCGTTTCTCGGATCATCGAGCAGCATGACGAGCTTGCGGAGCTGCCCGAAACGGCAGTGCGCGAGTATGAGATATGCGTGGCGTTTCATATTCACTGTATGTTTCGTGACCTGTTCCCGGTTCCTGCCTTCCCTGTGTCATGGAAGATTTCCGGTTTCAGCCGGTGGCAGATGGTGTCTATTATGTCATTGTCGGCCCGTTCATCGAATTTCCTGGCCCACAGCATCGGGGATGACATGAGCATGTCCATGTCGTCAATGCGGAATGTCCACGGGTGTCTGATATTCCCTCCTCTGGACCAGTCGATGAGACGCATGTTCCCGCAGACGGCCCTGTCATGCGAAGGTTCCCAGATGTTCTGCCTGAAAGGGGAGCCCCATACGGCAGTCGACATGAAGAATTCATCACAGATGATAGTATGTCCGAAAATCTCCTCGAGCTCGCTTTCCCTGTATGTCACGTATCTTGCCATACCGTCGGTAATGCTGAACCACTGCGAGCCGTATTCTATCCCGATATCGGTATTGATTCTGCGGCCCAAGGCCTTCTGGATGTTCCTGCAGCCCTTGTTGATTGCATGGAAAAGGAAATTGCGCTCCATCTCAGGAAACGGGGTGTACCATTGCGCCCTGTCCAGTATGTCCGGACGCATCTCCCAGAAGTCGATGAATTCCTTTCCTCTGTTGGCATCGAAGAAGCGGTGTATCGTGTCCTGGTCCTTTATCGGGAGGTCCATCCCGGAGAGCAGGTGGTAATAGTCGTATTGTCCGGCCCTGGTGGCTTCCCTGAGGAGAGCCAGTTCGCATTTCATGATGCTTACGCCGCCCCATCTGACACTTATGCGGTTGTTCAGGACTTCAACCCTTGAACTGCTGCATGCCCCTTCCAGGGCTCTTCCATCGAATCCGGCTTTCCTGTCGATATGCACGAATATGTCGTTTCTCGGGTCATCCAGCAGCATCAGCAGTTTCCGGAGCTGCCCCGGATTGGTATGTGCGAGTATCAGATAAGCATGACGTTTCATATGCAATGTATTTATTTTGTGTTCTTGTCCTGGGTTGTCACTTCCGGGAAACGGTCCGGTTTAAGCCGATGGCAGACCATGTCGATTATCTTATTGTCGACACGTTCATCGAATTTCCGCGCCCACAGCATCCGGGAGGCCATAAGCCTGTCCATGTCCGCCGTCCGGAATGTCCACGGGTGCTTGGCGTCTTTCTCATGAGACCAGTCTATCATGCGCATGTTCCCTGTCTGCATGTGGTCCGGTTCGTGCAGCCTGTATATCCTGTCCATGAACTGCGAGCCGGCGACAATTGTCTGCAGGAAGATTTCGTCGCAGAGTATCGTGTGCCCGAAGATATGCAGTATCTCATCCTCTTTCGAGACCGTGTATCTTGCCAGGCTGTCAGTGATGCTGAACCAGTTCGAGCCGTATCTGTAGTCTGTGCCGGGGTGGAAGTTGATGTCCAGTTTCTTCTGGACTTTCCTGCAGAACCTGTTTATCTTGTGGAAAATCTTCAGTCTCTCGAGTTCGGGGAACGGGGTATACCGTACGCGGTATTCGAATTCCGGATTCAGTGCAGGGCTGCAGCATATGAACTCGCTGCCGCCGTGGGTATCGAAGAATGTGTGGATTGTGTCCTGGTCCTTTATCGGGAGGTCCATCCCGGAGAGCAGATGGTAATAGTCATATTGTCCGGCCCGTGTCGCCGCCTTCAGGAGGACGAGTTCGCATTTCAATATTGTCGAGCCGTACCAGTGGACTGTCAGCCTGTCCTTCAGTACTTCGAGCCTTGCCCGGCTGCATATCCCGTCCAGGGCGTTTCCGTCGAATCCGGCTTTCCTGTCGATATGCACGAATATGTCGTTTCTCGGGTCATCCAGCAGCATCAGCAGTTTCCGGAGCTGCCCCGGATTGGCATGAGCCATTATGAGGTATGCGTGCTTTTTCATCATCTCCTGCGATCTCCTGCGCCAAAGGCCTGTGCGTTTTTCGTTTTCGGATTCCAAATATACTATGAAAAATGAGGCTTTCATATTTTTTGCGCATTTTTCATATATTTTAAGTACTTTTGGGGAACCGATGAAAAGAAAGCCATGAGTCTTATATCAGTTGTAATCCCTGTACATAATACGGCAAAATATCTCCGCAAGTGCATTGATTCGGTACTTTCGCAGACTCTGCACGACATGGAGGTCATCCTGGTCGAGAACTGCTCCACTGACGGCTCGTACCAGCTTTGTGACGAGCTGGCCGCAACAGACAGCAGGATCAGGGTGCTCCATATAGAGATTGCTGACCTTGCGACAGCCAGGAACAGGGGGGTGGCGGCTGCAACATCTGAATACGTCGGCTTCATAGACAGCGACGACTATATCGCTCCCGGAATGTATGAGGCGCTCTATGAGAATGCCAGGAAATATGATGCGGACCTGTGCTTCTGCAATTTCTCCTATGACAGGGAAGGACAGATAATCCCATATTCCGAGGAGACCGGAGAAGTGCATGTGATGGCCCCGAAGGATGTCGTGGCGGCCATCCTCAGCGAGAAGGTAAGCAGTTGCACGTGGACCAAGCTTTTCCGCAGAACCATGTTTGACCGGTGGTCATTCCCCGAAGGCCGGTTCTATGAGGACCATGCGGTCATATACAGGATAGCCGGCGACTGCCGTACATGCGTACATGTCGACAGGTCATACTATTATTATTTCCAGAGAGCCGACAGCATCTGTCATACGGGGACTCCGATCAAGAAGTACCATTTCTTCCTCGCCGACTACGACCGTATAGACTATATCTCGAAGTCACCTCTGTTTACGGAGCAGGAGAAGGATGCGATGATTGCCAGACAGGTCGAGATATGCCTGTGGCATATGCGTTCTTTCATGAAGATACCGGGGTTTGCCGCCTGCCGCATGGAGATGTATGAGATGAGGGATAAGCTTCTGCAGATATGCAGGTCGCGGAAACTGTCCTTCAGGGACAGGAAATCATATCTGGAGATAAGGTATCTGTGGACAGAGTATCTCCTGCGGCATATTGTTGCGCTCCGCATGCACAGGTAGCTACATCATCTTTTCAAGCCAGTGGAATATAAGGATGATCCGTTTGCGCAGGACGGCCATGTCGAGTGATTCCGGCGTGTCGGTCGTGTTGTTGGTGCGCATTGTGATGCCGGATGTGAACAGGACGGACGGGATTCCGTTCCTGATGAAGACTTTCTGGTCCGAGAGCGTGTAGAACACCTCTGTAAACTGCTCGCTCCCGTAGTATGTGTGCGAGAGTTCGAGATCGGTGCCGTAGAACCTGTTGCACATCGATATCAGTCCCTGCGCCTGCCTGTCCAGGCTCCCGTTCCCCAGCATTATCATATAGTCCTTCCTCCCGGATGCGAGAGGCGACAGCGAACTCCCCACCTGGTCGATGTTGACCATCAGGGAGATCTTGTCGGGAGTGACTGCCTCCCCGGTAAGCGGGTCCGTCAGGCTTCCGTTCTCTATCATCCTCCAGAATGCTTCCGAGCCGGCATGGTTCATCCGGTATGCATCGAATGCCACGAAGATGATGTTCTGCCGGTAGACCTTGCCGAGAAGCTTCATTGCAGCGAACATCTCCGCGATTGTCTTCATAGCCACCGTCCCTGATGCATTGCTGTCCGCTCCGGGAAACATCTTGCCTTTCAGTATGCCGATATTGTCATAGTGCGCTCCGACGATGATGTATGAGGAGCACGGGGATTTCCTTGACCCCGGAATCATTCCGACGATATTGTGCCCGACCAGTCCATGTCCTGCAAACACGTGCTTGGCGTAGCTGCCGTTGAAAGCCATCAGCTTTGCGCCGCGGAAAGCCCGGATAAGCCAGAATGCCGCTTCGTTCCCTCCCCGGCTTCCGGTTGCACGGCCTCCGCACAGGGAGTCAGAAAGGAAGCATATGTCCCTGTACAGCTGCTCTTCCCATACGACATTGTGGGCTATGTTGTCGTTGGAGGTCCAGCTGCTCTGTGCAGATGCCTCCGACGGCATCAATAAGGCCATGAGCAATGGGAAAATGAATATATGTCTGTATTTTTTGGCTGGATTTATCATTCCGGGCATGATAAATGATTATATTTGCAGAATGGACTCTTTTTTCGGGGGCCAAAAATAGGAAAATTAAGCAGTAAAAGGAAATTTTTGTCATCGGATGCGTGTTATTGTTAATCTGCTGTTGACAGTGGCGGTCATGTTCTCTCTCGGGGAATTCATGGCTTCGGCACAGTATGACAAGGATGTCTTTTCTTTCAGGGGCAGGCGGGCCCTGGCCGACGGGAAATATTCCCAGGCCATAGAGAATTTCAATGTACTTGCGAGGCTCGACACGACCGACTACTGGACTTTTTTCTTCAGGGGAATAGCAAAATACAATCTCGGGGACCTGCACGGGGCCCAGCAGGATTTCAACACATCGGTCCGGCTTAATCCGGTATTCACGTCCGGATACCATTACAGGGCGATTACCCGGAGCCGCTTCGGCAAGTATGATGACGCTCTTGCGGACCTGCAGAAAGCCATAGACCTGCGTCCCGGCTTTGTCGGCCTGTATTTCAGCCGCGGAGTCACATATTTCCTCTCCCAGCAGTTCGACAAGGCGGTCAGCGATTTCAACAGATACATACGGAAAGAGCCCAAGGACCCTTCGGCATATCTGAACAGGGGCGCAAGCTATCTTTTCCTGGGAGATACCCTGAAAGCCATGTCGGACTACAATATGGCTATCAGGCTGGACCGGTTCGACCCGGAGGGATATATCCGCAGAGGCCGGCTTTATGCTTCGGAAAATGAATTCGACAGGGCTATAGCAGACATGGACAAGGCGATAGAGCTTGATACCGCAAATACATATGCCTATTTCAACCGGGCCATAATGCTGTATGAGAAGCAGGACTATATAGGTGCCATGGAGGACCTTAACCGGGTGTTGAGGGACGAGCCGGGCAATGCGCTTACTCTCTACAACAGGGGGTTGATAAGAGCTCAGGTAGGCGAATATGAAGGGGCCCTGTCAGATCTGGACAGGGTGCTGAATATCAATCCTGACAATGTCCTTGCCTATTTCAACCGTGCGTCCGTCTTCATCGAGATGGGGCGCTGGCAGGATGCCCTCGAGGACTATGACAAGGCGATAGACCTGTATCCGGATTTTGCAAAGGCCTATATGAACAGGGCCTATGTCAAGAATATGATGGGGGACTATAAGGCTTCGCAGGAGGACTACAGGACAGCAAGGGAGAAGGTCAGGGAATACAGGGAGGCCACTGAAGAGAATGCGGCATCGTTTGCCGATACTACCCGCAAGTACAGTTCCCTGCTTGCGCTCGACGCCGAATTCGCGAGGGATAATTTCAATGATGAGCTTCTGCAGCACAGGGATATAGATATACGGCTCAGACCGCTGTACAAGTTTGTCCTGGCTCCGGGGAGGGACGGGACAGAATATGCGCTGGAACGCAGATATGAGAACCCTCTCATAGACAGGTTCGTTGCGGAGTCTCCTGTGCCTGTGGTAATTGCCAATACGGATACCTTATGGCGTCCTTCTGCAGCCGGAGCGATAGAATCAGTCATATACGGGGACGGGGTGTCCGGTCCGGTAAGGTCTTTCCTGCGGGCCATGTTCGAGTATGAGAACAGACAGTACAATTCTTCTCTGGGCTATTACGATGAGGCGGTGTCCGGGTCGGAGGCTCTTGCTGACAAGCAGCCGGATGGTCCTGTCCAGGATGCGGAAAGGTATTATGCCGCTTTCTATTACATGAACAGGGGCGTCCTCCGGGCCGAAATGATAGATTTCATATCTTCAATCGAGAATAATGTGCAGGTGCTGACAATGGATGATTCCGGTACTACAAGAGCTCGGGTAAGGGATCAGGTCAGCAGGCAATATGATTATACTGAAGCCATTGCGGACATGTCTAAGGCAGCCGGGATTGTCCCGGATATACCGTATATATTTTTCAACCTCGGCAACCTGTATTGTCTGGCGGCAGAGCATGTCAGGTCGATCGACAGCTATACACGGGCAATCGAGCTTTTCCCTTATATGGGGGACGCATATTTTAACCGCGGGCTTGTCCAGATTTATCTGAAGGACAAGGAAAAAGGCTGCATAGACCTTTCGCGTGCCGGAGAGCTCGGCGTCTCGGATGCATACAGTGTGATCAAGAAATACTGCGAGCAGGAGCAGTGACCTGGATAAAGGGAGGAACAGGATGATTAAGGCAATTGTTTTCGATATGGGCGGGGTCCTGATAGACCTGGACCTTGAAAGGTGCCGTCGGGCTTTTATGGAGAAGGTCGGATATGGCAGGATAGACGAGATTCTTGATGCAAGTCATCAGAAGGGCATATATTCAGACCTTGAGGAAGGGCTGGTATCTGAGGATGAATTCAGAAGATATATCATATCAGGGGCTGCGCCAGGGATTCTTCCGTCCGATGTAGACTCTGCAATGTGGGAATTGCTGGTCGGTATTGATGCGTACAAGGCTGATTTGCTGAAGGAGCTGTCAGGCAGATACAGCCTGTATCTCCTTAGCAACAATAACGGCATTTCCATGGTGCGCTGCCGTGAAATATTCAGGGACGCCGGTATCCCGATGGACAGGATTTTCCGCAGGCAGTTCCTGTCTTATGAGATGAAGATGCTCAAGCCGTCGTCACGGATATTCGAGGCTGCAATAGCCGGTGTCGGGCTGCCTGCCGGGGAGATACTTTTCATCGATGACTCCCGGCCGAATGTCGAGGCCGCAAGGGCTTCAGGAATGAATGCTGTGCTGTACACTCCGGGGACCGACCTCAGGTCCGTCCTGTCAGAAGCATTGGGGGAGGCTCTGTGATGCTGAGATTCATGAGCTTTTCCAGCGGAAGCTGCGGCAACTGCTATTATCTCGGTTCAGAGAAGCATGGCCTGTTGATAGATGCGGGAGTAAGCCTGAAGCGGCTTAAGAAGTATCTTGAGGAAAACAGGCTTTCGTACGATTCATTCAGTGCCATAATCATTACCCATGACCATCTTGACCATGTGAGGCATCTCGGCTCTTTCTGCAAGAGGCTGAGTAAGCCGGTATATACGACAGAGACCCTTGCCGTGGCTCTCAAAAGGCATACCTTTACTTCCGGATGGTTTGCCGGATGCTCCAGGGTCCTGGCGGATGATGCATGGACCGATATAGACGGAATAGCTGTCAGATACTTTGTCGTGCCGCATGATGCCACCCAGACAGTAGGGTATGCCATCGAGATTGACGGGCACAGTTTTGTCATAGTGACTGACCTGGGCAGGGTCACAGATGAGATGATAGGTTTCGCCTCGTCGGCTGATACTGTTGTGGTGGAGTCGAACTATGACATGGACATGCTTATCGGAGGCTCATATACCTACGAGCTGAAGATGCGTATTGCCCAGGGCAGCGGGCATCTCAGCAATGATGACTGCGCATCCGCAATAAAGAGATTCTGGCATCCTGGCCTGAAGAATATCTTCCTGTGTCATCTAAGCGAGAACAATAATACTCCGGAGAAGGCGTTTTCCGCGTCTTCCGATGCCCTGATGCAAATAGGTGTCGAACGCGGCACTGTTGCATTGCGGTGTCTCCCGCGCCGTACCCCATCCCCTCTCTACGTCCTGCAGGATTAATCCGCCATCTGCCTGGCGCTACAGCAGTCATCAGCATGCCTTGTCTCCTGCCTGGTAGGGTAGCGGATGTCCGTTTGTCGTCTGCCGGGCAACGGATACCCTGTTGTTACATGTCCGGTTCATTACTGTTTACATATTTCCCTGCATTGTTCGCATAAAGAATGACCCCTGCCTTGCATGTGGTCTGTAACCATCCGCTAAGGTAAGGGTCAATCCTGTATGTTATCCTGGCCGGAGACCTTTTGTCTCAGTCCGTGCCGGCATTGCTGTCCCGGGGAGTTTCCGGGTGCTTGTCAGTATCCGAAGATTTCCTCGAGAGATACTTCTTTTACCGGGCCGAGGCTTCTGAGGTATTTCATGTCTATATCATTCTTGTCCCCGAGGATTCCGAATGTATAGCTGCGTCCCTTGACCCATTTTTCCTGGACAGCCTTTACATCATCAAGTGTCATGTCCTGGACGGCCTCGAAAATCTGTCTGTCCAGAGGCTCTTCCAGCCCGAGTTCGCGGTCACTTATATACTGCCACAGGATCTGGTCACGGACAATGCGTTTTGTACGGAGCCTGTTGATGAGGGCTTCCTTGGCGATGTCGAATGCCGCCTGGGATTCAGGCATGTCGTTGATGATGTCATCGAAGGCTTCTATCGCCTGTTTCATCTTGTCATTCTGGGTGGCGATAAATGCAAGATAGTAGTAGCTTTCATCCGGATAATACGGCGACGCGAGCTGGGCCATCGCAGTGTATGCAAGGCCGCGCGCTTCCCTCATCTCCTGGAATACTATGGAGTTCATCCCGCCTCCGAAGTATTCATTGTAGAGTGTGATTCCAGGCTCTGCCGGTATGTCGGACTTCTCGCCCCTGTTGGAGTACTGCATCAAGTAAAGCTGCTTTGCATCATATTGTGCGAGGACAACGTTATTGTCCTTGACCTCGAGTGTCTTTACATGCTGTCTTTCGAGCGGCTGCAGCTCAGGGGATGTCTTGTGATGGCTGTCGAGCGATGCGAGCAGCTCTTTCTCTCCCTGCGGTCCGTAATACAGGACCTCATGTGCATATCCCATAAGCCCGCGAACCTTGGCAAGCAGTTCATCGGAAGTGAGGTTTTCCACTGCCTTGTTGTCAAGTACGCTTCTGCTGATGAAGTCTGGGCCATATACCATGTATCTCTGCAGTGCGCCGAAGCAGCTTCCCTGGCTCAGTTTGGCGTTCTCACGGCTTCTGAAAAGGTCAGCCTTGAGATTGGCGAGTATCGCTTCGTCAGGCTGCGCCCCTGAAATAAGCCCGTCAACGATATCCATTGCTTCAGCCATGTTCTCGCTGAGTCCGGATATCTGTATCGATGTCTTGTTTGCTCCCGGATAGATTCCGAATGAACATGCGATTTCGTACATCCTTGATGCAATGTCTTCTGCCGACATTGTTGAAGTGCCGAGGTAAGATACATAGTCGGATGCAAGGCTGAGTGCCGGGTCGTTTTCTGTTCCGGTGTTGAATACATAGATGAGAGTGAACAGGTCATTCATCTCATTCTGCTTGTATAGCACTTCGACTCCCGGTCTTGCCTCGAATCTTGACATATCCTCGGAGTAGTTGACGAACACCGGCTTGACAGGCTTGACCGGAGTTGCCTGGATTTCTGCAAGGAAGTCACTCTGCACGTCGCGGTTGGTCACGATAGGGGTAATCTTCGGGGCGGCAATCTTCTGGACAGTCCTGTCTTCGCCCTGGAGCTTATAGATGGCGGCATAGCTTTCTGCCCCGAGATATGCATTTGCCCAGTCGATGACATCCTGTCTGGTAATCTGTGCCATCCTGTCGAGCATCCTGACGTCATCGGCCCAGTCCGTACCATTGATGAATGACATGACGTACATCATTGCGCGGTTCTCGTTGTCCTCATAGTTGTGCATCATGTACATCTTGTAGTTGTTTATTGTTGCTTCTATGAGGCCTTCATCGAAGTCCCCTGAACGGAGTTTCCCGACTTCTGCAAGCAGGAGTTCCTTTACATCATCCAGGGTCTGTCCGGCTTTCGGCCGTGCAGATATCACGAAGGAGCCGTAGTCAGGCTGCGAGTTGTTGTAGGCATATGCCGAGAGGACCTTCTGCTGCTGTATGAGGTCAAGGTCGATGAGGCCTGCCTGTCCGTTATAGAGAATCGAGCTTACGATGTTGGCTACATCATGTGACTTGTCGGTCGCGTCCGGGAGTCTCCATCCGAGAGTGATATTCTCGGCTTCAAGCCCGTATACTTTCTTTACTATCGGTTCTGTTATAGGCTGCTCTTTCTCGAATTCAAGCTGAGGGATGTCCGGATTGGGTACCATGTCCCCGAAGTATTTCTCTATGGTTGCAACCATCTCGTCAGGGTCGAAGTCTCCGGAAAGACATATGGCCATATTGTTAGGGACGTAATATGTCTTATGGTAGTTCCTGACATTGGTAATGGAAGGATTCTTGAGATGCTCCTGAGTGCCGAGTACAGTCTGTGTCCCGTAAGGATGGTGCGGGAAAAGGGCAGCATCCAGAGCTTCATTGACCTTCCGGCTGTCCTGGGTAAGGGACATGTTCTTCTCCTCGTATATTGTCTCAAGCTCGGTATGGAATCCTCTGATTACCGGATTCTTGAACCTGTCTGCCTCTATGCGGGCCCAGTTGTCGATTTCGTTTGACGGTATGTCCTCCACATATACTGTCATGTCCTGGGAAGTGAATGCATTCGTGCCCTTGGCCCCGATGATTGACATGAGCTTGTCGTATTCGTTAGGAATCGCAAGCTTGGATGCCTCGTAGCTTATCGAATCAATCTGATGGTAGATTGCTGCCCTTTCCGTCTCGTCGTCAGTCTGACGGTATACTTCAAACAGCTGCTCAATACGGTCGAGCATCGGCTTCTCTGCCGCATAGTCTGATGTTCCGTAGTTCGGTGTGCCCTTGAACATCAGGTGTTCGAAATAATGGGCAAGCCCTGTCGTCTCGGACGGGTCATTCTTTCCGCCTACCTTTACTGCGATGTAGGTCTGGATACGGGGAGTCTCCTTGTTGACGCTCATATACACTTTCAGCCCGTTGTCGAGAGTGTATATTTTCGTTCCGAGGGGATCGCCTTTCACAGTCTCATATCTGTACTGTGAGCATGATGTGACAGCTGCCACTATGACTGCCGCCGCCAATAGAAAAATCCGTTTCATATGATATTGAAAAAAAAGAAGGGTCATATTTTCACAAATTTAACCTTTTTTTCGGTTATTCATAGTATTCAATGCCAAAGACCGACATGCCTATGTTCAGCCCGCATCGTGATATTTTCCCCATGGCTCCGTTTCTGACATGGCTGGACTTGAAATACAGCGGGAACATCAGCTGGTTGCTGACAGAGGCTTCTGCGTATTTTTTTCCGGTCCATGTCTTTTGCTCCTCCCATTCTTTCTTGTCTTTTTCCGAACATCCGACGAATGCTATGCTCACAAAATATTCCCCCGGCTCCAGCAACAGCGTTTCTTCTGTGGAAACTTCATACAGCTTCATATCCTGGCTTTCAGCTATGTCGATATATATCGGCCTGTGCAGTATGTTTTCGAAGGAGTCGTCCGTTATCCTGTAAACATTGAGGCTGACTTTGGTCCCCTCAATGGAACATGCTGCTACTTTGAAGGCGAATTTCTTGATTATGAACCGTTTTTTCACTTTTACATTCGAACCTACTTCTGTACCTGTGTCGTCTGGATTGAAGACACCGAATGCGGCCGGAAATCGTGCACCTTTGGATACGAGCGTCTTTTCTTTTGTTTCGGCCGGATATACCACTGCGACATCAATTTCGTTTCCTGTCAGTCTGACAGACATGGTGTCCGTATGCATATATTCCGATGCCGGTATGCGTTCTGTCATGTATGACACGTGCCTGAATACAAGTGAATCCGTCTCATCTGCCGGAATCTCCAGTTCGAATTTCCCGTCTGCCGATGAAACCGTACCGGTCCGGCTTCCGGGAATCCCGACGGCTACATATTCTACCGCAGCCCCGTCTTGGTCTATTATCCTGCCTTTCAGACGGTGTACGGCAGGTTTTTCCTCTTTGACGTCAGTGCATGATGCCTTGAGACTTGCCGGAAAGATGCCTATGGCGAGTGCCATTATGCCAGCCGCGGTCATACTCGATTTCATTGTATGTGTGTATTAGTTTAATAATGCACTACAAATATAAGCTGACCAATCGGATTATACAAATTTTCCTGTCATTCCTCTCCCGGAGCTACAGGCGAATCAAGGTGCTGTTCTTCCGGCCATTTATGTTTCGATAAATCATTTATGTCTCAATAAATGAAAATGAGGGTAACCCCGATTTCCAGGGTCACCCTCTTGAATCATATTTCTGATCTTTGATTGTCTTCAGATCAGAGCTTAGGACCGGCTGCCACGAGAGACTTGCCGAGGTCGTTGCCAGTGAACTTCTCGAAGTTCTTGATGAAACGTCCTGCGAGGTCTTTTGCCTTTGTATCCCATGCGCTTGCATCAGCATAAGTGTCGCGCGGGTCGAGGATTGCAGGATCTACGCCAGGAAGCTCTGTAGGAACCTCGAAGTCGAAGTAAGGGATCTTCTTTGTAGGAGCCTTCTCGATAGAGCCGTCGAGGATGGCATCGATGATTCCACGTGTATCACGGATAGAGATACGCTTTCCAGTTCCGTTCCAGCCGGTGTTCACGAGGTATGCCTTTGCACCTACTGCATTCATTCTCTTCACGAGTTCCTCGCCGTATTTTGTCGGGTGGAGTGAAAGGAATGCTGCACCGAAGCATGCAGAGAATGTAGGGGTAGGCTCTGTGATGCCACGCTCTGTACCTGCGAGCTTTGCAGTAAATCCTGAGAGGAAGTAGTACTGTGTCTGCTCAGGAGTGAGGATGGAAACAGGAGGAAGTACTCCGAATGCATCAGCAGAAAGGAAGATTACCTGTTTTGCGTGTGGACCCTTTGAAACCGGTTTTACGATGTTCTCGATATGGTCGATAGGGTATGATACGCGGGTATTCTCTGTAACGCTCTTGTCAGCGAAGTCTATCTTGCCTTCTGCATCTACGGTAACGTTCTCGAGGAGGGCATCCCTTCTGATGGCGTTGTAGATATCCGGCTCGCTTTCCTTGTCGAGGTTGATTACCTTTGCATAGCATCCGCCTTCGTAGTTGAATACGCCTTCGTCATCCCAGCCGTGCTCGTCATCGCCGATGAGGAGTCTCTTAGGGTCTGTAGAAAGGGTGGTCTTGCCTGTTCCTGAAAGTCCGAAGAAGATTGCCGTGCTCTTTCCTTCCTTGTCGGTGTTTGCAGAGCAGTGCATTGAAGCGATTCCACGGAGAGGGTTGAGGTAGTTCATGATAGAGAAGATACCCTTCTTCATCTCGCCGCCGTACCATGTGTTCAGGATAACCTGCTCGTTGGTCTTGAGGTTGAAGACTGTAGCTGTCTCAGAGTTGAGGCCGAGCTCCTTGTAGTTCTCCACCTTTGCCTTTGCAGCGTTGAATGATACGAAGTCAGGCTCGCCGTAGTTTGCAAGTTCTTCCTCTGTAGGGCGGATGAACATGTTCTTCACGAAGTGTGCCTGCCATGCTACTTCCATGATGAAACGCACCTTGAGGCGGGTAGCAGGGTTTGCTCCGCAGAATGTATCCATCACGAAAAGCCTCTTGCCTGAAAGCTGCTTTACGGCCTTTGCCTTAAGGTCTGCCCATGCCTCTTCAGAGCAAGGCTTGTTGTCGTTCTTGTATGCGTCTGAAGTCCACCATACATGGTCTTTGCTGGCTTCGTTGTAAACAAAGAATTTGTCTTTAGGGGAACGTCCGGTGTAGATACCTGTCATGACATTGACAGCACCGAGTTCAGTAACCTGGCCTTTCTCATAACCCTCGAGGCTATCCTTTGTCTCCTCCTGGAAGAGCACCTCGTATGACGGGTTGTGGAGAATTTCCTTGACATCTGTGATGCCATACTTGGTCAAATCGATTTTACTCATAATTCCAAAAATTATATTAAGGTTTATATTTTCTTGACCTGTAGCTGTACCCGCCTCTCAGCGGCATGCATACCCGCAGGAATGCGGTGCAAAATTAAGGTATTTTTGCAATCGTTCAAACATAAAAGGAAAAATAATTTTTGCTTTTATTTGCTGCAAATTATTACTTTTGCCTCCCGGGCATGATGATGTCCCGCATCCTGTCCGAACCGGGTTACCTTGCACAAAATGTGCCAATTGCATGACTCCGGGCATATAGTTTTTCAGATGGCAGAAGATACTGTAAATCAGCGGCAAAGTCCGGCCGGAAAAGATGATGGCATGCATGATGGGAAGGCTTCCTCCCCGTCGGATATCCTCAGGCGCTACTGGGGATATGATTCTTTCCGACCCATGCAGGAAGAGATTGTGGATGCGGCTGTCTCCGGGAAGGACGTTCTCGCCATACTTCCTACAGGAGGGGGAAAGTCTGTATGCTTTCAGGTGCCTGCGATGATGAAGCCGGGGATTGCCCTTGTGGTGACCCCTCTTATCGCCCTGATGAAGGATCAGGTGCAGAATCTGTCTGCCCGGGGAATCAAGGCCCTGGCTGTGTATCTCGGGATGTCCGGGAGAGAGATTGACCTGGCGTTCAATAATGCGGCATATGGGGATTTCAAATTCCTGTATCTTTCTCCGGAGCGGCTCGGAACGCCTATCTTCAGGCAGTATGTCCAGGAGATGGAAGTCAGTTATATCGTTGTGGATGAGGCGCATTGCATCTCGCAGTGGGGATATGACTTCAGACCGGACTACCTGAGGATAGGGGAGCTGAGGCAGATGCTTCCCGATGTGCCGGTAATCGCCTTGACCGCCACGGCTACCCCGCAGGTTGCAGATGATATAATGGAGCGCCTCCGCTTCAGGGAGAAGCTTCTACTGAAAAGCGGGTTCGAAAGGCCAAACCTGTCATATATCGTACGGCAGACCGAGGATAAGCTCGGCCAGCTGATGAACATATGCAACGGAGTGCCGGGGACGGGGATTGTATATGTCCGGAGCCGCAGGAGATGCGAGGAACTGTCCTCTTTCCTGAGCGAAGGTGGCATCACGGCTTCATTTTACCATGCAGGTCTCGGCCCTTCCGCAAGGTCCGGCAGGCAGGAGAGATGGAAGCAGGGCGAAATCAGGGTAATGGTCTGTACCAATGCATTCGGGATGGGCATAGACAAGCCTGATGTGAGGTTTGTCGTGCATTACGACGTGCCTGACAGTCCGGAGGCTTATTTCCAGGAAGCCGGACGTGCCGGCCGTGACGGGAAGCCGTCCTATGCTGTCCTGCTGTGGAACAGCGGGGATATACGCAGGCTCCGTCAGACTGCCACCCTGTCTTTCCCGTCCCTTGAATATATCGAGGATATATATCATAAGGTGCATGCCATGTATGGCATCCCGTATGATGCAGGAATCGGCATGCAGCTGAAGTTCGACCTGTACGCGTTCTGCCGCCGCTTCAACCTGAACAGGACATCGGCATACTATGCAATAAGATATATCGAGAAGGAAGGCCACTGGACCCTGATGGAGGATGCGGATATCCCTGTAAAGGTCATGTTCCTTACGGACAGGACGGAGCTGTACCGGACCCCCTCTCCGGACAGGCACATGTCAGAAGTAACCGAGATACTTCTCAGGCGGTATACCGGGCTTTTCACATGGCCGGTCCCGATTGAAGAGGAATATGTTGCCGACAAGGCGGGACTGACGGTGCCGGAACTCCGCCAGTTGCTTTACAGGATGTCGCTCGAACACCTTATAAGATATATCCCCGGTGACCATTCCACCGTCATCTATCTGCAGGAGAACCGGCTTATGCCGAAGAATGTCCGGCTGAGCCCTGGAAGGCATGACATGCTTAAGTCGGCATATGTCAAAAGGATGGAGACGATGATTTCATATGCAGAGGAGACCGGGACTTGCCGTAGCCGTTTCCTGCTGGCATACTTCGGACAGGCTGACAGCAATGACTGCGGGAAATGCGACGTCTGCAGGGCTTCATCGGGCCGTGAGCGGGATCATGCCCGGACAAGGGATATGCTCAGTTCATATATAAATGAGGAAAAATCCGGGACCTACAGGCTGGAAGACATAAAAGCCAGGTTCGGAGTCCCGGGGCAGGATGTCCCGGAAATCCTTGACGAGTTGAGGGAAATGATTGACGAGGGCAAGGTCCCTCCATATGAGGGCTGAACAAGTCAGTCTCCGCTTTCAATTGTAAGCCCGTCATACGCAGGCTGTATGTCCGGCGGCAGTTCTGCGCACAGTTCGGTGTAGCAAGGCAGCTGATGCGACAGATGCGTGAGCCATGTGTGGGCCGCGCCGACCTTCCGGGCGGTTTCTATAGCTTCCGGGAGCGAGAAATGCGAGAGATGCCGGCCTCTGCGGACACAGTTGATTATGAAGTGCTCCAACCCCTGCAGCTTGTCGAATTCCTCTTCAGGGATATAGTTCATGTCGGTCAGGTATGCAATCTTTCCGAAACGGTATCCGAGGACCGGAAGCATATAATGCCTTCCCCGGACAGGGATGATTTCCGCCTGTCCGAGACCTGCCGGCTGCAGTCCGGAGGCCGCTGTGCCAGTCTCTCCCGGAGTATCGGTGCTTCCCATGCGGGCTTGCCGTTTCATCCGTTCCTCTGCCCAGAATTCGGGGGTTACCCTGACTTTCTCATAGCCTTTCCCGTCTTTCCATACCAGGATGAAGCCCGGCATATTCTCATGGACGGTAAAGGGATGCTCATCGATGTGGGTAATCTGCCATTCGGGTACGCCAGGATACCTTTTCTCAGCGAAGGCATATGAATATTCCATGCGCAGGGAGTCTTCCACGTATTTTTCGCAGTATATCCGGATAGGGGCACGCTCGATATAGTTGAACGCCCTGACGTCGTCCAGCCCCCCTGTGTGGTCCTTGTGGTTGTGGGTCAGGAGTATAGCATCGATATGATGTATTCCGGCCCTGAGCATCTGCTGCCTGAAGTCGGGGCCTGCATCGACAAGTATGTCCAGTCCCTTGTACTGCACAAATGCCGATGATCGCAGACGCTTGTCTCTCTGGTCTTCAGATGAACATACGTGGCAGTCGCAGCCGATCATTGGAACTCCCTGTGAGGTCCCGGTGCCTAAGAATGTCAGTTTTGCCATTGTCTTGCCTCTTCCTTTAAATCCCGGCGCATGTGCCGGCATGTCAGATTATTATATCTGTTATACGGCCTATGCAATCAGGGTCATACGGCCTTTCGATCCTGATGTAGTTGCCTGTGTAGCCGGACATCGTTCCGTTCCTGTTGGTGCTCTCGAAAAGGACTTTCTCCGCAACACCCCGGTTGGCTTCGATGAATCCGGAATGAAGTGTCCCGCACAGGTCTTCGAGGATGCGGACCCGTTCAGTCTTCACAGAGTCCTGTACCTGGTCTTTCCTTGCAGCGGCCGGAGTTCCGGCCCTCCGCGAATACGGGAAGATATGGATGAATGCCGGACGTATGGTGTCCTTCAGGAAACTGAAGGTCTCGGAGAACAGGCTGTCGGTCTCTCCCGGGAATCCGGTTATGACATCTATCCCGAAAAACACCTTGGGGCCTCCTTCGCGCTCCAAGGCCTGCCTTATATGCTCTATCTTACGCGCAAAGAACCCTGTATCATATCTTCTCCCCATATCTTTGAGTATCGTGTCCGAGCCGGACTGCAGCGGGATATGGAAATGCGGGAGGAATTTTGTCCCGGACGCAATCCAGTCGATAATCCCGTCTGTCAGAAGGTTGGGTTCGATTGATGATATCCTGTACCGTTCTATGCCGTCGACTTCATTGAGTGCCTTGATGAGCCCGAAGAAACTCTCTCCTGTGGTCTTGCCGAAGTCTCCTGTATTTACCCCGGTCAGGACTATTTCCTTTATGCCCTTTTCTGCAATTTCCCTGGCCTGGGCCACTATGTCCCTTATCGGTATGTTGCGGCTTCTGCCCCGTGCATACGGGACGGTACAGTAGGTGCAGAAGTAGTCGCATCCGTCCTGGACCTTCAGGAATGACCTCGTGCGTTCTCCGCTGGAATATGCCGGCAGGAAATCCCCTGGCGCGGAAGACATGATGCCTGCGTCTGCGGACACCGGCCCGGCGGCTGTTTCCAGGGAATCCCTGATATATCTTGCAATACTTGGCACGACCTGTGTCTTTCCCTCCGCCCCGAATACTGCTGCAACACCGTCTATCTTCTCTATTTCATGCCGTTTGAGCTGTGCATAGCAGCCTGTGACGAAGATTGCCGCTTCCGGGGACATCCGGTGCAGCTTCCTGATGATGTTCCTGCACTTCTTGTCGGAGTGCTCTGTGACGGTACATGTATTCACGAGGTATATGTCTGCCTTTTCCTCCCATGGCACGACCTCGATGCCTTCTTTGAGCAGTCCCCGTTCGTATGTCGATGTCTCGGCATAGTTCAGCTTGCATCCGAGAGTGACAAAAGCTATTCTTTTCCTGGTTTCCATCCTGTTCATTTCTCCTGTGTGCAGCTTTTCCTGTGCTGCAGTGTTACTCTGGACCATGCCGCCGGGCCGCTGACCGGAGGACGGCGCTTGGAGACACGTACCGAGAAGTCCCCGAGCTCAGGGAATTCTGCGGCGATGGCCCGGACAATCCTTCCCGCAAGATGCTCCAGCAGGTCCGAATGCACAGACATTTCCCTTTTTATCGTTTCATATATCTTCCCGTAGTCTATCGTGTCTTCAAGGCTGTCGCTTTCCGCGGCCTTCTCCATGTCTGTCTCGGCCTTGAAATCGACTGTGAAAAGATTTCCGGCAGCCTTTTCATGCGGAAGGCAGCCGTGATAGGAATAGAATTCAAGTCCTTCGAGTTCCAGCAGTCCCATGTCCTGTCTCTTTTAAATCAATCGTCCCGGTTCATGCGAGAAGCAGGAATACGCACGGGCGCTTGCCTATGACA
Source organism: uncultured Bacteroidales bacterium (assembly GCA_944323805.1). Classification (GTDB taxonomy): domain Bacteria; phylum Bacteroidota; class Bacteroidia; order Bacteroidales; family UBA932; genus Cryptobacteroides. The sequence continues at coordinate 27,815 of CALUTW010000009.1, read as the reverse complement.
ATGTGCCCGTGTTTCCAGTCCTCTACGGTCTTTGTCCTGATGAACGCATCAGGGAGTGTCAGGTCCGCCGCTATGCAGATTCTTGTGGACGGTCTGCATACGGACAGTATGTCGGCGAGCATTGCGTCGTTCCTGTACGGTGTCTCGATGAATATCTGTGTCTGTGATGTGGAGGCCGACAGTTTCTCGATGGCTCTCAGCCTGTTCTTCCGTTCGTCCGGCTTGGCAGGAAGATATCCGCAGAACGCGAATGACTGTCCGTTCAGGCCGGAAGCCATAAGTGCCAGCATAAGGGATGACGGCCCTACGGCAGGCACCACACCGATTCCGTGCCTGTGGGCAAGCGCTACCAGCAAGGCTCCGGGGTCCGCTACCGCCGGCAGTCCCGCTTCGGAAATAAGGGCGACATCGTTGCCGTCATCGAACAGGGAAAGATATGCCTCAATCTCGCTTTCAGATGTATGTTCATTGAGCTCGTAGAACCTGAGGCCCTGGATGTGCCCTTTCAACCCGGCCTTTGAAAGGTATCTCCTTGCAGTCCTTGTCTCTTCAACGACGAATGTCGTGAAATGCCGCAGGGTGTCGAGTACGGGCCCTGGAATGACTTCTTCCGGGGAATTGTCTCCGAGCGGGGCGGGAATAAGGTACAGTTTCCCTTTCCCGGACTTCTTCCCTGGTACTGAAGCCTCCTTTCCGCAGGTATCGGTGTCTTTTATCTCCATTCTATTCTGCATAACTTGTCTTTGCGGTATCAGAGCCCGTATCCGGACTGATACGTATCACTTTCTTTTTCTGGTTTCTCCTTTCCATGAAGGCCCTCCTTTCGGCAGCCTCCCTCTTTTTCCTGCCGGTAAACATGTTCTTGAAGAATGTGTCTATCCTGTCGAATTCCTTCTGGTATGCTATACCTATCCCGTTCCGCTGGGAATTGTCAAGATAATTGGTGTATTCATCGGCTGAATGCGAGAACAGGTTCAGTCTCAATGCCCCGGATCTTGTCAGCTTTATCTCTATGTCGAGGTCGCCGACGACATCGCTGTTCGAATTCCCCGTATCATACTGCCTGTTTCCGATGTTCCCGTTCACTATTACCCTGTTGTTGAACAGCTGGGTCGAGACGGCCACGTCGAATATGTCGTTGCCCTTGTCGTTCGGCTGGTATCTCAGTCCGAGGTCAAGCGGAATGTTGAGCTTCTGGAAAATGTTGTTCAGCTGGTTGGACATCAGTTCCGAGACATTGGAATACAGCATGGATGCATTGTTGACGATTCCGGACTGCTCGTCCGGCAGGAAACTGTTGGACAATATGAGCGACAGGAACTGCTTCTGGACCTTGTCTTCCGTGCTGAGGGCGCTTTCCACCCTCGAAAGTACGGTCGGGTCCAGGTCAGGGATGTTTATTGAGAATGCAAGTCTCGGATTGCTTATCTTGTCGGTTATCGAAATACCGCATTCCACCGCCCTGCGGTTGGCGACGGAGGTGGTATCGGCAATGAGCGTCGACAGTGAGGCCTTGGTATTGTAGGTCGCGTTTATGTCGAGGGTGCTTTCCATGATGTCCCCGTTGAATCGCACGGCGCTGCCTTCCTGGATGCTGAAATCCCTTGATGCTATCCCGAGGGCGACGAACCTGTAGTTGCCGGATGCGATGGTGTAGTCTCCTGTTATGTTGAATAAGTCCTTGCTCGGCTCCACTTCAAGGTCTATAGTCCCGTCGCCTCTCCCTGAAATAACATTCCCGGAAGCCTTGTCTATCTCAATGAAAGCCTGTACTCCCTGTCCCGCAGCCAGCTGCATCCTGATACGGAAGTCTCCCTCACTCGTCTCGTGCTCTTTAAGCCTCGCAATCATCTGCTCATACGGGTCTGTCTCCTCGACGACCTCAGGCATCTTGAATGTGAGCAGGTTGCTGTTTCCGGCATTTGCGGAGGACGAAAGAGGGACATGGAATTCCCCGTCTCCGGATGTGACGGCATTTATATTCATGAAGAGTGCCCTTACAGGTCCGGTCAGTTCGATTGTCCCGGACGCGTCAACCGTCCCGTAGAACGGGCCATCCGTATTTTCAGGCAAGTCTATGCATTTCATGTCAAGGACATTGATTCGGGTGTCGAACCTTACATCCCTGAAATGGCTATAGGATATTCCTCCGTTTATTACTCCGCGGCCATTGTCGTCATCCTCTATCATGATACGGTCGAAATGGATTCCCTCATCATCCATGCGGAAGCCCCCGTTGAGCCTGTAGAGGACGTTGGTATATGCGATGCGCACCCCTGCATTGTCAAGGACTGCGTTTTCGCTGCGGACCGAGAGCCTGTCAAGCGGCCCTGATATGGAGACCAGCCCTGAAACGTTGCCATCCATCCCGCTGAAGATCTTGTCTACAAAAGGGGCGGCACACGATATGTCGAACCCTTCGAGTACGGATGAGACATCTATGTCATTTGCCCCGAGCCTGTATGTCCCGTCGACGGAAAAGGTCCGTTTCCCTGCAAGCATGTTGCCGAGGCGGAATCCTACTGTCTGAGATACATTGTCAAGAGTTCCCGACATTACGACTGTGCCGAGGTTGCTTCCGGCAAGCCGGGTGGAGTCGCACAGGAAATCCGCCTTTATCCCGAGCTGCCTGTACGGGGTTGTCAGCGATGCTTCGCCAGTCAAAGCCCCGGATATGCCCAGATTTTTCCTGAGAAGCGGATTGACAATCGAGATATCGAACCTGTCCAGGTCTATTGTAAGGTCGGACGGGTCTTTCTCCGATGTCTTCCCGGATATCCTTATCGCCTGGTCGCCGCTTGTGAAGCCGATGTTCTCCACATCTATCTCCTTTCCCCTGATGCTGAATCTGGACGGCAGGATGCTCCATTCACGGGCATTGAGATATATGCTCGACGGAAGCAGGCTTACCCCGAGGTTGAGTGTCCCGAGGCTGTCCCTGACCACATCCCCTGTCGCGAAGAATTCCCCCCGGTTGGTAAGGGTGCTCTCGTTGTCATAGGAGAATCCGATTCCGATATGGTCGTTGTCTGCAAAAAGTTCAATGCTGTTGTTCTTCAGCATCAGGGTCGCAAACTTTATGCTGCCGCTTTTCATCTCTCCTCCGATGCTTCCGTTCCTGTTATCGAACGAGCATTCCATATCCTTTATGTATTGCTCCTTGAATGCGACCCTGCTGGACTGGATGCTTGCCTCGAATGTCCCTGACCTGTCGATTTCCATCATCATGGAAGTGCTGTCGGCTATATACATGCCCGGGGCAAGGAATGCCAGGAGGTCCATGCTGTCATGACTTCTGAACGCCAGCCTGTACCGTCCTCCGCTCCATGTGTTGAGGGTATCCCTGAATATGGACGGAAGTTCTTTCCGCAGGGTAACGGCGCTGAAGTCCCTGGCGAATTCCATCAATGACCCGGACCCGATATAGCTTGCCTCGGCGAATCCGGAGCTGAATCTCATCCTTGTGAGGTCGTCCCCGGAATAGGAGGTAATGGATATGTCCCCAATATCGTGCTTGCCCATGCTGTTCTCAAGGACTATGTCCCCGGCATCGATGTCCCCGAGAATGTCCCCGCTCTTCTTTATCCATCTGAAATTGGCGCTTGTGCGGAAACTTGCCCTCGATATGCCCCTCTTGTCGATATTCATCGCATGCAGGTCTGCATATCCGACATTCAGATAGAACTTGTACAGGGCGTTGCTTGTCTTCCTGGAAAGATTGAACAGCCCCTGGAACATGAAGGTGAGGTTGGGGTCGTTGCATATGATCTTGCCGTCGAACGACTCCTTGGCGATTGTCCCTTTCGCTGCAATGTTGCTGTAGTCATATCTGTTGACGTTCAGCCGGCTTATCATCAGGGAGTCCAGGCTTACCGAAGGGAGCCCGTTCCTGTTGCCGAGGCTTGCCTCGAGGCCTGCCTCAAGAGAACATTCCCTGATGAAGCCCGAACCTATGATTTTCCCTATGTCGAGGTCCTCTGTCCTGATCAGGCCTTCAATGCCGATTGATTCTTTCCCGGACATGAGATTGCTCAGCCTTATGTCGGTCATGAGGCTCCCGATTCCGGAGCCTGCCGTTATCTCCGTGTCCAGCCTGTCCAGTGTGCCGCGTAACCGGCCGTTGATGTTGAATACGGTGCCTTCTGCATATTTCCTGAGGCGCGGGGACTTGCCTCCGCCCCATTCTGAAATGAAATTCTCCAGCCCGGCAGTGCTGAAACGCAGATTGCTGACTCCGAGGTCGATGAACATCCTTTTCACGTCAGGAAGTCCGGATATGGTCCCGGAGAATACGCCGGCTATGTTGTCAGGCCCCCCGTCTATGGACAGCCCATCGAATCCGAGGCCGCTGATGAACCCATGCACGGCACCTTGTATGCCTGATTTCATGCGGTGCCCCTTAAGGGAGGCCGCAAAGAACCCGAGTGAGCCCATGTCCAGGCTGCTGGGGCTTATCTCTGCATCGAGCCGTACCTTGTCTATGAATTCCTTGAAGTCACTGGAGCCCGAATAGGTCATCATGAATGACGGCAGACTCACTTCGGACCATGGGTCCTGTATCTCGATTTCCGTCAGTACCGCCTTGCCGTTCCCCACCTCGGCCTTGCCGGAAAGGCTGTTGCATACATATCCGCTCTTTTCATTGAAGGACATCCAGTCCAGGCTGCCTGACATTACGCCGTGGCTGAACCTGAGATTCCTTGCGGCAATCCTTATATCCCTTACATCCAGGTCCGACCAGTCTATCGTGCCTGCCGTGACATGTGCGGCCTGAGGTTTCCTGAAATTCTGCAGCCTGAACCTCATGCCGTTTATGTCGACTCTCCTGATGTCGAAGATGTTTTTGTCCGATGGCTTTTTTTCCGGATTCTTCTTCAGTCCGAACACTCTCTGGAGGTTGGTCCCGTCCTCTTCTATGACAAGATTCATCTCGGCGTCCTTTATGTAGGCCCTCCATATGTGCAGTCCCTCCTGTTTCCTGAGGCCTTTCAGGGAGAATCTGGCGATGATGTATTCGGATCGGAACAGGGTGTCTGCAGCCCTGTCATTTACCGGAGTGTCATCAGTGACGGATACATTCTTGAGGACGACCGTGTTGAACGGCTTGAAGTGGAGCTTCTCGAAATGGATGTCCGCATCGATTCTTGACATCATGTTCTCGAGAAGTCTCTGGGAAAGGTACGTCTGGACCTGCGGAGTCTGTATCCCGAGAATCCCCGCAAGAACCAATGCCGTGACAGCCACTGACGTCAGCCAGAATATTTTCAGAACTTTCCTTACCGTAACCTTTCCCCCTTAGAGATTAAACAAGCAAAATTAATAAAAATATCGGATAAAAGTCGTATTTTTGCGGATGCAGCGTCTCGTGCCGGACAGTGCCACACCATATTGTGCCTGTCTTGCGTCTGGGCGTCTATAAAAGCAGATTTTATGGATATAATTCTCGGAATAGAATCATCATGCGATGATACCTCCGCCGCAGTCATCAGGGACGGCTATCTGCTGTCGAATGTGCTTGCAAGCCAGGATGTTCATAAGGCATATGGAGGTGTCATCCCGGAACTTGCGTCAAGGGCCCATCAGCTGAACATTGTGCCTGTTGTCAGCCAGGCTATCGACAGGGCAGGAATCAAGGCTTCCGATATCACGGCGATTGCATTTACAAGAGGCCCCGGACTCCTCGGGTCTCTTCTTGTGGGGACATCATTCGCAAAAGGGCTGTCGATTGCGCTTGACAGGCCACTGGTGGAGGTCAATCATCTCCAGGGACATGTCCTTGCCAATTTCATAAAGCAGTATGACAGGGAGAACGTACATCCGTCGTTCCCGTATCTGTGCCTGCTTGTGTCCGGTGGCAATTCCCAGATAGTCAGGGTAAACAGCCCTCTTGACTTTGAGATTCTCGGCCAGACCATAGATGACGCGGTAGGCGAGGCATTCGATAAATGCTCAAAGATGATGGGACTCGGCTATCCCGGAGGACCTGTCGTGGACAGGCTTGCAAAGGAGGGAGACCCGTACCGTTTCCATTTCGCCAAGCCTCATGTACCCGGGCTTGACTACAGCTTCAGCGGCATAAAGACATCGCTGCTCTATTTTGTCCGTGACCAGATGGCACTTGACCCGGAATTCATGGAGAAGAACAAGGCTGATATCTGCGCCGGCTTCCAGCGTACCCTGATAGAGATACTGATGGACAAGCTTGTAAAGGCCGCGAAGCAGACCGGCATCAGGGAGATTACCATCGGCGGCGGCGTGTCCGCCAACAGCGGGCTCAGGGCAGCCGTGACAGAGGAGGGCCGGAAGAGGGGCTGGAAGACATATCTTCCGGAGTTCAAGTTTACCACGGATAATGCCGCAATGATTGCGATTGCCGGATATTTCCACTATCTCAATGGTGAGAGGACATCCCTTGACGTGGCTCCGGTATCGAGAATAGCGGATTTCCATGGCCAGACCGGCAATTCCAGCCATCCGGCTCCGGTCATGCCCGCATAAGACAGAAGAAGATGAAGGAGATAGAGATTGCATGCCCGATCGGGAAAGAGCCGGATACCGCCCAGATGGTGGCAGCGGCGGCAAAGGCGCTCGGGGTTGCCCCGAAGAATGTGTCTGCCTGCAGGATTGTGCGTCGTTCCGTAGATGCACGGGGGGATATCCTGTACCGTTACAGGATTGAGGCATACCGGTCAGGGGAAGAGGCAGAAGAATACAGGATACCCGAGTATATGGACGTGTCTTCTTCCGAACCGGTAATAGTGATAGGAGCCGGTCCTGCCGGGATGTTTGCATCTCTCCGTCTCCTGATGAGAGGGAAGAAACCCGTGATTCTTGAAAGGGGAAAGGATGTCCACAGCAGGAAATTCGATATGGCAAGGCTTTCCCGCGAGGGAACCGTAGATCCCGACTCGAACTATTGTTTCGGGGAAGGCGGCGCGGGGACTTTTTCGGACGGGAAGCTTTTTACACGCTCATCCAAACGCGGAGACATAAGGGAGGTGCTGCACCAGCTTGTAGCCTTCGGCGCTGACCCGTCGATACTGATCGACGCCCATCCTCATATCGGCAGTGACAGGTTGCCCGGGATAGTCGAGAATATCCGCAAATGCATAGTGGAACATGGCGGGGAGTATCATTTCGGGACAAGGGTAACCGATATATGCAAAAGGGCTGACGGCGGGTTCGATGTCACTGCTTCAGTATCGGATGACGGTATGTCCGGGGGTGCTTGCCGGGGTGTTTCCACGGCAGTGTTCTCTGCCCGCAAGATAATACTGGCCACAGGGCATTCTGCCCGGGATATTTACCGGCTTTTTGCGGAAAAAGGATGGGAGCTCCAGGCGAAGGGCTTTGCCTTGGGAGTGCGTGCAGAGCATCCGCAGTCCCTTATCAACAGGATACAGTATCACGGAAGATACCAGCCGTACATGCCGGCTGCCGAGTATTCCTTTGTCACGCAGATTGAAGGCAGGGGAGTGTTCTCGTTCTGCATGTGCCCAGGGGGAATCCTTGTCCCGTCGGCGACAGGTCCGGGAGAGACGGTGCTGAACGGTATGTCCAACTCGGCACGTAATTCCAGATGGGCAAATGCCGGGGTGGTGGTGTCTGTAGAGCCGGAGGATGTCCCTGAATATGCCTCGTACGGGCCTCTGTCCCTGCTGCATTTCCAGATGGATGTCGAGAAGCGCATGTATGATTTTTCGGGTTCGGTCAAGGCTCCGGCGCAGCGCATGATGGACTTCTGCCGGAGAGTCGTGTCCTCAGGGCTTCCTGCCACATCCTATCATCCGGGCGCAGTGTCGGCTCCGCTGCATGAACTGCTTCCGGAGAACGTCTCCTTGAGACTGAAATATGCCTTCCCTGAAATCGGAAACAGGAAGATGCGGGGGTATTATACGAATGAGGCATTGCTTCTCGGAGTAGAGTCACGGACATCATCTCCTGTCAGGATACCACGCGACCCCGAGACTCTTGAACATACCGGTATCAAAGGACTCTATCCGTGCGGGGAAGGGGCAGGATATGCCGGAGGTATCGTATCCTCGGCCCTCGACGGCATCAGATGTGCAGCCCTCGTATAGCGGCCTGTCTCTTGCTGGCCATGTCCGGTCCCGGAAAAATAAAGGCTGCCGGACGGCAGCCATTCAATTTGATCAGATTATTTTAACTTGGCTAATTAGCCTTTTTCTCCTTGACCCTTACAAGCTTGTCTTTCAGGATGTCCACGCAATCCACAATCGCATCTTCAAAGGTCTTGGCATTCCGCTCTATGACAAGGTCATTTCCCGGAATCCTGACATGAACCTTTACGTTTTTGTTCTCGTGCTCAGGAAGCAGTGACATGGCGACTTCTACACTTGTGATTTCATCATAGTACTTTGGAAGTTTGGAAAGTTTTTTCTCTACGAAGTCCAGAAGTCTCTGATCAGCATCGAACTTGATGGATTGTACTCTAATCTCCATTTTTACCTCCATTTTTAGCCCTTGGATGGGCGGTTTGATAAACTTTCTTGAGTTTTTCGATGGAGTTGTGGGTATAGACCTGGGTGGCGGCCAGAGACGAATGTCCCAGCAGTTCCTTTATGGAATAGAGGTCAGTCCCGTTGTCCAGCAGCTCTGTTGCAAGAGTGTGCCTGAGGACATGGGGAGACTTTTTCCCTGTGAAGCCTGCGGACTCTCCGAATTCCGACTTTACAGCCCTGTCAACGAACTCAGGATAGATTCTGCGTCCTCTCGATGTGACGAACAGAGCCTGCTCCCTGTCATTCTTCCCGCAAATCATCTCAACTGCTTGTAAATATAATGAAATTTCTTTACATATTGAAGAAGTGAGAGGAATTTCTCTCATTTTGTCGCCCTTGCCGTGGACACGTATATTCATCCTGTCACGGTCGATGTCGTGGACGTCCAGGGATACGAGTTCAGCCCGCCTCATCCCGGTACAGTACAGCATGGCTATTATCGCTCTCCTCAGGCGCCTTGTATACAGCCAGCATGAGAACTTTTCCGCATCGGTACTCATTTCCCGCATTTCGGACAGCACCGGATCCGCCTCTTCCCTGTATCCCCTCGGACGGGATGCAATGTATTGTGCCATGAAGTCCTCCGGAGAAATGTCAGGAGGGACATCAACGAATATTTCCGTATCCCTGAAGTATTTTGCCATCGATGCCTGCCGGAATACGGCCGGGAGCCTTTTGGGCATTTTCGGCCTTGCGACGGTCCTGACCGGATTGTATGTAAGAAGCCCCTCCTTTATAAGGAAGCGGCAGAAGCCGCTAAGGACGGACAGATGCAGATTGACAGTCCTGGGAATCACTTTCCTCGTGTCCATCAGATACACCTCATAGCTGCGTATCATACCGGGTGTCAGTATCTCCATCATTTCATTGTCAGGTATCACGGTGTCTCCACGGCTGCATCCGCTGCTTACGGGGCCGGAGCCGTTGAATGCGTACGTGACAAAGTCGTCGAGTATGTCATGATATGTCCTTACGGTCTTCGGAGAGTACCTCTTGACCGTATCCACATACCGTATATATTTTTCTGTGAGGGTCATGCAACCGGTTCTTCTGCAGTCATTGTCCAGCTCCGGACCCATCCGGCGTCTCCGCGGGATGAAGCCCCATTTCTGCGGCCTTTTCCTTCATGAAGATGTCAGCGGCTTCAAAGCTGTTTTCAATTACCCCGTCAAGTATGGCATTCTTGACCTGCTCTTTCAGTATGCCTATGGTGCTGCATGGCGGCAGGCCGAAAAGCTCCATGACATATTCTCCTGTAATCGGGTTCCTGAAGTTTCGTATGGCATCCTTGGCTTCCACTTCAACGAGCTTCTGCCTTACGATGTCGAAGTTGTGCTTGAGCATCTCGACTTTCCTCGGATTCTTGGACGTGATGTCCGCCTTGCACAGTACCATGAGGTCGTCGATGTCATTGCCGGCATCGAAAAGAAGCCTGCGGACAGCTGAGTCCGTCACTTCCTCGGTTACAAGCGCTATCGGGCGAAGATGCAGGCCTACAAGCTTCTGGACATATTTCATCTTTTCGTTCAGGGGCATCTTCATGGACTGGAATATCTTCGGGATCATTCGCGCCCCTACGGTCTCATGTCCATGGAAGGTCCATCCGGCATGCGGGTCATACTTCTTGGTGGCAGGCTTCCCTATGTCATGGAGGAGGGCTGCCCAGCGGAGCCACAGGTACGGGGCTGTCCGGACCTTCTCCGTCTCGACGTTATCTTCGATATAATGGTCGTGCAGCTCTCCCTTGGCTATGAGCATGGATTCGAGTCTCGCAACATTGTCCACGACTTCAAGCGTATGTGAGAAGTTTTCCTTGTGTCCTTTACCGTCCACAGTCTCAGTGCCCTTGAGCCTTATGAGCTGGGGAAGCACGTATTCCAGGAGCCCGGTGTCATCCATCAGCCTGAATCCCTTTGAGGGAGCGCTGCATACCAGCATCTTGTTCAGCTCCTCGGTAATCCGCTCCTTCGACAGGATTGTCATGCGTTCCCTGTTCCTTGCTATAGATTCAAGTGATTCGGGTACTATCCTGAATTCGTGCTCCGGTGTCGAGAGCCTGGTGGCAAAGCGTATCGCCCTGACCATGCGGAGCGGGTCGTCGCTGTAGGTGGTGTCCGGGTCGAGAGGGGTGCGTATGATGCCTGCGGCAAGGTCCCTTATGCCTCCGAACGGGTCAATCAGCGCTCCGAAGTCTTCTTTCTGGAGGCTGAAAGCCATTGCATTGATTGTGAAGTCCCTTCTTTTCTGGTCGTCTTCAAGGGTGCCGTTCTCGACTATCGGTTTCCTCGAGTCTCTACGGTATGATTCCTTCCGGGCCCCGACAAACTCCACCTCGATACCCTTGTATCTCAGCATGGCTGTGCCGAAATTCCTGAATACGGATACATTGCTCCTGACAGCTTCGCCTACGGCTTCTGCAAGTTCTATCCCGCTGCCTTCGACTACAATGTCTATGTCCTTGCTGGGACATCCGAGAAAGCAGTCCCGCACATAGCCTCCTATGACAAAGGCCCTGACCCCTTTCCGGGCGGCGATATCGGATATTATTGAAAATATCCTGTGATCGAGAAATCCTTGTGTTATGGTCATCTTATATCCGCATTATCTGTGTGTATGCCAAGCATTTCCTCATATGTCGGGACATGGCTGACAAATTCGTATCCGCATCCTTCCCCGCGCCGGCATATGTATGTGGATACTCCGTTGGTTATGATTATGTATTTTACTTCAAGCACCATGTTGTATCGTATGGCCTGGTCCAGTACCCGTGAATCGATCTTCACTTCCGGCCGTTTGCATTCAACTATTGCAAGCGGGGCGGCCGATCTGTCGTAGACCAGTATGTCTGCCTTGAATTCCTTGTCGCCGAGCCTGAATCCGGTCTCGCTCATCATCATATGCATCGGGACGAGCATGCGGCTGTTCAGCTGCCCGATGAACCATTGGCGTACACGTTCCTCCGGCGTGAGCGCCACCTCCTTTTTCCTGAGCGGATCCCATATTGTTCCCTTTCCCATTGTGGTGCAAATATACGCAGAAGCCGAGCGCAATGCAAACTTGTTTGCGATTGCCGAGGCGCAACAGTATAAATGGCGCGACAGCGGCAAATATACGCAGAAGCCGAGCGCAATGCAAACTTGTTTGCGATTGCCGAGGCGCAACAGTATAAATGGCGCGACAGCGGCAAATCATATCTTCTATTCGAACTGTTCAAAAAATACTTGCTTGAAAACGGTGCGGATCAAAACCATATCATTCAAGTTGATCTGGAAGACCGTCGCAACATACAACTCAGAAATCCTGATGTATTGCTGGACCACATCGATAGCCGTATTGCGGACGATGGCATTCATTACATCTTATTGGATGAAATCCAAATGGTCCCGGAGTTTGAGGATGTGCTCAACAGCTACCTGAAAGTGAAAAATGCCGACGTATATGTAACAGGTAGCAACAGCCGATTCCTGTCCAGCGATGTAATTACCGAATTTCGTGGACGCGGATATGAAATAAGGGTCCATCCGCTGAGCTTTTCAGAATTTCTTAGAGCAAGACAGAATGAAAGCGAACTTTCGGCACTGCAGGACTACATGATATATGGCGGACTGCCGCAGATTGCAACTTTTTCAAACAAGGAAGAGAAGGAAAAGTATCTGAAGTCATTGTTTCAGGGTACTTATATCCGCGATATAAAAGAACGCTACGGCATCAGGAATGATGACGATTTAAGCGAGCTTATAGATATCATCGCTTCCAGTATCGGATGTCTGACAAATCCGACCAACCTTGAAAATACATTCAAATCAGTAAAAGGTCACAGTATTTCAGATACTACCATACAGAGCTATCTTGGTATGTTGCAGGACGCGTTCCTGTTGGAAAAAGCTGTCCGTTACGACATCAAGGGAAAACGTTATATCAACACACCGGCAAAATATTATTTTGAAGATACGGGGCTGCGCAATGCCCGTTTGAATTACAGGCAGAATGACAGCGGGCATCTTATGGAGAATATCATATACAATGAACTTCGTATCAGGGGATATTCAGTCGATGTAGGACAAGTGGAAATACGTAGGACAAATGATGACGGAAAGAAAATACGGAAACTGCTGGAAGTGGATTTTATATGCAACAGGGGCAACAGGCGTATTTACATCCAATCGGCGCTTGACATGCCTACGCAAGAGAAAATAGAACAGGAAACCGCTTCTCTCCGTCATATAAGAGATGGATTCCCAAAAATCATCATAACCGGAGGTCTGACGCCGTCTTATGTTAATGAAGATGGCATATCCTTCATTAATGTCATTGATTTCCTGAAAGACACGGAAGGTCCTTTGCTATAAGTCCGGTGCGCACGTAAAAACATTGCTTAGACTTGTTTGCAATTGCACCGCTATATCGGGTGTTTTGCTACATAGGGTCCACGTCGGTTATTATGTGTCCGGTGTACCTTTCTTTCTGTTCGAATTCGGCGATTGTCCTCATCAGCCGCTTCTTGGTGGCTGCAAGCTGCCGGTCCTTCCTGAGGTTGAGCCGTATGATACGGATATGGTTGTCTGCCACCTTGTCGACGGCCGGGCTGTATGGTCCCGTAAGGATGTACGGATTGTTCCCGCTTTCGAGTATTCCTGCAAGTTTGGTCCCCATCAGCTCTGCCCTGGGCTCCTGCGTGTCCTTTATGCACAGATTGATTACCCTTGTATATGGGGGATAGCCGAAGGCCTTGCGCTCCTGCAGCAGGTCCTGCTCCGACATTGTTCCGTCTCCTGACAGGATGCGGTATACAGGGTGCTCGGGAGATGATGTCTGTATGACGAAATGGCCTTTCTTGCCGCGCCGGCCGCACCGCCCCCGGAACTGTTCGAGCAGCTGTGCGGCTCTCTCGTCTGCCCTGAAATCCTGCACACTGAGCAGTGTGTCGGCCTGAAGCACCGCAACGAGGCTCAGGTTCGGAAAATCGAATCCCTTGGTAACCATCTGGGTGCCTATGAGTATGTCGATTTCGCCCCTGCTGAATTTCCTGATCACATCTTTCCCGTATGAGGCGCTCTGTGCCGTGTCGCTGTCGAGCCTTGCTACCCTGGCATCCGGGAACAGTTGAGATACCTCTTCCTCTATCTTCTGGGTGCCTGCGCCCAATCCCATCATCTCGCCTCCGCATTGAGGGCATATGCCGTCATAACGGGTGCTGTATCCGCAATAATGGCAGGTCAGCCGGCCTTCGGTCATGCTGTCCCCGGTATTTCCTCTGCCCCGGCCCTTATGGAAGCTCAGGCTTACATTGCAATGTGGGCATTTGGGTATGTATCCGCATCCGGAGCATTGTACGGCAGGGGAAAACGACCGTCTCGCCCTGAAGAGCATGACCTGTTCCCCGGCCGCGAGCGTCTCCCTTATCCTGTCTGTCAGCTTCAGGGAGAAATCCCCGTACATGCCATGCTTTTTCCTTTCCGCTATGGTGTCGATTATTTCAATCCCGGCATCCTCGGACTCGTGATATCTGACATCGAGGCCGACAAGTGTAAACTTCCCGGAAAGGCAGTTCTGGAGTGATTCAAGCGATGGTGTTGCCGAGCCGAGAAGGATGCTGCATCCATGGATGCCTGCCAGCATTATGGCCGTATCCCTGCCGTTATAGCGCGGGGCAGGGGATTCCTGCTTGTATGACGTGTCATGTTCTTCGTCTACGATTACAAGACCCATGTCGTGATGGGGAAGGAAAATTGCGGACCTTGTGCCGAGCACGACATGGCCGTTCCCTGACCTTATAGTGGCGGCTACCTCCCGTCTCATGGCTATGGTCTCCCCGGAATGGAATACGAGCAGCCTGTCCCCGAAGATTTTTTTCAGGCGGTATTCAAGCTGTCTGCCCAGTGCGATTTCAGGCACAAGGTAGAGTACATTCTTCCCTGATTCCAGTGCTTCTGCAGCGAGTTTTATGTAGATTTCTGTCTTGCCGGACCCTGTCACTCCCTTCAGCAGGGCCGGTTTCCGTGCGGAGAACGATTCCTTGATTCTGCTGTATGCCGCAGCCTGTGCAGGGGAGAGCACTATGCTTCCGGCCATCTCCCTTATGGTGTCCATGTCCTCCTCATCCTTATGGCCTTCATCTTTATGACCTGCGTCATGGTTGCCCGGCTGTCCCTGCCTTGCGGCTTTCCTTGCCGCCTTGTCCTGCCTCTTCTTCTCTCTGGCCTCAAGTCTTGCCTGCACTTCCTCCCCGCTGATTTTCTGCGCCGGGTATGCCGCCTTGTAGACTTCCCCTATGGAGCACATGTAATACTCCGCTACTGCATGCCACAGCCTTATCTCGGCTTCGGAAACAGGGCAGAGGTCTTTCTCGTGTGCTATTATGTCATGTATCCTGTCTGTCCCGATATCAGGCCTGACATCGGTGGCGCTTACGGTGCCGATATAGTCCTTCCCGGCGAACCGCACCCTGACACGGTCTCCTACAGCCGGCAGCCGGTTGCCGGTATCGGCTTCTCCTCCACAGTCTGGCGCATATGAATAATATGGCTCCCAGTCAATCTTGAGCGGAAGGATCACTGTCATGTATTTCCGGGTATCAGGCATGGTGCATCGGGGTCCATAGGGAATAAAAAACGTCTAAACCGTTGCGCAAAGACGATTTAGACGACCTTTGTTGAGATACCAAGATTCGAACTTGGACAGACAGAACCAAAATCTGTAGTGCTACCATTACACCATATCTCAATTCCGGCTGCAAATTTAAGGTTTTTCCGTCTAAATTCCTAATTTTAAAGCTTGCGGCTGTCGGCAGTCAAAAGGCGGTCAGAATAGCCCGTATATGAGATTCCAGACAAGGAATCTTCCGAATTTGCCTATGAGCAGCAGTATGATGGTCCAGAAAGGGCGGGTCTTGTAGAATCCGAGCGCTATCGCAATGACATCCCCTATTATGGGAATCCAGCAGATGAGGGCCATCCATACCCCGTATCTGTCAATCCTTTCTTTCTGTTTCTGCAGGGTCTCCGGCTTTACCTTGAACCACTTTTCAATCCATTCCCATCTGCCTATCCATCCTATCCAGTATGTGAATACGCTCCCGAGCCAGTTCCCGGCCGTCCCGACAATCAGGCATCCTGCGGGGTTTCCTGTGGCGGCCAGCACTGCGAGATACAGGGCGTCCGAACTGAAAGGCAGGATTGTCGCTGCAAGGAATGTTCCTGCAAAAAGTCCTGCCAGACCGAATTCTTCCAGACCAAACATGATGTATTCCAGGTTTAGGGGATTATTGCCGAAGGACTATTTCCTTTTCCTCCTGAAGAATTCGGATACGAGTGTCCCGCACTCCTCCGCAAGCACTCCGGCGGTCACTTCCGTCTTCGGATGCAGCAGGGAAGGGGAGAACAGCGAATATCCCCGTTTGGGGTCGATTGCCCCATAGACAATCCTGTCTATCTGTGACCATGCAAGGGCTCCGGCGCACATCGGACATGGCTCCACTGTCACATACAGGGTGCATCCGTTGAGGTATTTCCCGCCCATTGCCTCGGAAGCGGCAGTGATTGCAATCATTTCCGCATGTGCTGTCGGGTCGTTCAGACGCTCAGTCATATTGTGCCCGCGGCCGATGATGCGTCCTCTGCATACTATCACTGCACCTACAGGCACTTCGTCTTCTTCTGCGGCGCACTGTGCCTCTCTCAGTGCTTCACGCATGTATCTTTCATGATCTTCCATATTCCCGGATGTTCTTGCCGGCATCTGTCCCGTCGGCCGGATGGATACGAAAACAGGAACCGGCACAAAAGTGACAGTTCCTGTTATTGATCTTTCCCGTAAGACAATGAAAAGCCATGCTACGGGGTCGGACTGCTAGTATCTGTCTTCTGAAGATACGGTCAGTTTCTTGCGTCCATGACGACGGCGGGAAGCCAATACGCGACGGCCGTTTGGTGTGGACATTCTCTCACGGAACCCGTGTTTGTTGCGACGTTTGCGCTGTGATGGTTGGAATGTTCTTTTCATTATCTTATGCTTTTATATTTCAGATTCAGCCCCTGTATGGTTTGGGAGTGCAAAGGTAGTGTTTTTCAGTTTAATTGCAAATTATTTTTTCCTATTTTTATTGCCCTCTATGAAAATGACCAGCTTCCCTTCAAAGTACGGGTCATGGAATCTTTCATCTATCTTCCATACGTGTACGGAGTTTGCGGGAAGCCTGTATCTGCCCATTGCCGAGGCTATCTCCCCGGCGACATCCCCGCCTTTGAGGTACAGTATCCCTTTGCGGAATCTGCCGTCTATCCATGACATGAAGTTGTCAAGGGAAGTCACGGCCCTTGACACCACGAAGTCGAAGCTGCCGGGAAGGTTTTCCGCCCTGGCATTTACCGCAGTGACGTTCCGCAGGCCGATAGCGGAGGCTATCTCTCTGGCTACCATTATCTTCTTGCCTATCGAGTCGCATAATGTGAAATGTGCTGACGGGAACAGTATCGCCAGCGGGATGCCCGGGAAGCCTCCTCCCGTGCCGAGGTCGAGGAAATCCGCCGCATGGCCTCCGGCACCCTCATGATGCCCTCCGGCAGTCAGTGCCGCATATGTCTCCGGCATATTGGCCTTCATGTATTCAGCTATCGCCAGGGAATGCAGGACGTGGTGCAGATACAGGCTGTCGATATCCTTGCGCGATATGACATTTATCTTTGAGTTCCACTCCATGTACAGGGGTCCGAGTGCCCTGAATTGCTCTTTCTGCAAGTCCGATATCCCGGGGAAGAGCCCGGGAAGCGTATCTTCAAATTTGTCCCAGTCCATTTTCTCTGTGATTGATATTCTGTTTGTCTGTCCTCATGTCCCGCCGTCAGAGCCGGCTGTCACTGCAGCTCGTCCGGGACGTCCATCATCTTCAGCAGTGTCGCTTTCGCACGCCTTATCTTGGTCTTGACAGTGTTGATGGGCAAGTCGAGCTCCTCGGCTATCTCCTTGTATCCGAAATGGTCTATCAGGTTCATCTTTGCCACTGTCCGGTAGTCATCCTTCAGCTTCTCGATGTTGGCAAGCCACTTGTCGTATTCCTGCTGGTTGATGATGTCCTCTTCAGGATTGTGCATTGCGGCAGGTATGTCATTCAGTTCGGAAATGGTCTCGCTGATGGAGGTGGTCGGCATGTTGCTCTTTTCCCTGTCCTTGCGGCTGATATGGTCCAGGGCCGTATTGCGGGCTATCCTGTACAGCCATGTGGAGAACTTGTATTCGGGATTGTAGGAGGCAATCTGGCTGAATGCCTTCTGGAAGCTTTCCAGTGCCACATCCTCTTTGTCTTCAGTGAGTGATATGTATCTGGAGATATGGCTTTTGACGCCGGCTATATACCTTGTGTAAAGTACGATGAAAGCGGCCTGGTTCTGTTCCAGAGCCAGATCCACCAGTTCCTTGTCGGTCAGTTCAGTGAGCTTCAAGCCAGTTCTTTCCATAATTGCATTCAACGGTCAGAGGTATTGATAACCTTATTACATTTTCCATTTCCTCCACGACGATTTTCCTGAGGGTCTCGGCTTCTTCGGCCACTGCATCGAATACGAGTTCGTCGTGTACCTGCAGCACCATCCTGCTTTTAAGTCCTGCTTCATCTATCCTGCGGTTCACTGCTATCATCGCGAGCTTTATTATGTCCGCGGAGGAGCCCTGTATCGGGGCGTTTATTGCATTCCTTTCCGCCAGCGAGCGTACCGTGGCATTCCTCGAATTGATGTCGGGGAGGTACCTTCTTCTGCCGAACAGGGTCTCGACGTAGCCTTTCTCCCTGGTATCCGCTATGATGCTGTCTATGTAGCTCAGGATGGCCGGGAAGTTGGAGAAATAGTCGCTGATGATCTTTTTTGCCTCATCGCGCGGAATCCTCAGCCTTTGGGCCAGGCCGAATGCCGATATGCCGTACATTATCCCGAAATTTGCCGTCTTTGCAATCCGTCTCTGTTCCGGGGTCACATCCTCGGGCTGCTCCCTGAAGATCTTCGCCGCAGTCATTGAGTGGACATCCATTCCTGCATTAAATGCATCGAGCAGATGCCTGTCCTGGCTCAGATGTGCCATTATGCGCAGCTCTATCTGTGAATAGTCGGCAGACAGGATTACCCCGTCCGGGAATGCGGATACGAAGGCCTTCCTGATTTCCTTGCCGCGTTCCGTGCGTATCGGGATGTTCTGGAGGTTGGGCTTTGACGAGCTGAGCCGTCCGGTAGCCGTCAGGGCCTGGTTGAAAGTGGTATGTATTTTCCCCGTGACAGGCGAGCACAGGTTGGGGAACGGCGCGATGTACGTGGACAGGAGTTTCTTTACCGCCCGGTATTCCAGTATCTCATTTATTATGGGATGTCTGTCTGCAAGTGCAGTCAGGGTCTCTTCGTCTGTTGACCATGTGTATCTGACGCCTTTTTTTGCCTTGGCTTTAGGGTCCAGGGCCAGCTTTTCGAATATCAGATGTCCGATCTGCTTCGGGGAGGATATGTTGAGGTCCGGCTCCCCGGCCATGTCCCTGATTCTTTCCTCTCTTTCCGCGAGTTCCTTCTCGAGGCTGGCCGTATAGTCCGACAGCTGTCCGAAATCCATCTTGACACCCGTCCTTTCCATCGAGGCAAGCACTTTGAGGAGAGGCTCTTCCATCGTATCATAAAGGCCTGTTACCGAGCATTTCTCCATCTCCTCCCATATCCTGTCTGTCAGGAGGACGGTAACAACTGCCTCCATTACCTTCGAGTCGTCCTCTTCATCGCTGTTCCCGGTATCGAAAAGCGACATCTGCGTGCCTGTCTCCGGCTTTTCTTGCAGGTCGATTCCGAGATAGCTCTTGGCAAGTATCTCTATGCCGTGGCTCTTTTCCGGGTTTATGAGGTAGTGCATGAGCCCGATATCCAGGAACTTCCCTTTCAGGCTGACTCCGGCATGCGCCATTACATTGCACTGTCTCTTCAGGTCATATCCTGCCTTGACAACCCTTTCATCCGACAGAAGTCCTGCGAAGTCCTGCAAAGTGCCTTCAGCGGCAGAGCATATTCCGCCTGCTTCCGTCCCGACAGTTATTCTCCGTATTCCGGCAAATATGGTGTCTCCGTCTGTCTCTGTCACAATGGAGCATTTGCCAGCCTTCACGGCTTCGGAAATGATTTCCTCCGGTGCGAGCGTCCTTATTGAGACGGACGGCTTCCCTGTTGTTGCGTCCCCGGTGTCAGCGATGTGCCCGATATATTTCCTGAGGGACTGGAATTCATATTTCTCGAAGAGGTCGGCGATGCCCGGGTCGTATTCCATGCTGACGCTCATTGTATCCGTATCCGCATCCAACGGGACGTCGGTCCTGATGGTAACAAGCGTATGGCTGAGCCCTATGTGTCCTTCTGCCGCCTTGAATGCGTCCCTCTGTTTCGGGGTCAGCTCGTCAAGGTGGTCATAGATATTCTGAACCGAGCCGTACTTCGATATGAGCTTTCCGGCCCCGACTTCCCCGACTCCCTTGACTCCAGGCACGTTGTCTGAGGCGTCCCCGCAGATTGTAAGGAGGTCTATGACCTGTCCGGGTGTCTGTATGCCGTATTTTTCGCAAATCTCCTTTTTCCCCAGTATCTCCTTTCCGGCGCCGGCCTTGCCAGGCCTGTATTGCAGGATATGATCGGATACCAGCTGGCCGTAATCCTTGTCCGGGGTTACCATATATACTGTAAAGCCTTCTTTCTCGGCCTTTTTCGCCATCGAGCCGATTACATCGTCAGCCTCGAATCCTTTTACCATCAGTACCGGGATCCTCAATGCCTTGCACAGCCCGATGAGAGGTTCAAGGGCATCGATTACCAGCTGGGGAGTGGCTTCCCTTGTCCCCTTGTAGTCCGGGAACATCTCATGCCGGAATGTCCCTCCCGGTGGGTCGAATGCCACTGCGATATGGGTCGGCTTTTCGTTCTCGACCAGTTCCAGGATATATTTTGTGAAACCGAAAAGGATTGACATGTCCGCCCCCTTTGAATTGATCATCGGATGCCTCAGAAAGGCATAATACATCTTGAAAATGAGAGAATGTCCGTCTATGAGGAAAAGTCGTTTGTTCATGGGGATGTCAAATCAAATGGCATTAATCTTCAAAGATAGTACTTTTATTCCGCAAATCTTAGAAATGGACGATGTTTTTGTAAAATCATATCCATTGCCGTAATGAAGTGGCGGGAAATCATTATATTTGCTCTGATAACCCTGTATTACCCGGACGATGAAGATACTAATTGTTGAAGATGAAGCCTCTCTGCAGGAGCTGATGTCGAAGACGCTGAAAAAGGAGGGGTATGTGGTCGAGACGGCGTCCGACCATGACTCGGCAATCGACAAGCTGGCCGTGTACAGCTATGACTGTGTGCTGCTGGATATAATGCTGCCCGGAGGCAGCGGATTCGACATACTCGAATATGTGCGCAGGCTCAGCAAGAGGACCAATGTCATTATAATTTCAGCGAAGGATTCCATAGACGACAAGGTCCGTGGGCTGGAGCTCGGGGCCGATGACTATCTGGCAAAGCCGTTCCATCTTGCAGAGCTGGTGGCAAGGATGAGGAGCGTGTCCCGCCGCAGCCATAATGACGGAGAGTTTGCCTACAGGCTCGGCAATGTCTCTCTCGAACCGGACTCGAACCGGCTGAGGGTGGACGGGAAGGATGTGCCGCTTCTGAAAAAGGAATTTGATATCCTTGCCTATCTGATGCAGCGTCCCGGGCACCTTGTGGACAAGACCGTACTCGCCGAGGCCGTATGGGGCGACCATGTGGACCAGGCCGACAATTTCCAGTTCGTATATGCCCAGATGAAGAACCTGCGTCGCAAGCTCGAGGAAGCCGGTGCGGATATCGGGATAAAGTCGGTATACGGATTCGGATATAAGCTGACAGAAGGGAAAGAATGACTCAACAGGTCCCGGCTTCCCGGGCGTGAATATATCCTGAGATGAAACTGATCTATAAGATAGCCCTGAGCCTCTCGTCCATAATGCTTGTATTCATGACATTGTGGAGCATCTTCTTTTTCAGGGTCATGACAGCGGAGATAAATGACGAGACTGATGACATGCTTGAGGAATATTCCCGGGACATCATCATCAAGTGGCTATCCGGTGCACGCCTTCCGGCTACGGACAACGGGACGAACAATACATATTATATAAGGAAAGTGAGCCCAGAGTATGCCGACAGCAGGCAGCGTATCAGATATGAGGATGCGGACATCTACATAGCGAGCGAGGGCGAGCATGAACCGGCCAGGATCCGCAGACAGGTATTCATGGATTCCGACGGTGCCTTCTATGAGCTTACGGTCGCTGTCCCGACATTCGAGAGGGCGGATCTGGTCAGGTCGATATTATGGAGTATTGTCATACTTTATATAGTGCTCCTGATAGCTCTCGTATCGATAACTATTGTCGTCATAAGATTCAATATGCGCCCGTTCGATGCCCTGGTCAGATGGTATGACTCGTATGCCCCGGGAAAGAACAATGCGCCTGTCCCGTCCGGTACGGATGTCGTGGAGTTCCGGAAGCTTGCGGAGGCTGCGCAGAAGGCCGTCGACAGGTCCGAAAAGCTGTATGACCAGCAGAAGCAGTTTATCAGCAATGCATCACACGAGCTTCAGACGCCTCTTGCCGTGAGCATGGGAAGGATAGAGATGCTTCTGGATTCCCCTGGACTTACGGAGGAGCAGGCCGGAGAACTTGTGAAGATACACAGGACAATCATGGACCTGACAAGGCTTAACAAGACCCTGCTCCTGATGTCCAAGATAGAGAACGGCCAGTTCCCGGATGTTGAGGATGTGGATATTGCATCCGTCTTCAGGGAGAATGTCCTGATGTTCAAGGAAGTGTATGCCACGAAGGACCTCGGGGTGGAACTTTCCGTCGGGGAAGGCTGCGTATGGAGGATGAATGTCCAGCTTGCATCAGTTCTCGTCAACAATCTGCTTAAGAATGCATTCAGCCACAGTCCGGACAAATCCGTGATAGACATCAGGATATGGAATGACGGGTTCTCGGTATCCAATGAGGGGGCCGGACCTCTCGACAGGTCAAGGATCTTTACAAGGTTCTATCAGGAGAATTCCAGGAAGGAGGGCTCTACCGGACTTGGGCTTGCGCTGGTAAAGGCAGTCTGTGACAATTCCGGGCTCAAGGTGGAATATGGCTATGACGGCAGGCATTGCTTTACGGTAAGACACGTGTAATCCATGATGATATGCGGCTATTTCAGATTGATTTCAGATTCCCGGGATATTTTTGCAGCCGGAAAACAAGACAGGATATGACGAAAAGATTTATGACAGTGCTTGCCGTGATCATGTCATTCGCCGCAGCGGCATGTGCAGACAATGACAAGGCGATAAGTTTCGACAGGCTGCCGGAGAAGGCACAGCAGTTCATTCTCGAGTATTTTCCGTCTGAGAAGATAGCATATGTCAAGATGGAAAGGGAATTCGCAGAGCTTTCGTACGAAGTGATGTTTGTGCAGGGAGCAATGGTCGAGTTTGACCGCAGGGGCCGCTGGACCGACATCGAATGCCGGTACCGGACCCTTGACAGCAGGATCCTGCCGCCTGCGATTGCATCATATATTGCATCCGACTGGGTAGGCCAGGCATGCAGGAAGATTTCGCGGGACAGGAATGAATTCGAGGTCAAGCTCGTTTCCGGTATCGAGCTTACCTTTGACAGGAACTACAACCTGATGGGGATAGACGACTGAGCCTCCGGGGAAGCCTCTCCGGTTACCTGAATATCAGCGTGAATACGGTGGCATCGCTGTCGCTTTTCGACAGTCTGATGCTGCCGTTGTGCATTCTCATTATCTGACGTGATATGCTGAGCCCGATTCCCGTCCCGGAAGGCTTTGTCGTAAAGAACGGCACGAAGATTTCTTCCTGGCTCTCCCGGCTGATGGGGAGTCCGTTGTTGGCTATGTTTATTACAATGCTCCCTGCCGTCGTAATCTCGGCTGTGATGTCTACGGCGGTCGCACCCGCCTGGACGGCATTCCGCAGCATATTGATGAATATCTGTGAAATCTGTCCCATGTCGGCATAGAGGAGTATATCCTCTGTCTTTTCGATGTATGTGCACGTCGCTCCTGCCTCTGACATGCTTTCTTCAGTGAGCTGCAGTACGCTGCCGATAAGGTCCTTGAGGTAGAATGCCTTTCTTGCGGGAGCAGGGATATGTGTAAGGTCCCGGTACGAGTTCACGAACTTTATCAGGTTCCTTGACGATGCCGAGATTGCCTTGAGGCCTGCTTCAAGGTCCGGACAGCTGCTGCCTGCACTGCCGTCTGCCTGCATGTTTTCTGATGTGTACCTGCCAGCATAACCGGCCAGGGTTTCGCTGAGGGAGGCAATCGGGGTAACGGTGTTCATTATCTCATGTGTAAGTACTCGGATGAGTCTTGTCCAGGAATCCGCCTCGTTTTCCTCCATGTCGCTGCTGATGTCGTTGAATGCGACAATCTTTACCTCCCGGCCTTGCAGCCTGGCCGTCGATGCAGTGACCGAGAATGTCATTGTGGAGGATTCGTTGCTGCATGAAGCCTTCTCCTCGTTGTCTTCAGTGACCTTGACAAATGCCTCGGCGAGAGGAGGGTTTATCCGTCTGAGCTGCCGGATGCTGCTGAAGGTGGTTATCCCGAGCATTTCGAGCGCCTTGGAGTTGCAGTATTCTATCCTGTCCCCGTCAATGACGGCTATTCCGGTCTGGACATGGTCCAGCATCTGGCCATAGTATTTCTCCTGGCTCTTTATCGTCTCCTTCTCTTTCTCGAATATTTTCCGGATACGGTTCAGTGTACGGTTGAACCTTTTGCCGGGCCCCTTGTCTTCCCTGAACCTGAAGTTGGTCTCATTGTCTTCAAGGGCATCGAGCATATAGGTTACCTTACGTCTTGTGAGTGAGGTAAAATAAATGCCGGCGGCGCCGAAAGCAGCTGCAGCTGTAACGGCAATTGACAGAATCCATATGATCATATGCCGTATTTCTTCAGTTTGCTGTACAGTGTGGGACGGCTGATGTCGAGGGATTTTGCCACAAGAGAGAGGTTGCCGTTGAATTTCCTCAGCGCGTTCCTTATGGCCCGCTCTTCAATCATTTCAAGCGTTTCCTCCGCATATGTCCCCTGACTTGTCTGCACGGGGGCGGCATCTTCCTGCAGATGAAGGTCCTGCTTGCCTATGCTCTGCCTTTCAGCCATTATCACGGCCTTTTCAATGCAGTTGCCGAGCTCCCTTATGTTCCCCTTCCATTGGCAGCGGACCAGCGCCTCCCTGGCATCGTCTTCAAGAGAGATTACATTGCGCCTGTATTTCTCCGAGAATCTTTCCATGAACATTTCCGCAAGAGGGACTATTTCGTCCTGACGCTGTCTCAGTGGAGGCAGGCATATGTTCACGGTATTTATCCTGTAGTACAGGTCCTCGCGGAAACGTCCTTCAGCCACCATTTTCCCGATATCCATGTTGGTCGCGCATATGAGCCGGATGTCTACGGGAATTGGCCTGGTATCGCCAAGCCTTGTTATTGTCCTGTTCTGCAGCGCCCTGAGAAGCTTTGCCTGGAGGTGGATGGGAATGTTGCCTATTTCATCGAGAAAGAGAGTCCCTCCGTCTGCCTGCTCAAACAGTCCGGCACGGTCAGCCCTGGCGTCTGTGAAGGCGCCCCTGACATGTCCGAAGAGCTCGCTTTCAAAGAGTGTCTCGGGGATTGCACCGACATCGGCGCATACCATTTTCCTGCCGCTTCTTGCCGAGAGCCTGTGGATTTCCTGTGCAAGCATGTCTTTCCCGGAACCGTTTTCCCCTGTGATGAGTATGGTGGCATCTGTCGGGGCTGTCTTTTCGACTGTCCTGCGTATCTCCTTCATTGCAGGCCCGTTACCCCATATCATCCCATGTCTGCGGCAGTGGGCGGCAGGCTCTTTCCTGTGCCTTGCGCACGCCTCCCTGAGTGTGGATATCAGCTTGTCGTTGTCCCATGGCTTGACGACAAAATCGAAGGCTCC
This sequence comes from uncultured Bacteroidales bacterium, assembly GCA_944323805.1. GTDB lineage: Bacteria > Bacteroidota > Bacteroidia > Bacteroidales > UBA932 > Cryptobacteroides. The sequence goes on along the minus strand of CALUTW010000009.1, from coordinate 2,245 downwards.
GCGTTTCATGCCTTCCACGGCGAGGGCTACATCGGCATATGCTGTAAACAGTACGATTTCGATGTCCTTGAACCGGCCCTTGAGCTCGGTCAGCCAGTAGAGCCCTTCATTGCCGGTATTTATGTCCCTGTGGAAATTCATGTCAAGGAGTACTGCATCCGGCCTGAAACCTTCAGCCTGTGATATGAGTTCATTCGGCGACGGGATTATCTTCACTTCTGTAAAATGGAGCGGCAGAAGTATTTCCAGTGCAGCCCTTATTCCTGCGTTGTCATCGACCGCAAGTATTTTCCCTTTGAATTTTTCCATTGAAGTGACAGTAAAGCCATCGCAAATATAACGTATTTCCGGTACATTTAGAAGTCCCGCGGGGCTGTCGGCAAGACTTTGTCCCGCCGGCTTCTTTTGGCGGTGCACCTGCAGGACTGACATATTGTCATGGACCGTGGGCTGGAACACAATTTGACTGATAGCCCGACCGGAATTATCCTGGAAACAACAAAAATAAAATAGTTATGAGTGAGACAAAAGGTAAGATAGGCGTTACCACGGAAAATATTTTCCCGGTAATCAAGAAGTTTCTTTATTCGGACCATGAGATTTTCCTGCGTGAACTCGTGGCGAATGCGGTCGATGCCGACCAGAAGATGAAGGCGCTTGCAGCATCAGGCGAGTTCAAGGGGGAGCTCGGGGACCTGAATGTGCGCATTGTCCTTGATGAGGATGCCAAGACTTTGAAAGTCATAGATAACGGACTCGGCATGACCGCTGAGGAAGTGGACCAGTACATCAACCAGATAGCGTTTTCAAGTGCAGGGGAATTCCTTGAGAAATACAAGGACCAGATAGGAAATATCATAGGTCATTTCGGCCTCGGGTTCTACTCGGCTTTCATGGTGTCAAAGAAAGTTACGATTGACACTTTGTCATGGAAGGAGGGGTCCAAGGCGGTCAGGTGGTCCTGTGACGGCAGCCCTGAATATGAGATGACAGACAGCGACAAGACCTCCAGGGGAACTGAAATAACCCTGTATATCGATGACGAGGATGCTGAATTTGCCACAAAAGGACGTATCCAGACCCTTCTGGACAAGTATTGCAAGTTCATGCCTGTCCCTGTGATCTTCGGCAAGGAGCAGGAATGGAAGGACGGCAAATATGTCGATACGGACAAGGACAATGTCATCAACAAGCTTGAACCTCTGTGGGCAAAGAAACCGTCCGACCTTAAGGAAGAGGACTATATGGAGTTCTACAGGGCATTGTATCCTATGCAGGACGAGCCTCTGTTCCATATCCACCTCAATGTAGACTATCCGTTCCATCTGACCGGTATCCTTTATTTCCCTAAGATCAAGGACAAGATGGAGATTACAAGGAACAAGATACAGCTCTACTGCAACCAGATGTTTGTCACGGATTCGGTGGATAATATCGTTCCTGACTTCCTTACGCTGCTTCACGGTGTAATCGATTCTCCGGACATTCCGTTGAACGTCTCGAGAAGTTATCTGCAGAGCGATGCCAATGTCAAGAAGATATCCGGCTACATTACCCGTAAGGTGGCTGACAGGCTGGAGGAAATCTTCAGGAATGAGCGTGAGGCCCTCGAGAACAAATGGGACAATCTCAAGCTCTTCATCGAATACGGTATGCTGAGCGACGAGAAATTCTGCGAAAGGGCTATGAAATTCTGCCTGCTCAAGAACACTGACGGCAAATATTTCAGTATAGATGACTACAGGAAGGCTATCGAGGGGGAACAGACAGACAAGGACAAGAAGGTCGTATTCCTGTATGCTACCGATGTCGAGGCGCAATATCCTTATATTGAGGCTGCGAAGAATAAAGGCTATGATGTGCTGCTGATGGACTGCCAGCTTGATTCGCATTTTGTCAATCTGCTGGAGATGAAGGTGGAGAATTCCCGTTTCGCCCGCGTGGATTCTGACAGCATCGGCAACCTTATCCCGAAGGAGGATAAGATGAAGCTTGAAATGAGTGATGACGAGAAGGCGGACCTCAATACCATATTCCAGTATGTCCTGCCGAAGGAAAACAATTATTATGTGACGGCGGACAATATGGGAGAAGATGCATCTCCTATCCTCATCACACAGTCGGAGTTCATGCGCCGATACCGAGAGATGTCCGCACTTGGCGGAGGGATGAATTTCTATGGTGAGATGCCGGCTTCATATAACATTACCGTCAATATGGAGAATCCTCTTGTCAAGAAAATCAT
>CALUTW010000008.1 GCA_944323805.1 uncultured Bacteroidales bacterium | reverse complement strand
TATGAGGCTCTGCGCGCCTACAAGGCATCTGACCATTCGATTGCCTTCGGCTGGCTCGGAGGCTGGAATCCTACTGCTGCCACGACATTTGCCAGCCTCAGCGGAGTGCCGGACAGTGTCGATATGGTTGCCATCTGGTCGCCATTCACTCCTGATGAGGCCCAGAAGGCCGAGATGCGTTCAGTAAGGGAAAAGAAGGGGACCAAGGTCGTTGTCACTACCCTGCTGACAAATATCGGTCTCAATGCCACGCCTGACGAAGTGACTGCAGATGCGGAAAGCGATGATGAGATTGTAAGGCTCAGGCGGCTCTACTGGGGCTGGACAGATGATGCGACACCGGAGGAGATCGAGACCGCCCTGCGCAAGTATGCCAATGCACTTGTTGACATTGTACTTGAAAACGGGTATGACGGACTTGACATCGACTTCGAGCCGTCATATTGGGACCATTACGGGAATATAGTCAGCACTATCGAAGAAATACCCGAGCAGGGCGAAATCTATGCCGGTACCACTCCGGCCCAGAGGGTAAACTGGTTCGTGGACGAGTGCAGCAAGCGGCTCGGCCCGAAATCCACAAGCGGCAAGATGCTGATAGTGGACGGAGAGGTATCGCTTATGCCTAAGGAGACCATAGACTGCTTCGACTATTTCATTCTCCAGACATATACGTGTACACGGCAGGCATCGCTTGACTCCAGATTGAACGGCCTGGTCACGGCTTTCGGGGATGTGCTTGACAAGGAACTCATTACCAAGAAGACGATTGTGACGGAGAATTTCGAGAACACGTCATATGCAAGCCAGGGCGGGGTGCCGATGACACTTAAGGACGGCACCACCACCAATTCCCTGTATGGAATGGCCATATGGGAGCCTGATAACGGCTATCGCAAAGGCGGTTTCGGAGCATATTACATGCAGAATGACTTCCGCAACGACTGCTACTCATACTACCGCAGGGCGATTACGGCAATGAACCGTCTCGGACAGGAAAAAGAATAGGAGGAAACGGATATGAAAAGGATATTCAAATATTTTTGTCTGGCATTCATTCCGGCCGGGGCCATATTCGCGGTCTCCGGATGCAATGATGCCAAGCTGAAGCCGATAGAGAATGCGGCCTATATTGCCGAGGCATACAATGCTTCAAGTGTAATCCTGAATATTGCGAATGATGAGGTGGCACAGACCACGCTGACAGCGCGTCTGGGCAGCAAGGCAGCGTCCGACCTGTCGTTCACATTCGAGGTCGACCCGGAGGTGCTGACACGCTATAATGAACTGAACGGGACATCCTATATCAATATGCCTGAATCTGCATACGGCTTCTCGGAGAAGACGGTAGAGATTGCTGTGGACCAGGTGTCGGCTTCTCCGGTACAGGTGAAGATGTCGTATAATGACGAGATGAAGGAGTCCGGAGTGACATATGCCATCCCGGTAAGACTCCGCTGTACGGGAGGGGACATGATGGTAATGGAGAGCAAGTCCGAATTCGTGCTTGTCTGCAGCTGGAGCCGCATAATGCCTGTCCCTGTCTTCAATTCCGAATATGCGGAGACGATCGAGACGCAGAAGCTCAACCGTGTAATGTTCGATGTAGGGGAGAATGTAGAGTTCAACCAGTATACATTCGAGTTCATGATGTATGTGTATAAATTCAGCGAGTTCGCCAATCCGTTCATGATAGCTGCCCTGGATAATGGTGCTCTTGCAAACAGGATGGCGCTCAGGTTCGAGACCTTTAACAGTGAATGGCCGAATAACAGGCTTCTGATGATGACCATTGCAAGGCCGGGAGTCAATTCTACAATCAGGAATCAGGCAGGAGTATGGCAGCATGTCGCAATAACTTTTGACGGGTCCGTGACACGTCTGTACATCGACGGGACGGAAGCCGGCTCGAAGAGTGCGACTCCGGCAAATCCGCCGCTTAAGTTCAGCTACTTCTCATTGCTTCCTCAGCCTGCGAACTTCGGTGTCGACCCTGATGCTGCGAAAATCTCCTTCAGGGAAGTGCGCCTCTGGAATGTCGCCCGCTCTGCAAGCCAGCTGGTCAACAACATGACAAGTGTCGACCCTGCAAGCGAAGGTCTGGTCGGCTACTGGAGAATGGACGAAGGCAAGGGCTGTACTTTTGCCGATGCAACAGGTAACGGGCACGAAGGCCGGTGCGAGTATTCGGATGCCGGAGACCTGTCCCTTAACAACTGGAAGGTAAATTACGGAGATGCGACAGGCCTTGAATGGGTCCAGGATTACACAAACATGAATGACCGATGAAGAGATTTATGAATGAAAAGGCCGGTGCTGCAATTATTGCGGCACTGGCATTGTGTGCCTGCGGAGGTCCGTCGGCCGACGAGCTCCCGGTGCTGATTCCGCAGCCTTTGCATGTATCATGGCATGCCGGCACCTGCCAGCTCCCTGAAAGCCTTGTCATATCGGCTGATGATGAGGGGCTTGTCCCTCAGGCAGCATATCTTGCCGAGGCTCTTTCCCCATATGCGGAGACTTCCGTCACGGAAGATGCCTCCGGATATGTCCGGCTTTCAACGGATCCGTCAATGGCTCCAGAGGAGTATGCCCTTTCAGTGAAGAAATCGGGAATCAGCATTTCCGGCGGCTCTGACAGGGGCGTTGTCAACGGAATCGCCACTTTGAGGCAGCTGCTTCCTGCAGAAGCCGTGAGCGGCCCTGAAATACCTTGTGTCAGGATTGAGGACAAGCCGGTGTTCGGCTGGAGGGGTGTAATGCTCGATGTCAGCAGGCATTTCTTCGACAAGGAGGAAATCTTCATGATGCTCGACCAGATGGCCCAGCTCAAGCTCAACAAGTTCCACTGGCATCTGACCGATGACCAGGGATGGCGCATCGAGATCAAGGGATATCCGGACCTTACGGAGAAAGGCGGCTGGAGGAGTTTCAACAAACATGACGATATTTGTCTGGAGCGGGCAGCCGCACAGCGTAATCCGGACTATCTTCTGCCGGAGAAATATCTGCGGACGGAGGGTTCCAGTACCCTTTACGGAGGCTTCTACACACAGGATGACATCAGGGAGGTTGTTGCCTATGCCGCTGCACGCGGAATAGACGTGATTCCTGAGATTGACATGCCGGGACATTTCCTCCAGGCGATAGAGCATTATCCGGAACTGACATGTTTCGAGCCTCAGACATGGACCGGGGAGGCATTCTCTTCTCCGCTGTGTCTCGGCAAGGATGATGTCCTGGACTTCTGTGAGGAAGTATGGAAGGAGGTATTCGAGCTGTTCCCTTATGAATATGTGCATATCGGAGGCGATGAAGTCAATATGAAGAACTGGAACCGCTGCCCTCTGTGTCAGGCACGCATGAAGGAAGAGGGGCTTGCTGACGGTCATGCCCTTCAGGCATGGTTTACACACCGCATGCAGGATTTCTTCGAGGCCAACGGAAAGCGCATGATCGGATGGGACGAGCTCCTTCAGGGAGAGGTAACCCCGTCTACGACCATAATGTGGTGGAGACCGTGGATGCCTGAGTCCGTGCCGGATGCCACTGCCCTCGGATGCGATGTGATACTCTGTCCTCAGTCATGGTTCTATTTCTCTCTTGAAGAGGATTCCGGGTCGCTTATCCGTACAAGCAACTATGATATGCTGCCGGATTCGCTTTCTGCAGAACAGAAGAGCCGGATTCTCGGAGTCCAGGGCAATGTATGGACGGAAAGGGTGCCGTCATGGTCGAGGGTGGAGTACATGTTCTATCCGCGTCTGCTGATTGTTGCCGAAAAAGGCTGGTGTCCTCCGGAGACAGTCAGCGACAGGACGATGATCCCGCGCCTGTACCGCTATTGCGAGAGACTTGACGCCCAGGGTATAAACTACCGTATACCTACACTTGAGAATTTCCACGAGTTCTGCGTGTTCACGGATTCCATATCTTCGACTGTCACATGTCCGCTGCCGTCAGCTATACTCCGCTATACTCTTGACGACAGTGTCCCGGACACGGAATCCCCGGTATATACGGGCCCGATCACTTTCTATGACGATGCTGTGCTGACAGTGAGGGCATTCCATGCTGACGGCCGCACTGGCGACTGGGTAAGGATAGCATATGATAAATGCGGCTATGCCGAGCCTGTCGAGGTCGAGGGTGTCAAGCCGGGGCTTCATACCGAATGGTATTTCAAACGCTTCCCGAAGTGCGATGCCATTGCCGGTGCCGTGCCTGACGGGAAATGTGTCGTGGATACGGTGCAGTTCCCTGACGTGGCCAAGGGCCGCAGGGCTACAGGCATTATATTCAAGGGGTATTTCAATGCTCCGCATGACGGCATATATACATTTGCCCTTGCTTCGAATGACGGAAGCCTGCTCCGTATTGACGGGCGTCTTGTGATTGACAATGACGGCGAGCATACCCTCATTGAAAAGACCGGCCAGGCAGCCATGTCTGCAGGGCTTCATCCGTTTGAACTCCGTTATTTTGACTATAACGGTGGACGTGTTACCCTGGCTCTTGTCGATGAAGACGGCAGCAGGGTGCCGTTCGGGGACGGGTGGTTCTTCCACAAGGAGGACTGACAGGGCCTTGTCAGAGTGATTTTTTCGGGATGGAGACTCAAAGGGGAATACACCTTTCGGGTCTCCATTCTTCATCTATAAAAATTTCGGAGTGTAGATTTATATTCTTATCTTTACGCGCTTTGAATATAAACCAATAAGTATAGATATGACTAACCTTTTCTATCTGGTGCCTGCCGCTGCCGTGGCGGCATTGTTCTTTGCCTGGCTTTTCTTCCGGCAGATGATGAAGGAGAGCGAGGGCTCGGCCACAATGAAAGAGATTGCCCTGTATGTCAGGAAGGGGGCTATGGCCTATCTTAAACAGCAGTACAAGGTCGTTACGATTGTCTTCGTGGTGCTTGCCGTATTCTTTGCGGTACTTGCATACGGATTCAATGTGCAGAATCCATGGGTGCCGTTCGCATTCCTGACAGGAGGGTTCTTCTCGGGACTTGCAGGTTTTATCGGGATGAAAACCGCGACCTATGCCTCTGCAAGGACGGCAAATGCCGCCATGCGTTCATTGGATTCGGGATTGAAGCTGGCCTTCCGTTCAGGCGCGGTCATGGGACTTACCGTTGTAGGTCTTGGGCTTCTGGATATATCCCTGTGGTATATCGTACTCGACCAGTTCATCGATGCCACCGGCCCGCAGAAACTTGTCACGATCACTACGACCATGCTGACTTTCGGAATGGGCGCCTCGACCCAGGCCCTGTTCGCACGTGTCGGCGGAGGAATATATACAAAGGCTGCTGATGTGGGGGCAGACCTTGTAGGAAAGGTTGAGGCCGGCATTCCTGAGGATGACCCGCGTAATCCGGCCACTATTGCAGACAATGTCGGAGATAATGTGGGCGATGTAGCAGGGATGGGGGCCGACCTGTATGAATCATACTGCGGGTCGATTCTTGCCGCTGCGGCCCTGGGGGCTTCCGCTTTCTACGGGTTCGGGGAAGACATGCAGCTCAGGGCGGTATTTGCCCCTATGATAATAGCTGCGGTCGGTGTCGCACTTTCCATCATCGGGATATATACAGTCAGGACGAAGGAGGGTGCAGGCATGAGCCAGCTGCTCAAGTCTCTCGGCTTCGGCACAAACCTCAGTGCTGTGCTGATTGCCGTCGCCACATTCGCGGTGCTCTGGCTCCTGAAGATTGACAACTGGCTCGGCATCTCGTTTTCAGTGATAGTCGGCCTGCTTGCCGGAGTCATCATAGGACAGTCGACGGAGTACTACACTTCGCATTCATACAAGCCTACGCAGAAGCTTGCGGAAAGCTCCAAGACAGGGCCTGCGACCGTAATCATATCCGGGGTCGGCCTCGGCATGATCTCTACGGCGATACCGGTCATTACCATCGCTGTGGCCATTCTCCTGTCCTACCTCTGTGCCATTAACTTTGACATGGCGAACATGCTTTCGGCCCAGAATCTCAGCATCGGGCTTTACGGCATAGGCATTGCGGCGGTCGGCATGCTGTCCACACTCGGAATCACTCTTGCTACAGATGCCTACGGCCCTATAGCCGACAATGCGGGAGGAAATGCACAGATGAGTGAACTGGACCCTGAAGTACGGCGCAGGACCGATATCCTCGATGCTCTCGGGAATACTACGGCCGCTACCGGAAAGGGATTCGCAATCGGTTCGGCTGCACTTACCGCCCTTGCGCTTCTCGCCTCATATATGGAAGAGATAAAGATTGCGCTTGACCGGGCAGGGGAACAGATAACCGGTGCCGCCGGGACATTGGTAGATGCCGCCTCAGCCACCATACCAGACCTGATGGCGCATTATCATGTGGATCTGATGAATCCGTCTGTCCTTGTCGGTGTCTTCATCGGGGCAATGATGTCGTTCCTTTTCTGCGGCCTTACAATGAATGCAGTAGGCCGTGCCGCGCAGAAGATGGTCGAGGAGGTGCGTCGCCAGTTCCGCGAGATAAAGGGTATCCTTACCAGGGAAGCGGTGCCCGATTATGCCAGATGTGTCGAGATTTCGACAAAGGGCGCCCAGCATGAGATGCTGCTGCCGTCCCTTATAGCTATCATTGTCCCTGTCGTGGTGGGACTTGTCCTCGGTGTTGCAGGTGTCATGGGCCTGCTTATCGGCGGGCTCGGGTCCGGCTTTGTTCTCGCCATATTCATGGCCAATTCCGGTGGAGCATGGGACAATGCCAAGAAATATGTGGAAGAGGGGAATCTCGGAGGGAAGAACTCAGAATGCCATAAGGCTACGGTCGTGGGAGACACTGTCGGAGACCCGTTCAAGGATACGTCCGGACCATCCCTTAATATCCTTGTCAAGCTTATGAGCATGGTATCGATTGTCATGGCCGGACTTACCGTCTGGATTCACTGACGCATCTGTCCCGGAGACCGCCCTTTTGCGGCATCCGCGGGACTTCATATGGTACAGCCCTGTCATTCCGGATATTGTATCACGGAGCGGCAGGGCTGAATTATGGAAATATATTGCTATATTTGCAGATTCCGGCGGTAAGATGCAGCCGGACAGCCGGATTGGCGGCAAGCTGCATCCGCCTGACAAAAGCAGTATGTATGGACGAGAGGACAGAAAAAGATATATTGCAGGATATAGCCAGCCAGGAGTACGAGCACGGTTTTGTCACTGACGTAGAGCAGGAATTCATCCCTAAGGGATTGAACGAGGACATAATAAGGCTGATATCCGCAAAGAAGGACGAGCCGGAATGGCTGCTCGACTTCCGGCTGGATGCCTTCAGGCGCTGGCAGAAGATGAAGATGCCGGCATGGGCCCATCTCCAGATACCGGAGATTGATTTCCAGGACATAATTTATTATGCTGCCCCGAAAAAGGACAGCGACAGGCCCAAGGAAATCGACCCGGAACTTGAAAAGACATTCGACAAGCTGGGAATCCCGCTGAACGAACGTGCCGCTCTTGCAGGAGTTGCCGTCGATGCCGTGTTTGATTCGGTGTCGGTCGCCACGACTTTCAGGAAGGCTCTTGCGGACAAGGGTATAATCTTCTGCTCATTTTCCGAGGCTGTCAGGGAGCATCCGGACCTCGTGCGCAGATACCTTGCATCGGTAGTGCCTGTCGGAGATAATTTCTATGCTGCGCTCAATTCCGCGGTATTCAGTGACGGGTCTTTCTGCTATATCCCGAAAGGCGTGCGTTGCCCTATGGAGCTTTCAAGCTATTTCAGGATCAACGCCAGAGGTACCGGGCAGTTTGAAAGGACCCTGATTGTCGCCGACGAGGGATCATATGTCAGCTATATGGAAGGGTGTACGGCGCCTATGCGCGACGAGAACCAGCTGCATGCGGCCGTAGTGGAAATAGTGGTGGAAAAGGATGCGGAAGTGAAGTATTCGACAGTGCAGAACTGGTATCCGGGAGATGCCGAAGGCAAGGGTGGAATCTTCAATTTCGTGACCAAGAGGGGAATATGCAAGGGTAGCGGCAGCCACTTGTCGTGGACCCAGGTGGAAACAGGTTCTGCAATCACGTGGAAATATCCGAGCACGATACTCAAGGGGGACAATTCGTCGTCCGAGTTCTATTCTGTGGCAGTGACCAACAACTGGCAGCAGGCCGATACGGGCACCAAGATGATACATGTCGGCAGGAATACACGCAGCCGCATCATCAGCAAAGGCATATCGGCAGGGCACAGCCAGAACAGCTACAGGGGGCTTGTTAAAATGCTACCGGGGGCCGACAATGCCCGCAACTATTCCCAGTGCGACAGCCTGCTTATCGGGGACAGATGCGGTGCCCATACATTCCCGGATATACAGAATGCGAACATGACAGCTGTGGTCGAGCATGAGGCCACAACATCAAAGATAAGCGAAGACCAGCTGTTCTACTGCAACCAGCGCGGAATCGGACCTGAGGAGGCGGTAGGGCTGATTGTCAACGGATATGCACGCGAGGTGCTTTCCAAGCTGCCTATGGAGTTTGCCGTAGAGGCCCAGAAACTGCTGCAGGTCTCTCTCGAAGGGGCAGTTGGATAGCAGGCAGTCTCCGTGCATGAAGGCTCATACAGGATACAGATATGAAGGAATTTCTCAATTATTCATTGTTTACGATAGGTGCGGATACTCCCGTACTGCTGATTGACCTGATCACTTCCGTGCTGGGACTGACCTGTGTCTTTCTTGCGGGCCGAAACAGCAAATACAATTTCTGGGTGGGGTATCTCTATACTGTTGCCCTGTTCTTCATGTTCTGGAACAAGCATCTGTACGCCAGTCTGCTGCTGCAGCCCGTATCATTGGCAATAAACATACTGGGGCATTACCGCTGGACGCATCCCGCCAGGAACGAAGAGAGTTCCGAGGACCATGGGGCGCTTAGGGTCTCGATGCTGACATGGCCTCAGAGAGTCGCTGCGGTCGTATCGGTGCTGGTTATCGCCTGGCTGTGGGGATGGCTTCTGAGCCAGCTCGGCAACAGGTGGTGTGTCGGGATGTTCCCGTCGGACCCGATACCGTACCTGGATGCATGCGTGACTGTACTCATCCTTGTCGCACAGTTCCTTTCCGCACTGAAGAAGTGGGACTGCTGGGTGGCATGGCTGCTTGTGAACGTGACCCAGATGATGCTCCATATATCTGTCGGCCATGTATTCATGCCGATAGTGTCCGGACTTTACCTGGTTAACGGGGTCGCATCCCTTTACAGCTGGTACAGGCTTTACAGGAAGGATGCCTGACGGGGAGGCGGATATCGGGGTCCTGATTATGTTGAACAGAATGTTATATATTGATTATGAGTGATATATTGCTTGAAATAAAAGGTCTGCGGGCTTCAATCGATGACAAGGAGATTCTCAAGGGGGTCGACCTTGTGATACGGAAAGGGGAGATACATGCCATTATGGGCCCGAACGGAGCCGGTAAAAGCACATTGTCAGCCGTGCTTGCCGGGCGGGAAAACTATACCGTTACAGGCGGGTCGGTAACCTTTATGGGCAAGGACCTGCTCGCGATGTCTCCTGAGGAGAGGTCCTGGGCCGGGATTTTCCTGTCTTTCCAGTATCCTGTGGAGATACCGGGAGTGTCCATCACGAATTTCATGAAGACTGCGGTAAATGCCCACCGTGAGGCGAAAGGTCTCGAACCTCTCAAGGCCGGGGATTTCCTGAAAATGATGAGGGAGAAGATGGCCTTTGTACAGATGAAGCCTGAATTCTCGAAGAGGGAAGTCAATGTGGGATTCTCCGGAGGAGAGAAGAAGCGCAATGAGATTTTCCAGATGGCCATGCTTGATCCGGCGCTTTCAATCCTCGACGAGACAGACAGCGGTCTCGATGTGGACGCACTCAGGATTGTAGCCAACGGAGTGAATGCACTCCATACGCCGGAGAAATCCGCGATTGTGATTACACATTACCAGCGGCTCCTTGACTATATCGTTCCCGATGCAGTGCATGTCCTCAAGGATGGCAGGATTGTCAGGTCTGCCGGAAAGGAGCTCGTAGCTGAGATAGAGGAGAAGGGATATGATTCCATAAACTGATGCAGGAGGCTTGTATGGAAGGAAACAGAGTCATAACGCTGGCCCCTGGCGACAGCCTCCGGAAGCTGTTCATGCTGCGTGAGGCATCGGAGACTTCCCTGCCTGTCGGGCATCTTGTAATGGGTGCAGGCTCTAAGGCAGATATCACGGTAATCGTAATGCCCGGAGTCAGCTGTGATATCCATCTTACCGTGGATATGGAAGGTCCCGGTGCCGAATGTTCCGTGCAGGGAATCTATCTCTGTCCTGATGAGGAGAATGTGAGGATATGCGTGGATATGAACCATAAGGTGCCGCACTGTTCGTCCAGGCAGCTGTTCAAGGGTATTGCCGGAGGCTCGTCAAGAGTTGATTTCTACGGGAAAATCATTGTCAGCAAGGATGCCCAGAAGACGGAGGCTTATCAGGAGAACCACAATCTTCTGCTCACTGATACCGCCAGGGTGGATACGAAGCCGCAGCTGGAGATATATGCCGATGATGTAAAGTGCTCCCACGGCGCGACTATCGGCAGGCTGAATGAGGAGGAGCAGTTCTATATGCGTTCAAGAGGTATTTCCCTCAAGGAGGCAAGGGTTCTGCAGATGTTGTCATTTGTCTCTCCGGTGTTCGGGCATATTCCTGAGCCTGCCCTCAGGGAAGAGGTCGAATCAGAGACGGAAAAGGCGATAAGGCGCCTGTAGGCAGCCTTCAAAGTATTTATCTGTAATACGGCAAGATATGACGGTATACCCCTGTGTCAAGGTCAATCTCGGATTGAATGTATTGAGAAAGCGGTCTGACGGATATCATGACCTCGAGACACTTTTTGTCCCTTCGGATGAGTATCATGATGTCCTGGAAATAATAGACGGGGATGACTGGAGCCGTACTTCAGCCTCTCTTTTCTCCCGGTATGGGGGAGATGCTCATTCTGACGGGGATACACGTCTTGTGCAGGCCGTGTCGGAGGACGGCAAGCTGATGATTACAATAGCCAGGAAAGAAGGGATTGACTGGAATCCGCTTGAAGACCTCTGTGCAAAGGCATATTTTCTTCTTGACAGTGATTTCGGGCTTCCTCCGGTAAAGATTTTCCTCGAGAAGCTTTCCCCGGTCGGGGCCGGCCTTGGAGGAGGTTCGGCCGATGCCGCATTTACCATACGGGAGCTGGACAGGCTTTTTTCACTTGGTCTCGATGAAAGCGCGATGGCAGCATATGCTGCCAGGCTCGGCAGCGACTGTGCATTTTTCATCTATGGGCGCCCCATGTTCGGAGAGGGGAGAGGAGATATCCTTTCTGATTTCGATATTCCTGCCCTTGATGGCCTTGAACTGAAGATAGTCGCTCCTGACGGCATATCTGTCCCGACAGCCGATGCATACAGGGGGATTGTTCCGCATGTGCCAGAATTACCTCTCAGGGAGGCCCTTGCTGCCCCTGTGTGCGAATGGAAGAAGTTGCTGGTCAATGATTTCGAGAAGACCGTCTTTGGCAGGTACCCGATACTTGCATCAGTCAAGCAATCCCTGTATGACTCCGGGGCGGTCTATGCATCGATGTCGGGAAGCGGGTCGGCCCTGTTTGCCCTGTATGAGAAGTCGGGGAAATAATCTGGATACAAAAAAAGAAAATCATTTTAAAAAAAAGCAAACTGTGGCATAATTCCCGGATTTGTGGCGGAAAATTTCGGGATATGCCTGGCTTTGCATTATTTTGCCATCAGGTATGGTCATGGATATTCCGGCATTCAAAAATCAGTCGGGATGAAGAAGTCATGTGTGTTGACATGTGTCATTGGTGTTGCAGGCATATTGGTGCAGGCGGCCGGATGCGGTACGGTGGAGCTGGAAAGGCCTGCCGATATACCGGGTCATGTGCAGGATACGGCAGGAGGAGGCTCCACTCATTTGCCTGAGAGACCTAAGGAGCTGTATGTGACGGGAGTGGAGTATCCGGAGGGATATGACTGGAAAGCGGACAGCGATTATGGCTATGTCGCCTGTACCGTATTCCTTATGAAGGACGGGGAGAGGATAGTGGAGCTGGATGTCGATGACAGGGACATGGTGGCTTCGGATGCCGATATGCACAGATGTTTCGGGGGACATCTCTATACGGACTATTCGACGGAATCGGAGACCGTCATAAAGAAGGACGGAGATGAAATGTTCCGTTATCCCGACAGGGAGCTCATATGCGGCTTCCAGGTCATAGACGACGATGTTTATACCCTTGGCATGCCCAGGACCGGGGACGGGTGGACATACCGCAGGAACGGCAAGCTGATGATGGTAAAGACAGCCGGCTACCTGATGACAGGGCTGGAGGTCGACAACGGAGAGCTCTGGTTTGCATATGTCGACCCAGTCGCGACATCTGACGGTGTCAGAAACCGCTATTATATAGTCAGGGACGGCAATGCTTCTCCGGTCGGGACAGGCGAGGATGTGGAATGTGTGGATGACATCCTGCTGCATGGCGGGACGGTATATTATACTGCAAGGCTGGCAGGGATGCCGGGGCATGTCATGTACAGGGGAGACAGTGTCTATTCTGTCGATGCAGGGTCTGCAAGGGAGACTTCCGACTGCCGTATCCATTACGACGGAGGGTCTGTCATCTATATTTCCGGGAAGAAATGTTTCGACATCATCGGGGCCATGTGTTCGCTGTGGAAGAATTTCAGGCTGGATTTCAACTATCAGTCCGGTACGGAGGTCCAGGAGTATTATGTAGACGGGGATGAAATCAGCTATATAATGCTCGATACCGGCCAAGACCCGGAACGGCTCAGCATATTCGACCGGACATCCTTCCTGGACCTTGGCGGTGCGGAGGAGGACTACATCTTTCTCGGGCCTTCATGCGGATATTCCGGAGAGGGACATCTGTATTTCGCCCTTCATCCGAGAAGTGCGGACATATTCCCTGCACTTCTGGTCGACGGGCAGCTTGAGACCTATGGATTCAACGGCTATTTTACATCCGTATCTGCGTGGTAGCGTCAGTCACACTCCCACCATACGGTCCTGGACTGGTCCGGATTGACGGTTATATGCACCTGGAGTGTCTCTTCCGGCAGGAGTTCCACAATGTTTTCAGGCCATTCGATTATGCACAGGTTGCCGCTGTAGAAATAATCGTCAAGACCGAGGTCGGTTGCTTCCGACAGCCTGTTTATCCTGTAGAAGTCGAAGTGGAAAAGGGGTTCCCCTTCAGCTGTGCGGTATTCATTGATAATTGTGAATGTTGGGGAGCATACGGCATCGCTGACACCTAACCTGTTGCATATGGCAGTCGTGAAGGTGGTCTTGCCGGCGCCCATAGGAGCGAAAAAGGCAATGATCCTGCTGTCTCCTATCCGGGAGATGAATTCATCTGCCGCCCTCTGCAGGTCGGCCAGGTCCCTGATTATTATCTCTTGTCTCATGCGTGTCATGATAATTTTATGCAAAAATACTCAGAACGGATGAAAGTCTGTCATATTTCGGCAAAACAATCATCCGTCCACCTGAAATTTGCCGATGTTCATACGAAGATATCCCGCTTGTCCAGGAATCTGTACCCGGAAGCCTCCGACAGGTGCGGGACAGAGATGGTTTCCGACCCGTCCAGGTCTGCGATTGTCCTGGCTATCTTCAGGATCTTGGAGCATGCCCTTGCAGAGAATCCCATGCTGCCTATCATTTTTTTCAGGAATGCCTGGCATTCCCTGTCCAGCCGGCAATATTTCCCGGTCTGCCGGATGGTCATTTCCGCGTTGCAGAAGATGCCTTCGGCTGCGAAACGCTCCTTCTGTATCTTCCGGGCCGCGGCTGTCCTTTCTGCGATAGCCTTGCTCGGTTCGGCCTGAGGCCTCGATACGAGTTTTGACGGCTCGGCCGGATGCAGCCACAGATGTATGTCTATCCGGTCCATCATGGGACCCGACAGGCGGGAAAGGTAAGCCTGTCGTCTGGCCGGTGTGCATGTACATTTGTCCTTCTCCCCGTAATATCCGCACGGACACGGGTTGGTTGCAGCCACAAGCATGAATGATGACGGGTACTCGACCTTTGTCTTCAGCCTTGATATGATGACTTTCCTGTCCTCGAGCGGCCCACGCAGGGCTTCGGTCACTTTCTTGGGCGCTTCGAGGAATTCGTCAAGGAACAGTACCCCGTTATGTGCCAGAGAAATCTCCCCCGGAAGGATGTAGTCCGACCCTCCGCCTATTATGGCGGACAGCGAGGAGCTGAGATGAGGCGCCCTGAAAGGTCTCTCCCAGATAAGCCCGCCGTCCGGGTTACCACGGCCTGCAACAGAATATATTTTGCTGGTCTGGATGGCTTCCCTGATGTCCATCGGCGGAAGTATGCCAGGGAGAGCCTTTGCGAGGGTGCTTTTCCCTGAGCCTGGTGCACCTATCATTATGACATTGTGCCCTCCTGCCGCAGCAATCTCCAGCCCTCTTTTTGCCCCCTCCTGGCCTATGATGTCCGCAAAATCCGTTATGTTCCCGTCTTTCCTGCATTTATCAGCCGATATCTTCCGGCGGACGAGCAGGTCATTGCATTCCAGCCCCGATACGATCCGTATCACATCTGCAAGTCCTTTCACACCGTAGACCGGAATCTGTCCCAGCTCCACAGCCTCCATTGCGGATTCCTCCGGCAGGATACATCCCTTGAATCCCAGTTCAGACGCGGCATCGACTATGGGAAGCGCCCCGGGTACTTTCCGGATACTTCCGTCAAGCCCCAGTTCCCCCATCATCACATATCGGCCGGCTTCGGGGAGGTATTCCTGTCCCGATGCTGCGATTATCCCTATGGCGATTGGGACATCATATCCGCTTCCCTTCTTCTTGATGTCCGCAGGAGCCAGATTTATGACAATCTTTTTCCCTGGAATCCTGTAGCCCATGAACTGCAGGGCGGAGACCGTACGCAGCAGGCTTTCTTTTACTGCAAGGTCGGCAAGCCCCACAAGGTGTATGCCTATGCCGCTGGCAATGTCGACTTCGACTGTGACCGGAATAGCCTTGATTCCGATGCATCGTGCTCCATGGATGTAAGTAAGCATTTTTTTGTGTGAATATCCGGAGACAAAAAGGAAAAAACCGGCAAAAAGAAAAAAATGTGGCGAAAAGAAAAGAAAAGAGTAAGAATCTGGTTAAATTTGCATATCATAGACGACCGGTATGATCAGGAAATTTTTGGAATCTGTCGGAGACTATTGTCTTTTTCTGAAGATGGTATTCCGCAAGCCAGAGAAGTGGAAGATATTCTGGAAGCAGTTTGTCATAGAGACAGACAAGCTTATCCTGTCCTCAATCATCATAGTCGGCGTAATCTCCGTGTTCATAGGAGGTGTACTGGTAATACAGACGGCATCCAACATGTCCAATCCGATGCTCGACAGGATGCTTGTCGGCTACATGGTGCGGGAGACGCTGGTGCTGGAATTCTGCTCTACTGTCGTCGCCCTGATCCTGGCCGGGAAGATGGGGTCCAACATCGCTTCAGAGATCGGGAGCATGAGGATATCGGGGCAGATAGACGCCATGGATATGATGGGGGTCAATTCAGCCGGCTTCCTGGTTCTGCCGAAGGTCATGTCCGCCACATTCCTGAGTCCTCTCCTGATGCTTCTTAGCCTTGCTCTCGGGCTTCTCGGTGGCTGGGCCGTGGTGGAGATGACAGATATCATACCTCCGGCCAAGTACGTGACCGGAATCAAATACGCCTATAACGGATTCTATCTGTTCTACAGCGGATTCAAGATGGCGCTCTTCTGTTTCCTGATATCGTCTATCTCTGCATACAACGGTTATCATGCGACCGGAGGCTCTCTCGGGGTCGGGACTTCAAGTACAAAGTCGATAGTCGTGACAAGTATCCTGATTCTGCTTTTTGACCTTATTGTTACACAGCTGATGCTGTATTGACGACTGACGCGGAAAAGATATGATTAAAGTTGAACATCTGAGCAAGAGTTTCGGAAGTCTCCAGGTCCTTAAGGATATAAGCATTGATTTCCTGCCGGGCAAGTGCAATATGATAATCGGTGCGAGCGGCTCCGGCAAGACTGTCCTGCTAAAGAATCTCATAGGGCTTCTCGAGCCTGACTCGGGTGACATATGGTACAGCGGCAGGAAGCTGTCGGATATGGGATATGAGGAGAAATCCGCCCTCAGGCAGAATATCGGGGTGCTCTTTCAGGGCAGTGCCCTCTTTGATTTCGAGACGGTGCTCGGCAACGTGATGTTCCCTATGAATTTCTTTACGGACTGGACTGAAGACCAGAAGATCGAGCGGGCAAGGTTCTGTCTCGACAGGGTCAATGTGAAGGGGGCCGATGACAAGTATCCGAGCGAGCTGAGCGGTGGAATGCAGAAGCGTGTCGGGATAGCCAGGGCTATTGCAATGAATCCGGACTATCTGTTCTGCGATGAGCCGAACTCCGGGCTTGACCCTTATACGTCAGGTCTCATCGACAAGCTGATACATGGAATAACCGAAGAGTACGCCATCACGACGGTAATCAATACCCATGACATGAACTCAATCCTGGAGATAGGCGACAAGATAGATTTCATACACGACGGTTCGATATTGTGGGAGGGGGACAGGCACTCGATCCTGGATACAGGATGTCAGGAACTCAGGACATTTGTAGGCGCGAATGTCCTTGCCAGACGGATTATAGGGGCTGATAAATGATGTCAGTGCTGTCAGAGCCTTACGCGTAATCCTGCTTCAAAGCCGAACATCAGCGGCTGGACGGTCCTCAGGCTCTTTGGCTGGGCGCTCTTGAAGTAGTATCGCAGGCTTGGGTCTATGTACAGTCCAAGACGGTCGGCTACGGTGAATTCGACTCCTATGCCTATGTCTGCGGAAAGCTGTACGCCCCTGCTTTTCCCATGGTAGTTCACGGCCGTACCCCCGGCATCTATGAGATATCTGTCAGAGACGCATTTCTCCACTGTGCCTCCAGCATAGGCATATACATCTGCAAAATCGCCTTTGAATATGTTGTAATACACATTTACGGGGATTCCGATATAATGCTGGCTGTTGCGGATGTCAGGGTCGGAATATGCGACACCGTTCCCGTCATAATAAGTTCCGGACAGCGTCCTTGTCAGTAATGAATAGTTTACCCCTGCGCTCAGGGCCCATTTCGGGGTAAATGAGATCTTCACTCCGACTCCGAAGGAGAGCGGGATGCCGAAAGAGACGGAATTCTCCTCGTGGAGCTGGTTTACAGGATTGATTCCCGGACTTCTCATCGGTCCGGAAGGCCCTCCGTCCCCGTCATTCTTGTTGCTCAGTGCATTGCCGAAGATATTCAGGGCCACTTCAGTCCTGTGCGCATCCTTTACTTCGTCTTCAGGGAATCCGTTGTCTGTCCATGCAGATGCATCCGGCTCTCCGGCAGGGCTGCCGCTGTTGTGCCGCGATGACTGTCCGTCCGTATGACGTGTGTCTGCGGATATCGGCTGCACTGCATTGTGCGGATGGTCAGTCTCATGGTCCTGTCCGGTCTCAGTCTCATGGCCAAGTCCTGTATGGGAAGGGGTAGCCTGGCCGGCATCCATCGCTGTATTCCGTGACAAAGGCATTTCAGCAACGGTATAAGGCATGGCTTCCGGGCCAGGCATCGACGCTTCCGCCAGGATTCCTGCCGGAACGGACCGTATGATGTCTATGTCAGTACTGCCGTATGCCAGAGACCCTGTGCTGTCTCCCGGAGTCACGTCCCGCGTCCATGAGAAGACGACTGCAGCTGCAGTCAATGCAGCGGCAAGGCCTGCAACGGACAGCCAAGGCATGACATGCAGCCTTTTCCCTGTCCAGGCCTTTCCTGCCGGCCCTGTCTTTCCGGCAGCGTCAAGCCTTGACTCGATTCCTTCCCATATCCGGGACGGAACCTCCTCCTCGCCGCTTTCCGCTATTGAACGGATCTTAAGGTCGAACTGTATGTCGTCGTAATCACGCATCTTTTCTGTTTGCTCTTATCTTGTTCTGCAGCCATGTCCTTGCCCTGCTCAGCTGGGACCTCGAAGTTATCTCTGAAATGTCCAGCATCTCGGCAATCTCCTTGTGCGAGTATCCTTCTATCACGTACATGTTGAATACTGTCCTGAACCCTGCAGGAAGGGATGTGATGAGCTTCATCAGCTCCAGATATCCGATGTCTTCCATCTGTGACGCCATGTCCGTGCTGAGGTTGCGCGCAACATCGATGTCGTCGCTCATTTTCAGGGCATCCTTCTTACGGAGATACATGAGTGCGGTGTTGACAAAGATCTTCCGTGCCCACCCTTCAAAGGAGCCGTGTCCCCTGAAACTGTCCAGTCTGGTAAACAGTGTGACGAAACCTTCCTGCATTATGTCCTCTGCCGTTGTCCTGTCCCCTACATATCTCAGGCACAGGGAGAGCATGCGGGATGCCAGACGGTCATAAAGAGCCCTCTGAGCCATCCTGTCTCCCTTTATGCACAGATCAATCAGTTCTTGCTCTGAGGCTCCGGTCACAGTACAGTCTCCAGTTACAGGTTTCTTATACACAACCGCGAAATAAAAGATGCAACAGATATGCAGAATGTTGCACAGTTACCAAAATCTTTCAGACGCGTCCTGCAAATATACGAGATTTTGTACTATTTTTGCAATTCATCCGGCTTCAACTTCAAAAATGCCGGAATATATGATTATCAAGATGAAGAAGGTATCCGCCATAATTTCCATATTTGTCATAACTTTCTTGTTGTCAATCGATTCGTATGCCCAGGGCAATAGGGAGCGGATAATTGAGAACAGGATAGCCGAGGCTGTGGAGAAATACAGTGCCAGGGATTTCGACAGTGCATCCGCCATCCTGCGGAGCATAATTGCCACTGCACCGGAGAACGATGCCGCCCACTACTATCTCGGCCTTACGGAGTTCTGCCTGAATCACATGGATGCGGCTGAGCATGAACTTGCCGAGGCCGTCAGGCTTGACCCTGGCAATTACTGGTACCGTTACAGGCTTGCGATGCTGTACTCTGCCACGGACAGGAAAGAGCTCACAGCCGCGATGTTCGAGGAGCTCCTGAAGGACTTCCCGAAGAAAAACGAGCTCTACTACAGCCTGATAGAGCTTTATATGTCACAGGGGCAGACGGAAAAGGCCCTCGGAACACTTACGCAGATCGAGACCCTTTTCGGGGCTGATGAAGCTGTCGCCCTGACACGGTTCGACCTTTTGAGAAGGCTTGGCAGATATGAAGAGGCATACGGGTCCCTGGCAAGTTTCAGCAGGGAGAATCCATCTCCGCAGGTGCTCTCGATTCTCGGAGACTATCAGATGTCCATGTATAATGACTCCCTGGCGTTGAAGTCATATGATGAAGCCCTGTCCCTCTCTCCGGATTATGCCCCGGCAATTCTCGGCAAGGCCGAGACGTTCCGTGTGACAAGGCGTTATGACGAATATTTCCCGCTCGTGAGGAGGTTCATCAGGTCCCGGGAGATATCTCCGGAAGGCAAGGGGGATTACCTTACGAATCTGTTCCGCCGTGCCGACCCGATGTTTCTCAAGACCTTTTCGACAGAGCTGGATTCACTCATGACCGACTGCATCTCGGTCCATCCCAAGGACAGTTCCATACTGATGGCTGCCGGCATATATTATTACGGGACCGGCAGGGCGCAGGAGGCTTCAGGATATTTCCAGGAGAATATGAGGCTGTATCCTGAGAGTCTGTCGGCCACGGCAAACTATGTCGAGCTGCTCATGTATACCCACAGCTGGACAGAGCTTTCTTCCGAGGGGCGGAAAGCCTACAGGAAATTCCCGTCCGAGCCCGCCTTTCTCGAGATGGCGAGTCTGGCCGACTACAATCTCGGGGACTACAGGAAAGTGCTGGGCATCTGCGATACGGTCCTGGCAGTATGCAAGGGGGATAGCCTGAAGACACTGAATGCATATACCACCATGGGGGACATGTACCATCAGCTCGGAGAGAACAAGAAGGCATATCAGGCGTACGACAAGGCATTGGGCATCAACCCACGGTATGTCCCGGTGCTCAACAACTATGCATATTTCCTCAGCATGGAGGGAAAGCAGCTGAAGAAGGCATATGCGATGAGCAAGATTACCGTGGAGCAGGAGCCTGACAATCCTACGTATCTCGATACGTTCGGCTGGATTCTCTATCTTCAGGGCAAGCCGCTCGAGGCGAAGCCGTTCTTCAAGCATGCGATGCTCTATGGCGGGAAAGACAGCGCCGTAATCCTCGATCATTATGCGGAAGTCCTGTATGCATTGAAGGAATATGACCTGGCTTTTGTATACTGGATGCAGGCCCAGGCCAGGAATGACGGGGAGATTGAAGGTCTTGACGAGAAAATCAGGCAGAGGAAGTCGGAGATGAACAGATGAAGATGAGAGTCCGTAAAATATTTGTATCGTTGTTGCTGGCCGCGATATCCGCATTTGCGATGTGTGCCCAGGATACTGAAGCATACAGGGCAAAGGTGGCAGCGCTTGAGAAAGAGATATCCATTCTTGACAGGCAGATTTCCTCGAATGCCGCCAGAAGCCGGAATCTCCTGTCCGACCTTACGCTCATCAGGAAGCAGATATCCAACAGAAAGGCATTGATATCCGCTGCGGAAAAGCAGATACGGGAATATTCCGACGGGATGGTTACCGCCCAGAGGAAAATCAACCGCCTTCAGGAGAGGATTGACACCCTTACCGAGCATTACGGCAGGCTTGTCAGGAGCGCATACAAGAACAGGGACCCGAAAATCTGGTATATGTACATTCTGGCCAGTGACAATCTCGGCCAGGCATTCCGCAGGTACGGATATTTCCGCAATCTGGCTGATGAAATCCATGCCCAGGCGGAAAGGATTGAGGAGGCCAAGGCAGAACTCGCTGCTGAGAAGGCCCGTCTCCAGGAAATGAAGGCTGATGCCGAACAGGTGCGTGACAGGAGAAAGAAGGAGCTGGCATCCCTCCAGGCTGACGAGGCCAGGTCGGAGAAAATGTCCGCCCAGCTCAAGAAGGACAGACGGAAATACGAGAGGCAGCTGGCCGACAAGAAGAAACAGGTGGATGCCCTCAACAGGGAGATAAAGAGGCTTGTCGAGGAGGCCATGCGTGCTTCGGAAAAGGATGACAAGCCGGAAGCCGTGATAGACTACAAGCTTGCAGCCGAGTTCTCCAGGAACAAGGGTATTCTTCCGTGGCCGGCAGACGGACCTGTCGTGGAAGGGTTCGGACAGAGATACCATCCTGTATTTACCAGGTTGAAGCTGCCTTTCAGCAACGGTATAGATATCGCGCTTCAGCCAGGGGCGGCTGTCAGGGCTGTATTCGACGGCGTTGTCAAGCAGATTGTCGTTATGCCGGGATATAATATATGCGTGCTCGTCCAGCACGGGAATTATTTCTCCTTCTATTGCAAGCTCCAGAGCAATAATGTCAAGGCGGGGGACAAGGTAAAGACAGGGGAGCGTATCGGTACGGTCGACACCATAAATGGAGAGACCAGGCTGCATTTCCAGATATGGCAGAACCAGACACCGCAGAATCCGGAGCTGTGGCTGAGAAAGAAATAATATATTGCGTCTGCAGATTGCGGACATTTATCATTGACTATGAAAAAAGTTGTTTTTCTGACCGGTGCCACCGGCAATATGGGCTGGGCCGGCTTTCAGGAGCTGTACAGGAAGAAGGACCGTTTCAGGATAAGGGTCCTGGCAAGACACAGCAAAAAGAACATAAGGCTTCTTGAAAGATACATGGATGATCCGGATGTGGAGATTGTCTGGGGAGACCTGACGGTATATGAAGATGTGCTCGCAGGAGTCGCCGGAGCGGATTATGTCCTCCATGTCGGAGGAATGGTTTCGCCCAAGGCAGACTATTATCCGGAAAAGACCCTTAAGGTCAACGTGACAGCGGCGGAGAATGTTGTCAGGGCTGTCAAGGCTCAGCCGGACAGAGACCGCATCAAGGTCGTGTACATCGGCTCTGTGGCGCAGTGCGGGGACAGGCTTTATCCTATCCATTGGGGGTGTGCGGGAGATCCTGTCTATGCAAGCGCGTTCGATATGTATGCCGTGTCCAAGTGCCGTGCAGAAAAGGCATTCGCGGATTCCGGGCTGAAATACTGGGTGTCCCTCAGGCAGTCAGGTATCCTGTATCCCGGGATTTTCAGGCAGATCAATCCCATAGCCTTCCATGTGCCGATAAAAGGAGTCCTTGAATGGGCTACAATCGAGGATTCCGGCCGTGTCCTTGCAAATGTGTGCGAGGATTATGTGCCTGAGGAATTCTGGAACAGATTCTACAATATAAGCAGCGGGGAGCAGTACCGTATGACAAACTATGAGTTTGAGCAGCGTCTGCTGTCCCCGATAGGTATCAGCTCCGTTGAAAAGGTGTTCGAACCACGCTGGTTCGCGACACGTAATTTTCATGGCATGTGGTATACTGATGCTGATGAGCTGGAGAAATATCTTCATTTCAGGGCAAACATCCCTGTCGACGAATATTTCAGGCAGATGACATCAAGGCTGCCATGGTATTTCTCCCTTGCCCGCCTTGTCCCGGCTTGCCTGATAAAGGCGTTCATGAGGCCTCTTGCATATGAGAATGGGCTCGGCACTCAGACCTGGATAAAGGATTCTCCTGAAAAGCTTGAAGCCTACTATGGTTCTGAAGAAGAGTTCCTCGGTATACGCAGCTGGGAACAGATGCGTCCGCCGTATATGGAGAAGAATATCGATAAGGCCCGTGCCGCAGGGGAGGTGGTCGAACTGAACAGGGGATATGACATGTCCAGGTCTATATATTCCCTTGATGCAGATGAAATAGAGGCTGCAGCCGTATTCAGGGGAGGGCATTTCCTCGGCCCGGAAGACCTTGTCGGCACAAAAGGCGCGGTCTTTGGCTGGACCTGCGAGCACGGGCATCAGTTCAGTGCATCCCTGGAATATGTGCTTCTCGGTGGTGGCTGGTGTCCTGAATGCGATGCCTCGGGGAACATAAGGAAAGTGGCGACAGCCAGGAACAGGTTCATTTCACAGGTATTGTCTTCACAGTGCCTGGAATGATGTCCTCCTCCTTCCCGTGCAGATAGATTATCCTCTGGTTTGAACTGCCTCTGAAAAGCAGTTCCCTGTCTTTTTTCTCCATGATGAAGGGCCCGTCAACGATGACATCGATATAAGGCAGCATCATTGACAGCCTGCTGTCCGCACGGATTTCCTCTATTGTGAATCCCGTGTAGCACCATATTGTCTTGGAGGAGTTCTCCTTTATCTTCCTGGCCAGTTCTGTGAACGCCTCTACCTGATAGAATGGGTCCCCTCCGGTAAATGTGACATTGCTGAACTCGTCATCCAGAATGACTTTCAATATGTCGTCCACTTCCATCGGATTTCCTCCGTTCATGTCCCAGGACTGCGGGTTATGGCATCCGGGGCAATGATGCAGGCATCCGGCACAGTATATTGAAGTACGGAGACCAGGGCCGTCGGCCATGGTCTCCTCCAATATGTCCAGTATCCTGATAGTCATTTCCGGGGAATCAGACAGGTTTTACTTGTGGACGACACGGTCCTTGAGCTCGGCAAGCTTTGCGCTGTTCCACCTGTCTGTAGTCCCGACCAGATATCCGGTAATGCGCTGCAGCCTGTCTATCCTGTGGCTGTGGCATTTAGGGCATTCCTCAAGGTCTTCGTCGGCATTCTCGAATCCGCAGTCCATGCAGCGGTTCCTGTTGTGGTTGACCGAGCCGTATCCCATGTTGTATTTGTCCATGAGGTCGACTATCGCCATTATGGCTTCCGGATTGTGTGTGGCATCCCCGTCAATTTCCACATAGAAGATATGTCCTCCGGTTGTGAGGGCGTGGTAAGGTGCCTCCACTTCCGCCTTGTGCTTAGGGGTACAGTGGTAATATACCGGGACATGGTTGGAGTTGGTGTAGTATTCCTTGTCCGTGATTCCCGGGATTATGCCGAACTTCTTCCTGTCGGCCTTGGTAAACTTACCTGCAAGTCCTTCTGCCGGAGTCGCAAGCACGCTGAAATTGTGCTGGAACTTCTCGGAATATTCATTTGCCTTGTCCCTCATGTAGGTTATGATGCGCAAACCGAGCTGCTGGGACTCTTCCGATTCGCCGTGGTGCTTGCCTGTAAGGGCTATAAGGGCTTCCGCCAGTCCGATGAATCCGATGCCGAGTGTGCCCTGGTTGATTACCGGTTCAATTGTGTCGTCATCCTTGAGATTCTCGCTGCCGAGCCACAGTGCGCCCATAAGGAGCGGGAACTGTTTCTTGAGGGCGGTCTTCTGGAAGTTGTATCTTTCGCAGAGCTGCTTTGCGGTAATGTCGAGGGCCCAGTCGAGCTTGTGGAAGAACTTCCCTATCTTTTCAGTCTGGTCTGCCTCGTCCATGCATTCTATGGCCAGGCGGACAAGATTTATTGTGGTAAATGAAAGGTTGCCTCTTCCGATTGATGTCTTCGGTCCGAACCTGTTCTCGAACACCCTTGTGCGGCAGCCCATCGTGGCTACTTCATAGTTGTATCTTTCCGGGTCGTCCTCCCTCCAGAGCTCGTGCCTGTTGAATGTCGCATCGAGGTTGAGGAAATTCGGGAAGAACCGTCTTGCCGATACCTTGCATGCGAATTTGTACAGGTCATAGTTCTTGTCCTCAGGAAGATAGCTGACACCGCGCTTCTTCTTCCATATCTGGATAGGGAATATGGCGGTCGAGCCGTTGCCGACACCTTCATAAGTGGTGTTGAGGATTTCCCTTATGACGCACCTTCCCTCGGCGGAAGTGTCGGTCCCGTAGTTTATGGAGCTGAACACCACCTGATTGCCTCCACGTGAATGTATGGAGTTCATGTTGTGCACGAACGCCTCCATCGACTGGTGCACCCGGCTTACGGTCATGTTGATGGCATGCTGTATAACGCGTTCCTCGCCCTGTATGCCTATAAGGTCACGCTTGATGTAGTCGTCGATTTCAATGTCCTTGAGATGGCTGTAGTCGATGCCTGTCATCTCGCTGATATTCTTGAGCTCTTCCAGGAAGGTCTTTCTTACGAACGGGGCCATGTAGAAGTCGAATGCCGGTATGGCCTGTCCTCCGTGCATCTCGTTCTGCACGGTCTCCATTGAGATACAGCCGAGGATGCTGGCGGTCTCGATGCGCTTGGCCGGCCTGGACTCCCCGTGTCCCGCGAAGAACCCGTTCTTCAGGATCCTGTCGAGAGGATGCTGGACGCAGGTAAGGCTCTTGGTCGGGTAATAGTCCTTGTCATGGATGTGTATGTAGGAGTTCTGTACGGCTTCCTTGACATCCTCGGACAGCAGGCATTCGTCCACGAATGACTTGGTCGACTCGGAGGCGAATTTCATCATCATTCCAGCCGGAGTGTCGGCATTCATGTTGGCATTCTCCCTCGTCACGTCGGTTGCCTGGGCCTCTATGATCTCCTTGAATATCTCGCGTGACTTTGCCTTTCTCGCAAGATTTCTCTGGTTGCGGTATGCGATGTATTTCTTGGCGACTTCCTTTCTCGGGCTCTTCATGAGCTCCATCTCGACATTGTCCTGGATGTCTTCGACGCTCATGCTTTCATTGTCAATCTTCGAGATTACGGCTGCAATCTCTGCTGCAAGCACAATGTCCTCCCCCTCGTCTGTCACATTCATTGCCTTCAGAATGGCGTCAACGATTTTCCTCTTGTCGAAGTCCACGACTCTTCCGTCGCGCTTGATTACATACCTTACCATGTCTAACGTATTGTTGCATGCGGAAAGGATGACCGGAAGGATTTTTATCTGTCCTCACTTGTGTCTCCTTGCCGTACTCTGATTAAAAACTCTGATATTCCGGGTCCGGAACCGGATCCGGAACTCGGGATGACAAAGATAATCCAAATATCCTAATCTTGTCGGGAAAGAGACTGTAAAAGTTATTAACAAACAATAAAAATGCCTGTTAACTTATTGATTAACAGGCGATATAGTATAATGATAATTTTGAATTTTTCAAATTTGTATAACAATATTGTTTTATCCTACAACCCATACGAGGACGTGCCGGTCGAAGGTCATGTATCCGAGCTCGAAGTCCTCCTCGTATCCGTCCTTATGGATGAATGTGGCCTCAATTTCGCCTTCGTCCTTCGGATTGAACCGTCCGACATGTATCTGCTCCGCGAAGTCTACCTTATTCTGCGACATCCTCTTGAATATGGCTTCCTTGGCGCACCAGTAGATGGCCAGCTGCTCTCCGAGCCTTTCGTCATCGTCGTCTATGTCTTCCCTTTCTTCGTCGGACAGGGCTTTTTCCCGTACGGCCGAGAAATCCCGGTCGATGCATTCCATGTCTATGCCGAGGTCCTCTTCCTGATGGGTAATGATTGCCACGTATTTTTCCGTGTGGGTTATGCTGATGTTGGTTATGCAGTTTTCGAGGAACGGCTTCCCGTTGTCGTGATGGCTCAGGTACACCTTGTCCTCGAATACTTCGTTCAGAAGAGCCCTGACTGCGAGCCTCTGCTTTCTCAGGCTCTCGTTGCGTATGAGGGATATCTCCTCCATCTCGTCAGTAGGGGTGGAACTGAGCTTTATCAGTTCGTCTTCCGTCTCGGTTATCTTCCACACCGATATCTCGGCCTTGTTGTCCAGGGTTTTCCTCAGGTATAGTCCCATTATATGATAAATCTATATTTTTCTTCCATTCCGATGCACGCGGCTATGAGATTGTCTCTCCGGTCATGCCGATATACGACAATCCTGTGCGCACCTGGCCGGTGTACACAAGATAACGTCCCGGCTCATCGCCGGGAACCATGTCCAGTATCATGTAAATTCTGTCCGCCAGCGGATCTTCCGAGATTGAATCCGCTGTATTCTGAGCTGTCAATATTGGACTGGGAGGTTCCACGTGTCTCACAAATTAAATTCGTGCAAATATAGTCATTTTTTATTATATTTGCACCCTGTGTGAAAATACGAGTTCATTAAATAAAATTATTATGAGTTTCCTGACAAATGACAAACTGACCATTGTAGGCGCAGCCGGCATGATCGGTTCAAACATGGTCCAGACGGCCATGATGATGAAGCTTACTCCGAATGTCTGTCTCTATGACCCGTTCGGGACTGGTCTTGAAGGTGTTGCAGAAGAAATGTATCACTGCGCATTTGATGAGGCCAACATAACCTATACGACTGATATGAAAGAGGCTCTGACCGGAGCGAAGTATGTCATATCTTCAGGCGGGGCTCCCCGCAAGCAGGGGATGACCCGTGAGGACCTCCTCAAGGGCAACTGCGAGATCGCGGAGCAGCTCGGGAAAGACATAAAGGCATATTGCCCGGACGTGAAGCATGTTGTCATCATCTTCAATCCGGCCGACCTTACCGGGCTTGTGACCCTCCTTCATTCAGGACTTAAGCCGAGCCAGGTCACGACTCTTGCCGCACTTGACTCCACAAGGCTTCAGAGCGCCCTCGCCAAGGAGTTCGGGGTGCAGCAGTGCAAGGTGGCCAACTGCCATACATATGGCGGACACGGGGAGCAGATGGCTGTGTTCGCATCCAAGGTCCTTGTCGACGGGAAGCCTTTCTCCGAGCTTCTCGGAAGCAGACTCCCTCTTGTCAGGTGGGAAGAGATCAAGGGCAATGTCATCCAGGGCGGAAAGAGGATCATAGAGCTTCGCGGACGCTCTTCGTTTCAGAGCCCGGCATATGTGTCAGTGGAGATGATTGCTGCCGCCATGGGCGGAAAGAAGTTCGAATGGCCTGCAGGCTGCTATGTCAACAGCGGAAAATATCGTAATGTGATGATGGCCATGCCGACAGTGATAGATGCAACAGGCGTCCACTACGGTGAGGTTGAGGGTACTCCGGAAGAGATTGCCGCCCTCGATGCATCATACGAGCACCTCTGCAAGATGCGCGACGAGATCATCGGCCTGAATATCATCCCGCCGGTTTCCGAGTGGAAGACAGTCAATCCGAATCTCTGATTCCGGACTGTTGCCGGCTTTTGATGACGGATGCAGGAGGTGGCCTGATGTCGTGAGACCGGGCCGCCTCCCCTTGTATTATGAAACGTGCACGCGGGAGGGGAAAGGCCGAGGGGAAAAGGCAGTGAAAATAATTTTATGGACTGAAAAAAAATAAGTAGCTTTGCCGGCTGACAGGGGCTTGTCAATGTCCCTGTACAGTCAGCATTTCCTATTTAAAACAGACGGCGATGGCAAGTACCGAAGAATTGAAGAGAATCTCCGTTCAGGTCAGGAGAGACATCATCAGAATGGTGACCGCTGCGAAATCCGGGCATCCCGGAGGCTCGATGAGCAGTGCAGATATCCTTACTGCGCTGTATTACAATGTTATGGAGCACAATCCATCTACATGGACACGCGATGGCAAAGGCCAGGATGTGTTCATCCTCTCCGCAGGGCATCTCAGCCCGGCATATTATTCGGTCCTTGCAAGATGCGGCTATTTCCCCGTATCTGAGCTCGGGACCTTCCGTAAGCTCGGGACCAGGCTGCAGGGGCATCCGTCCGTAGTGAGGGGGCTGCCGGGGATTACACAGGCTTCCGGCTCGCTGGGTCAGGGCCTCTCCGCTGCCGAAGGTGTGGCTCTCGGGAAAAAGCTGGACAATGACGGGCATCTTGTATATGTGCTTGTCGGAGACGGGGAATGCGAGGAGGGACAGATATGGGAAGCCGCCATGTTCGCCCCGCATCATGGCATTGACAACCTGATAGCGATAACTGACTGGAACGGACAGCAGATTGACGGGCATGTCGACAAGATTGCCGGATTGGGAGACCTCAGGTCCAAATGGGAGGCGTTCGGATGGTCGGTCGTGGAAGGCAACGGCCATGACTTTGATGATATCCTCAGGGCATTTGCTGAGGCCAGGTCCATGACAGGCAAGGGGAAGCCGGTAATGATGCTGATGAAGACAGTAATGGGCGACGGTGTCGATTTCATGGCCGGGACAAACAAGTGGCATGGAAAGGCGCCTGACCAGGAGCAGTGCGACAAGGCGCTGTCGCAGCTGGAAGAGACACTTGGGGACTATTGAATATCATTATCATGAAACATTATACGAATACCGGGAACAAGGATACCAGAAGCGGTTTCGGCGCAGGCCTTTATGAGGCCGGCCAGAAAGACGGCAGGATAGTGGCCCTTGCCGCAGACCTTGCAAGCTCTGTCAAGATGGATGCATTCTTCAATGAACATCCGGACCGATTTTTCCAGTGCGGTATAGCCGAGGCGAATATGATAGGAGTAGCCGCCGGTCTTGCCATTACGGGGAAAGTGCCTTTTGTCGGCTCCTTTGCCGAGTTCGTCACAGGACGCGTATATGATCAGATACGGCAGGAGGTCGCATATGGCAGGACCAATGTCAAGATTGCCGCATCGCATTCCGGGATAACCCTTGGCGAAGACGGGGCGACACATCAGACGATGGAGGACATTGCACTTATGAAAGCCTTGCCTGGAATGGTGGTAATCAATCCTTGCGACTATAACCAGACACGGCTTGCCACTCTTGCGGCCGCCCGATACGACGGACCTGTATATCTCAGGTTCGGACGTCCTGCAGTCCCGAATTTTACTCCTGTGGACTATGACTTCCAGATAGGGAAGGCCATTGTCCTGAACGAAGGTACCGATGCGGTCGTGTTTGCAACCGGACATCTTGTATGGGAGGCGCTTCAGGCTGCAGAGTTTCTTGACAGGGAGGGAGTATCCCTCGAAGTCGTCGATATTGCGACTGTCAAGCCGCTCGACGAGGAAGCTGTGGTAGCCTCGGCTGTCAAGACAGGAGCTGTCGTGTGTGCCGAAGAGCACAATGCGGCAGGAGGACTCGGAGAATCTGTGGCCTATGCCCTGGCAAAGGGATGTCCGGTGCCTGTCGAGTTCGTCAACGGAGGGGACCGGTTCGGGCAGTCAGGTACACCGGCAGGTCTGATGCAGGAATATGGCCTTGATGCGGCCCATATTGCAGATGCCGTCCGGAGGGCCATGGCAAGGAAACGGTAACCTGATGCCGTGCAGGGGATGAGCGATGAAGAGATAATGTCATTGTGTCTCGGGGGCGATTATGAAAGCGCCTTCAACGGGCTTGTCCACAGCTATAGTGAGCGGCTTTACTGGCATCTGAGGGGTTTTGTCTCAATACATGAGGATGCGGACGACCTGCTCCAGGAAGTCCTTATAAAGATATGGAATGCGCTTCCCCGGTTCAGAGGGGAGGCGCATCTTTATACATGGCTGTACAGGATTGCAACAAACGAGGCATTGAACAGCCTGAGAAGACAGAAACTGAAAAACATGCTCTCATTGTCCTCTGATGACTCCGTGTTTGCTTCAAGGCTTGAGGCGGACCCGTATTTCAACGGCGATGAGCTGCAGAGACAGCTTCTGGCGGCTGTCCGGAAGCTGCCGGAAAAGCAGCGTCTGGTGTTTGTCATGAGGTATTTTGAAGATATGGACTACAGGCAGATATCCGAGATATTGAATACTTCCGAAGGGGCGCTCAAGGCTTCATATCATCACGCCTGCATGAAAATAAGGAATGAAATACCTCTGCATTTTTAACTTTTCCGATTTTCGGTGTCTAAGGAGATGCCGGATAAAAACATAAAGGCATGAACAGGTTCCCATTTACAGTCCCGGAAGGATATTTTGAGAATATCGGCACCCCTGAATATCTGCAGAAAGTGCGCAGGCGCAGGGCGGCGGGTCAGATGGTCAGGAGAATGGCCCTGACCTGTGTGACGGTTGCGGCAGCGGCTGCAGTTGCCGTCATTGCCATGTTGTCGCCCCGGACGGCTGATTCCGGATATGACGGGAATATCGAGGAGCTCTATATCGAGTATCTATGCT
The DNA here is from genome assembly GCA_944323805.1 of uncultured Bacteroidales bacterium. Taxonomy (GTDB): domain Bacteria; phylum Bacteroidota; class Bacteroidia; order Bacteroidales; family UBA932; genus Cryptobacteroides. Next base: position 76,372 of record CALUTW010000008.1, on the reverse strand, counting down.
CCGACCTGATTCCCGAGACTGTCCCGGATGCCTTCTATATGCCCGAGGAGTTTTTTTCCGAGACTTCGGAGTGAAACACCAATATTTTCAGTTATGAGAAAGTTTTATATTGTAACAGTGCTGATGCTGCTTGCGTCTGCCTGTGCGGCATTTGCCCAGCCCCATCGTCATGAGAGAGACAGGTATGACTGGAGAGAGCAGGTAAGGAACGAAAGGATAGCATTCCTTACTGCGGAAATGCAGCTGACTTCATCGGAGGCCGAGAAATTCTGGCCGGTGTACAACAGTCTTCAGGACAACAAGCGTAAGGCGCAGAAGGATATTATCGAAGCTTACCGTACAATGGATTCCCTTGTCGTTGCAGGAGTGTCCGGCAAGGAGGTGTCAAGGGCGGTCGACAATTATCTTGCAGCTGTCGACAGGAAATGTGAACTGCAGGCGGAAGGCGCTGCAGCGTTGAGGAAGGTGCTTCCGGACGAGAAAGTCGCCAAGATGTATCTGGCTGAAGAGAAGTTCCGGAGGGAACAGATCCACAGGCTGCATCACAGGGGTCCGGACAATCCTCCGGCTCCGGGCCGTCCGGGGCAGCCGGGCAGACAGCATTGCCGGTAACCTGCCTGCGGGAGGCGGGCCGCTCCCGTCCGGTCAGAATATCGTCAGAAAATCATGCAGCAGGGACCTGTACTCCGGTGTATAGGCCCCTGCTTCCTGTATGGTAAGCATGCTGAAGGCAACTTCAGTCCTGACCCTGGAGAATTCAGCTACAATCCTTCCCGGCATTTTCCGCGTGACAGTACGGATACGCAATATGCGGAACGGATACAGCCCTCTTGCAGCGGCATATCTGGTCAGCATCGTTTCCTGGTCGGCAGGCAGTATGAGAGACAGATGGCCGTGGCCGGACAGGGACTTTTCTGCAAAGTCCACTATTTCCGCCCATGACAGCGAGTCTGCATGGCGGGCATTGCAGCGTCTGGCATCCGGGGATTTCAGGTCTCCTCCATAGTATGGAGGATTGGAGAATATATGGTCGGTTTCCGTATCCTTGTGTCCGGAGGCGTACAATGAAAGGGATGAACAAACGGACTGGAGACTGTCTGCCCATGGCGAGTCCCTGAAATTCTCTTCGGCCTCGGCAGCTGAGCCGGGGTCAATGTCTATCCCGGTTACCATGAACTTTCCGGAGACGGAAGACATCCTTTGAGAAGCCATCAGGGCGATTGTCCCTGTCCCTGTCCCGATGTCCAGGAGCGATGCAGCGTTTCCCGAGACAGTCATCGAGGCCCCGAGAAGGACACCGTCGGTGTTGACTTTCATTGCAGAAAGCCTGTTCCGTACCGTAAATCTCTTGAATCTGAATTCCCCTGCCGGCATCTTTACATTATCTGTCGTTGTCCGGGAATGTCCCGTCCTGCATAAATAGCGACCTGTCGCACATTGCCGCAAGCTCCGGGTCGTGTGTGACGATGACTATTGTCTGCCCGTGCCGTTCCCGCAGGGACAGGAACAATCTGTGTATTTCCGACTTGGTCTTGCTGTCGAGGTTGCCGGAAGGCTCGTCTGCAAAGAGTACAGAGGGGTTGTTGACAAGCGCCCGTGCAATAGCGACTCTCTGCTGTTCGCCTCCGGACATTTCGGATGGCTTGTGCGACAGCCTTTCCCCGAGGCCGAGCTCTTCGAGCAGGTCTGTTGCCGCTTTCCGTGCCTCTTTGCCGGACCGCCCTGCAATCAGGGCCGGAATCATCACATTCTCGACAGCCGTGAATTCCGGGAGCAGGTGATGGAACTGGAATACGAAGCCTATTTTCCTGTTCCTGAACTCAGCCAGCCTGTCGCGTCCGAGTCTCAGGACATCTGTCCCGTCTATTTCCAGTGAGCCGCTGTCCGGCCTTGAAAGTGTGCCGAGAATCTGGAGCAGGGTCGATTTGCCTGCTCCGGAGGCCCCCATGATAGATATGACCTCTGATTTTCCGGCATTGAAATCAATGCCTTTGAGGACCTGCAGCTGTCCGAAGTGTTTCTCGATGTTCCGGGCTTCAATCATCTTCATGAAATTTTGCCAAAGATACGCAGATTCTGGTCAGATTCCGGGTTGCAGAGAAAATATTTTTATAAAATTTTGCACTTTATGAAAAAGTGAGTATCTTTGCAGTCCAAATAAAAATAATCGGGGTGTGGCGCAGTTGGCTAGCGCATCTGGTTTGGGACCAGAGGGTCCTGTGTTCGAGTCACAGTACCCCGACTTGTTCAAGGCAGCTGTCGTTTATGATAGCTGCTTTTTTTTGTATCTTTGTCCGTCATTATTTTGATGGCCTGGGAATGATTATAGGTTTTGTATGAAGAATATCAGGAATTTTTGCATTATAGCGCACATCGACCATGGGAAAAGCACCCTTGCAGACAGGATGCTCGAGATAACCGATACCCTGAGCAGCAGGGATATGGAAGCCCAGGTGCTTGACTCCATGGACCTTGAGAAGGAGAAAGGCATTACCATAAAGAGCCACGCCATACAGATGGAATACGTGTACGGAGGCGAGAAGTATGTCCTTAACCTGATAGACACTCCGGGCCATGTGGATTTCTCATATGAGGTGTCGAGGGCGATTGCGTCGTGCGAGGGGGCGCTCCTTGTTGTGGATGCCACCCAGGGGATACAGGCTCAGACCATCTCCAATCTGTATCTTGCCATCGAGCACGACCTTGAGATAATCCCTGTCCTGAACAAGATAGACATGGATTCGGCAATGGTGGATGTCGTTACGGACCAGGTTGTCGACCTGCTCGGATGCAAGCCTGAGGATGTTCTTTGTGCTTCCGGAAAGACAGGCCAGGGTGTGAAGGAGATACTCGATGCAATCGTGGAACGTATCCCGGCTCCCCAGGGAGACCCGGATGCCCCTCTGCAGGCACTGATATTCGATTCGGTGTTCAATTCATTCCGCGGGATCATAGCCTATTTCAAGGTAAGGAACGGTTCTGTAAAGACTGGCGACAAGGTAAAGTTCTTCAATACGGGCAAGGAATATGAGGCGGATGAAGTGGGGGTGCTCAAGATGAAGCTTATCCCGCAGGATGAGATACCGTGCGGAAGTGTAGGATATATCATCTCCGGTATCAAGACGGCGTCGGAAGTGAAGGTGGGAGATACCATTACCCATGTGGAGAGACCGTGCAGTGAGGCCATTGCCGGTTTCGAGGAGGTAAAGCCGATGCTTTTTGCGGGAGTGTATCCTGTCGAGACGGACCAGTACGAGGAGCTCAGGGCTTCGCTCGAGAAGCTGCAGCTCAATGACGCCTCGCTGGTGTTCGACCCTGAATCCTCGCTTGCCCTCGGATTCGGTTTCCGTTGCGGCTTTCTGGGACTTCTGCACCTTGAGATAGTCCAGGAACGTCTCTTCAGGGAGTTCGGGATGGATGTCATTACGACTGTCCCGAATGTCTCGTACAAGGTCTATACGACACAAGGCGCTGTTGTAGATGTACATAATCCTTCAGGGCTTCCTGCCCCGACTCTTATCTCTAAGATTGAAGAGCCGTACATAAGGGCGCAGGTAATCTCCAAGGCTGAGTTCTACGGCCCGATCATGAAACTGTGCCTGGACAAGAGGGGAGTGCTGGTTAACCAGCATTATATCACTGCGGACAGGCTGGAGCTGACATACGAGATGCCGCTTTCTGAGATTGTATTCGATTTCTATGACAAACTCAAGTCCATATCCAAGGGCTATGCCTCGTTTGACTACCATCTTATAGGCTTCAGGGAGGCAAAGCTTGTGAAGCTTGACATACTTTTGAACGGGGAGCCTGCGGATGCCCTTTCGAGCCTCATCCATCAGGACCATGCATATGATTTCGGGCGCAAGATATGTGAGAAGCTCAAGGAGCTGATACCGCGCCAGCAGTTCGACATCGCGATCCAGGCAGCTATCGGAGCAAAGATCATTGCCAGAGAGACTGTAAAGGCCGTCAGGAAGGATGTGACAGCCAAATGTTACGGAGGCGATATCACGAGGAAGAGGAAACTTCTGGAGAAACAGAAGCAGGGAAAGAAGCGCATGCGTCAGATAGGTACGGTAGAAGTCCCGCAAAGCGCGTTCATGGCTGTCCTTAAACTTGATTAGGATGGTAAGGATTGCGATATTGCTGTCGGCGTACAACCGCAAGGACAGGACACTTGCATGCCTGGAGTCCTGTCAGGCCCAGATTGAGTCGATGAAGCCCGACAGGAACCATGAATTCTCCATATATCTGACTGAGGATGCCTGTACGGACGGTACTCCGGAGGCTGTGTCCGAGAGGTTCCCTTCCGTGCATATCATCCATGGTACGGGGCATCTGTTCTGGAACAGGGGTATGTGCGCTGCCTGGTCAATGGCCGCCGAAGAAGATCCTGATTTCTATCTGTGGATAAATGATGACATCGTCCTCAAGGATGGCGCTTTTGCCGTGATGCTTGAGATTTCTGCGGCACTTGGCAACAAGGCTGTCGTTGTGGGGACAGCTGAAGGTTCGCACGGAGAGCTGACATACGGAGGACGTACAAGGAAAGGCCGGATGATACCTCCGGATGCCACGATTCCTGTAGGATGCGACATCTTCAACGGTAATCTTGTACTTGTCCCAAGGTATGTATACAGGAGGCTCGGCACAATGGACCCTGTGTACAGCCATGGTTTCGGCGATTATGACTATGGGGTCAGGGCCTGGAAGGCGGGCATCGATTCCGTGATTGCACCAGGGATACTTGCAGTCTGCGACCGGAACAGGGGACTTCCTCAATGGAGAGACGCTTCATATTCCCTGAAAGAGAGATATCGCTTCCTGATGCAACCAAAAGGCCGTCCGTTCAGGGAACAGTTCATATATGACCTGAGAAGTGAAGGATGTATCAGGGCTGTAGCCCATTTCATTACCTTGAATCTGCGGGTGCTCTTCCCGTTGAGGAGGCAGGGATAAATCAAATGGAGCCTCCCTTCACAAGGAGACTCCATTTAAACCTCAATATCTTGAGGATCTGAGGGGATTTCATGTCAGAATTGCACACATTGCCCAGAAATCATCTTCCCTCAGATTGAGACGAATAAGATTCTTAACCGGAGGCAAAGATGACGATTTGTATTTTTGCCGGTGTTGTTGATTCCGTTGTTTTAGCTGTTGTTTTAGTTGTTGTAGTATATTATGTCCAGGATTCGGTATTATATCAGAGCCATGAGGCTCAGGACACTTCCCCTGTCTCTTGCAGGAGTTGCGCTTGGAATCTTTCTTGCCGCAGCCGACTATCATGTCCGCTGGGAAGTGGTCTTGTTCACTGTCCTCACGACATTGTCTCTCCAGATGCTTTCAAATGTCTCCAATGAACTCGGCGATGCCTTGCGCGGGACAGACAGGGAAGACCGGCAGGGGCCGTCCTATTCCCTGTCTTCCGGCCTGCTTTCAAAGAGGGATTTCAAATTTATGATATGGATGTATGCCTTGCTTTCCGCGGGATTCGGGCTGGCACTCATCTGGTTCTCGTTCGGGACATTGCTGTCGCTTGAAGCCATATTGCTCATGATTCTGGGTGCGACGGCAATTTCCGGCGCCATGAGATATACTCTCGGCAGCAACCCTTACGGATATCGCGGGCTCGGGGATATATACGTCTTTATCTTTTTCGGGATTGTCGCCGTGCTCGGTTCCTATTTTGTGGCTGCGCACGAGATCCGGACATGGTATCTTCTGCTTCCTGCGACGAGTATGGGACTGTTCAGTGTGGCCGTACTCAATGTCAACAATATAAGGGATATGGAGACCGATGCCGCCACCCGCCGTACAATTCCTGTCAGGATAGGGGAGAAATGGGCAAAGGTATACCAGACGGCCCTGATTGCCGGAGGATGGATATGCATGTTCCTGTATGCACATTCGAGGATGTTCAGTATCTGGCACTATCTTTTCGTCCTGACACTGCCTCTGTTTGCCGTGCACGTCGCAGGGGTGTGGAAGGGCCACGGGAAAACCCTTGACCCTATGCTTCCGCTGCTGGTAATGTCTACTTTCCTTTTTGCGGTTCTTGGCGGGGCCGGATTTGTCGTGTACCTGTGTACATCCGGCATATTCCAGCTGTAAATGCCCTGTGCGAGACTTCAGAGAATCCGCATTCCGAGAGAATCCCCATGAAACGGTCGGGTCCGGGGAACCTGAGCACGGATGCAGGAAGATACATGTAGGCCGCCCGGTCTCCTGACACCAGTCCTCCGACAGCGGGCAGAAGATGCAGGAAGTAGAGCTTGTACAGGGTCCGTAATACGGGATTTGAAGGCACGGAAAGCTCCAGTATAATTGCCTTGCCGCCCGGTTTCAGAATCCGGTACATTTCACTGAGTCCCTTTTCGAGATGTTCGAAGTTCCTGACGCCGAATGCGACGGTTACCCTGTCGAATGAACAGTCGGGAAAAGGAAGGTCTTCGCAGTCCCCCTGCTGCAGGGAAATGATTCCCGACAGTCCGGCGGCCGTGATTTTCCTTTCTCCGATACGGAGCATGCCTTCTGAAAGGTCGATTCCTGTAACCAGGCTTCCGGAGGCTGCATGTCTTGCCGCCGATATTGCAAAATCCCCTGTCCCGCATGCTACATCAAGGATGTCAAGCCGGCTTCCCTCCGGGGCTACGGCTTCCTTTATGGCAGCTTTTCTCCAGTTCCTGTCGATATCCAGCGAAAGAATATGGTTGAGTCTGTCATAGTCAGGGGCTATGTTGTCGAACATGGCCTGTATCTTTTCCTTCCTTGCCATTTCCAGCTATTAGATTTCTGTATGTTTTATTCTGAATGACTGTCTTTGACAGGGGAGCCGAATATTGTGCACCTCCCGGGCACAGGGTCGTATCCGCTTCCTCCCCACGGGTGGCACCGCAATAGTCTTCTGACGGTCAGGAAAAAGCCTTTTACCGGCCCATGTCTCCTGAATGCCTCCAGTGCATAGGCTGAGCATGTCGGGGTAAACCTGCATGAAGGTGGCTTCAGCGGGGATATGCACAGCTGATAGAATTTTATCAGGATGATGAAAGGCAGTGACAAGGCCTTCCTGATTATGTCTCCAGGGCTTTGCTTCATTTTGACCCCGCCCTGTTTATCTGGCTGATTGCCTGCCGGACGGAAGAGCATATTTCATTGAAGCCGGAAATCTCCCGGCTGCCGTATACGAACATTATGTCTACCGGGGTCCCGGTTGCCAGGTCCTTTTTATTGAGCCTGTAGCTTTCCCTGATTCTCCGTTTGAGGAGGTTTCTCCTGATGGCCCTCTTGAACAGCTTCTTGGGTACTGATACCATGATTCTGTCGCATCCGGCACCGTTGTCCCTGATGAAGCAGTATCTGAGGCAGCCTGAGTTCCCGAAACGCCCTTCTGACAGAAGTCTGGATATATCCTTTTTCCCGCAGATACGTTCCTTCTTGCTGAAAGTGTTCCGGAGACGGCTTTCCATCACTTGCTGTTTTCCAGATATATTTCAATAGCCTTGGCTACTGACGGGGCCTCAGCGGTAGGAGCCGAGATGGCTATCTCAAGACCTGCATCTGTCATGGCCTTGATTACGGACTTGCCGTAGGACACGAATCTGGTATTGCCCTGGGTGTATCCCGGGAAATTTTCAAAAAGAGACTTTACATCGGCCGGATTATACATCACTATCATGTCGTAGCTGTCCATGTCGAGCGACCTGAGATCCTGGGATACGGATTTGACGAATACCGCACTGCTGTAGTCGTATCCGTTTTCCTGGAAGATTCCTGTGATGTCATTGTTGGCGGAGTCCGACATTGCTATAAGGAATTTCTCTCCCTTATGCTTGCTGCCTATCTGCGACAGGAGCGAAGATGCCGAGCCGTTTCCGAAGAATATCTTACGCTTCCTGTAGACTATATGCTTCTGCAGGTACATTGCGACAGCCTCGGAAACGCAGAAATATTTCATCGTCTCGGGTATCTTGATGCGGAGCTCCTCGCACAGCCTGAAGAAGGCGTCGATTGTAGACCTTGCAGAGAAAACGATTGCTGTATAGTCAAGAATATTGATTTTCTGTGTCCTGAATTCCCTTGATGAAAGCGGTTCTATCTTGAAGAACGGCACGAATTCGAATCTTACTCCATATTTCTCTTCAATGGAAGTATACGGGGATAAAGCCTTCGGTGGCTGTTGAGAGATTAGTATATTCTTAATAGTCATCGTTTTATAGACAGTATAGCCGAAGCTTGTGTTATCTTTGCAACACTGCCGGGAGCACCAGTAGGGCCATCGGCAGAATTTCAAGGGTGCAAAGATACAAAATTGCAGAGAATAGAGAGCATGAGTTTTTAAAAATCTGTATCTTCCGGACAATGAAGACCAGCCAGAAGAAGATGCAGATGTATATTATTGTCTGCCTTATCGTATCCCCGCTGCAATCAGCGATGCCCATTATGCCTGCGACAGCGATGACAGTCAAGGCTGCCGCAGCAAAATAAGTGTAGAAAGAATCATTGCCGGCTTTCCATAGCTTGTGGTTCATCCTTGACGGTTTCATTATTGCGGCCATAAGTATCCTTGCTGCCTCAAAAAGCCCGAGGGCTGCTGCGATGATGATGAGGCGGACCGCCTCAGATGTCATTTCCATGAACGGAAGCCTCCAGACACCATACCGCGAGAGCATTACGCAGAACGTGGGGAACAGTATCAGCGCCAGGATGTTTCTGGAGCGGCTTGTCTTGACGTTATATTCGATGTTGAGGTTTTCTTTCCATCTGAGCAGGCAGCCTGCAATCATTGGCAGTATGCTGACTGCATTCCTTATGTACAGTATGAATATTACGGCCATCAAGGCTATTATGGTATCCTGAACCAGGTTGTGGTCCTGTACGGCCGTCCGGTCCTGTGCAGCTTCATCCGTGCCGTGCGGCAGATGCAGGGTCCCTGACAGGAATGCACTGTCTGCCGGGAGAACGGTCTCTTCTTCCGGGAGAACGGTCTCTTCTTCCGGGAGGCTGTCGGCATCATGCCCGTGGATGCCGAGGACATAGGTGCTGTCTTTCATCAGTTACCCCGTTTGGCATTATATCCCATTTCCTTGAGCAGGGCAGTGACCTTGTCGCGGAAATCTCCCTGGATTGTTATCTCCCCGTTCTTGGCCGAACCCCCTGTGCCGCACTTGACCCTTAGCTTCCTGCCGAGTTCCGCAAGGTCCTCGTCCCGCCCGGTAAAGCCTGTGACGAGGGTTACCTGCTTGCCTCCTCTGTTCCGTCGGTCGATGGATACGATAAGCCTCTGTGCGGAAGGTGCAGGTGTCTCCACCTCTCCTTCCGCATCTTCATGGTATTCGAAATCCGGATTTGTGGAATATACCACTCCGAGCCTTTTCTTCCAGTCGTTGTCTGCCATAATGAATTGATCTGCTTTTCTGGACTAATAACCCTGCAAATATAGTCATCACTCCCTGTCCGAGCAAACAATCATATTATTTTGTCGGGAGAACGCGGTTTTTATGTATATTTGCCGCAATTGCGCCATTTATACTGTTGCGCCTCGGCAATTGCAAACAAGTTTGCATTGCGCTCGGCTTCTGCGTATATTTGCCCCTTTGTTGAGATTAAGGATTATGGATAACAGAAGATTCAATTTGTGGAGCAGGATATCCGCCGTATTTGTCCTTGCGGTTTCTGCGGTCACGTATCTGATGACTATGGAGCCTACCGCTTCTTTCTGGGACTGCGGCGAATTCATCGCGTCTTCATATAAGCTTGAGGTCGGACATCCTCCTGGAAACCCTGTGTTCCAGCTGATTGCGAGGTTCTTTACGATGTTCGGGGACAATATGCATGCTGCGGTCGCCGTGAATGCCATGAGCGCGATATGTTCGGCTCTGACAGTCATGTTCCTGTATCTGACCATAGTCTTCCTTTGCAAGCGGCTTGTCAGGCCTTCCGGGGACGGGACATATACCGTATCAAGGGCCATTGCAATATACGGCTCGGGTATTGTGGGCTCTCTGGCATATTGCTTTTCTGATACTTTCTGGTTTTCCGCCGTCGAAGGGGAGGTCTATGCGATGTCTTCCCTCTTTACTGCGCTGGTGTTCTGGGCGATGACCAAATGGTACGAACAGGCTGACAGACCCTATGCCAACAGATGGATAGTCCTGATAGCATTCCTCATAGGTCTTTCCATAGGGGTGCATCTGCTTAATCTCCTTACGATTCCGGCACTTGTCTTCCTCTTCTATTACAGGAAGCGGGAGGACGGTCACTATTCATTCATGGAATATGTCCGGATATTCCTTGTGTCATGCGTAATACTTGCCGTCATCCTTTTCGGCATCATCCCGTATCTGCCTAAGTTCGCGGCATGGTTTGACCTGCTTTTCGTCAATTCTTTCGGCCTGCCGTTCAATTCAGGGGCGATATTCTTCATGGTATTGCTGTTTGCATTGTGCTTCTGGGGACTTTTTGTGACGCTCAGGAAGCAGAAGGTTTTCTGGAATACCGTCCTCATGTGCTTTACGGTAATAGTTGCCGGATTTTCAATATTCAGCATAGTGGTTATCCGCTCTGCGGCCAAGACACCTACAAACGAGTACCAGCCTGATAATCCGTTTACTCTTGTGAGATATCTTGCACGCGAGCAGTACGGCTCGTCCCCGCTGCTGTACGGGCAGTATTTCGATGCCCCGTACGACTGGAAGGAAGGCAAGTACTGGGCTCCGCTCGGAGACCGGTATGTTCATGCCGCGACTCCTGGGTCTCCGGACTATCTCAGTGAAGGCAAGATGCTTTTCCCGAGGATGTGGAACGGTACGGATGAACGGTATGTGGACTTCTACGAATCATATATAAGGAAAGGGAAGCCGGTCCCGGGGGCCGAGCACAATAAGCCGACCTTCAGGGACAACATGCGTTTCTTCTTCGACTATCAGATGAACTGGATGTACTGGCGGTATTTCATGTGGAATTTTGCCGGAAGGCAGAACGAGATACACAGCCCGACACCGGGAGACATCTTTATCGGCAACTGGGAGAGCGGGATAGGCTTTATCGACAAGGCCCGCCTCGGCGACCAGAGCAATGCTCCGGCATACCTGAAGGACAACAAGGGGAAAAACCACTATTACATGCTTCCTCTCCTTCTCGGCATCATAGGCATTTTCTTCCAGTTCGCAAGGGACAAGAGGGGCTCGTGGGTGACATTCCTGCTGTTTTTCATGACGGGAATAGCCATAGTGATATATCTCAACCAGCCTCCGTTCCAGGTAAGGGAGAGAGATTATGCCTATGCCGGCTCATTCTATGCATTCTCGATATGGATAGGCCTGGCTGTGGCCGGAATATATTCGTGGATAGAGGATCTGCTTGCCTCAAAAGGCAGATGCGCTCCAGGCGTATATGTGGCTGCGGCTTCAGTGGTATCGCTCCTGCTTCTGGGAGTGCCTGCCCTGATGGCCCGGCAGAACTGGGATGACCATGACAGGAGCCACAGGTACACTGCCGTCGAGCTGGCACGGAACTATCTCAATTCCGTGGGGCACAACGGGATTCTCGTAACACACGGGGATAATGATACGTTCCCGCTGTGGTATGCCCAGGAAGTCGAGAATGTGCGTACGGATGTGCGTATCTGCAATACCTCTCTCCTCGGGACAGACTGGCATATCGACCAGATGAAGTATGCATGCAACGAGTCTTCCCCTCTCGACCTGCAGATAGGCCCGGAACAGTATCTTTACGGGACAAACGACTATATAATCATTCATGATACCCGTGACCAGGCGCTTCCTATTGCCGATGTCATGCGTCTGTTCAGGCATCCGGATGTCAAGCTCATGCTTGCGGACGGAAGCAAGGTGGACTACCTGATTTCAAGGAAGCTGATAGTCCCTGTCAACAAGGAGAATGTCATCCGCTACGGCATACTGGACGAGAAATATGCCGACCAGATTCCGGATGAGATTGTCCTGACTATCTCGGAGGACAAGCAGTTCCTTTCAAAACCGGAGTTGTTCATGCTTGACCTTCTGTCCAATTACCAATGGGACAGGCCGATCAATTTGCTCCAGATGGGCGGGGACATCAATATCGGCATGAAGGAATATCTGATGTATGACGGTTATTCCTTCCGCTTTGTCCCTATAAAGAACAGGATGAGCCTGTCATCGATTGGCTTTTCCGATCCGGATGACCTTTATCGCAAGATGACGGAGACATATACCTGGGATGCATTGAAACGCCCGGATTATTTTGCCGATTATCAGAATGTGACTACTTTCTGCGGGGTAATGTCGCAGAGGCGCCTCTTCTATAACGTGGCTGAGGAGCTTTATGAGGCAGGGGAGATGGAAAAAGCCGAGGAAATCCTTGACAAATGTCAGGAATGTGTCCCGGAGAGCCATTATCCTCTCGACCTTTCTTATCTCAGGACTGGAAACGAATATGCCGTTGTGCAGATGGTAGACCTTTATTACAGGCTCGGTGCTGCCGACAAGGCGACTTCTCTGGCAGAACGTTTTGCCGGGGAAATGTTCTCGTCGATAAGGTTCTATGTCGAGTTCTATGACTTTGCAAGGTCGGATTTCGAGGACGGATGCCAGTATATATATTATCTGACCGATATAATGAGGCTCGGAGGTGCATCGGAGGAGGCTGATGCCATCGAGGCAAGGCTGGATGAAGTTGTGACTGAGGCCGCTGTCTGACAGGTGGCGGCCTTTTACGGCAATTTTGAAGCGAAAGCTGCGGATAATCGGATATTTTATCTATATTTGCAGCCGCAACGGGGAATTAGCTCAGTTGGCTAGAGCGCTTGCATGGCATGCAAGAGGTCACGAGTTCGACTCTCGTATTCTCCACAATCTCAATAGCCTGCGCGGTCCATTTCCCTGCGCAGGTCTTTTTCTTTTATAGACTGGCGCTTGTCGAACTCCTTCTTGCCTCTGGCAAGGGCTATCAGCAGCTTGGCGTAGCCGTTCTGGGCTATGTAGAGCTTGATTGCGACTATCGTCAGGCCTTTCTCCTTTACTGCCCTCTGGAGCTTGCCGAGTTCTTTCCTTGTCAGGAGGAGCTTGCGGTCGCGCCGCGGGTCGTGCTTTCCCCAGGTCCCCCAGTGATATTCTGCCACATGCATATTCTTCACATAGAGCTCCCCGTTGTTGAAATAGCAGAATGCATCGACGAGAGAGGCCTTGCCGGCGCGGATGGATTTTATTTCGGTGCCGCTGAGCACTATGCCGGCAGTATACGTCTCCAGAAATTCATAGTCGAATGAAGCCCGTCTGTTCTTTATTTCCACATTGCTTTTTGCCTTAGGCATATCCCTGTCCTCCCTGTTCTGAAAATTCATCCGGTCCTGATCCGCATGGAATGACGTCCCTGTTCCCGGAAAGAAAGCAAAGTTACATCTTTTTCGGAATAAATATTAATTTAGTAATTTTGTATTCCGCTGTGAGCCGCCGGTCAGCGGCAGCTGAATCCTTTTTATTTTCTGTCGGATGAGTAAGGACAAGAATCATACTGGGGCCGGAACAGTCTTGCAGAGACCCGGCGTCCCTCCTATGGCTGAAATGCCGGAACCCGAAACCATTGTGCCGGAAGACCTGCTCGGGAAATACCTGTCAGGGGAGACCGATCTCATATGTATACTCGGCCCTACCGCTTCGGGCAAGACCCGTTATGCCGTATGGCTGGCAAGGTATCTGGACCGGCTTCTTTCGGATGAAGGATACATGTCGGAGGACAATGCCTGGAGGCGGTTTGCCGGCAAAAGGGTAGAAATCATTTCCGCGGATTCAAGGCAGGTATACAGGGGCATGGACATAGGCACCGGCAAGGACCTTTCCGAATACGGGGATGTCCCGGTGCATCTTACGGATATCGCCGAGGCAGGCGAAAAATACAATATCTTCCAGTATCAGCATGATTTCGAGGCCGTTTACAAGGATATCCGGGACAGGGACTGCATCCCCTTGCTGTGCGGCGGCTCCGGACTGTATATCGAGGCGGTTACCAGGGGATATGCCCTGCCGGACGTTCCAGCGGACCCGGAGTTGAGGGCAAGTCTTGAAAAGGAGGACACATCCGCTCTCATAGCGATGCTTGCATCGTTGAAACCGCTCCATAATTCTACGGACTATGATACGAGAAAGCGTCTTATCCGGGCACTTGAAATAGAGATCTACAGGCAGTCCCATCCTGTTGACACCACGCATTTCCTTCCGAAGGATACCTGCTATATAGGTACCCTTGTCTCAAGGGACGAGCGCAATGCAAGGATTGACAGACGGCTTGACGCAAGGCTTTCCGAGGGCATGATAGAGGAGGTAAAAGGGCTTCTCGACCGCGGGATAAGCCCTGAAGACCTTATATATTATGGTCTCGAATACAAATATGTGACCCTGTATCTGACCGGGGAACTGGAATATGACAGGATGAGGGAGCTCCTGGCGGTTGCCATACATCAGTTTGCAAAGAGGCAGATGACCTGGTTCAGGGGAATGGAACGTAAAGGGCTGCATATCCATTGGACCCGGATACCATGAGGGTAACCCGAAAAGGGAGATTCCATGCATGACGCAGAAAGTGCCCTTTCAAGTTACCCTCATAAGGTGGACCTCAGTCCTTATATAGAGTTAGAATTGTCCTTGGACGTGGTCCGGCAACCGGTTGCCGTAAACAGGCTGCAAATATACACAATTTTTGTATTATATTCAATACCAGGATACTACATTGGCTGTGCGGATAATGATAAACGCCCCCAGACATGCTCTGAAGGGCGTTTTCATATGATTTCCGAGAAAGGAATCCCCGGTCTCAGAGGCCGAACTCTTTCCTTATCGCATCGACAGAATCGAGCAGCTCCCATCCGAAGAACTGTACATTCTCCAGGGTCTTTTTCCCATGGATCCGCATCTCGACATTGGCCCGGTACGGAGTCCTTCCGACATGTCCGTATGCGGCCGTCGGTTCATAGATAGGTTTCTTGAGCTGGAACTTCTCTATGATTCCGGCAGGGCGCAGGTCGAACATCATCCTTATCTTTTCCGCAATGAAAGCATCGCTGAACTGTCTGCCGTCAGGACCGCAGGCCGCAGTCCCGTATGTGTCCACATAGATGCTTAGAGGCCTTGCTACGCCGATTGCATACGACAGCTGCACAAGCATTTCCCTTGCCACGCCGGCGGCCACCATGTTCTTGGCTATGTATCTTGCAGCGTAGGCTGCCGACCTGTCTACTTTTGACGGGTCTTTCCCGGAGAACGCCCCGCCACCATGTGCGCCCTTGCCTCCGTATGTATCCACGATGATCTTCCTCCCTGTCAGTCCCGTATCCCCGTGCGGGCCTCCGATGACGAATTTCCCCGTAGGATTGACATGAAGGATGTAGTCCCCCTTGAAAAGGGCTGCGGTCTCCGCCGGAAGCTGCCTTATGACAGCCGGCAAAAGGATTTCCTCGACATCCTTGCGTATCTTTGCCTGCATTGCGGCATCCACCTTGTGTGCCCCGTACTGCGACACGGCCTCGGCGTATGTCATCTTGCCGAGTTCCTCAGGGACAAACTCATCGTGCTGTGTCGATATGACTATCGTATGGACCCTGACAGGCCTGTTGTCCGAGTCGTCATATTCTATCGTGAACTGTGACTTCGAATCCGGACGCAGATAAGGCATGGCTTCCGGGGTCTTCTTGCGGATGTCCGTCAGTGTGCGCAGGGCAAGATGTGAAAGCGCAAGGGGCAGAGGCATATATTCCTCGGTGTCGCAGCATGCGTAGCCGAACATCATTCCCTGGTCTCCTGCGCCCTGTTCCTCTGGGTTTTCCACGACAACGCCCCGGTTGATGTCCTGGCTCTGCTCGTGCAGGGCGGAGAGTACACCGCAGGAATTGCCGTCAAACATATAGTCGGCCTTGTTGTAGCCTATCCGGTTGATTACCCCTCGGGCGACACTCTGTATGTCGACATAGGCATCTTCCGACCTTACTTCTCCTCCGACGACCACAAGTCCCGTGCTGCAGAATGTCTCGCATGCAACCTTGGCCTCAGGATCCTGTCTCAGGAACTCATCGAGGATGGCGTCTGAAATCTGGTCGGCCACCTTGTCCGGATGACCTTCCGATACTGATTCTGATGTAAAAAGATATTTCATCGTTTCTCTCCTATATAATATTATGCATGTTTTCAGGTGTCCATGCTGTCCGGGCCATGCCCGGAGCACCGGAGGATATGGAGATAAAAAAAAGCTCCAAGAACTGGAGCCATATACACAAAACATAAATATTGAATGACGGTCGGTTTAATTTGACCGGAAAGTCAACATTTTAGCATTTTTTTGTGTGGTTGCAAGCAGCCAAATCTCTCCACATTCTGTTTTCAGACCGCAAATATAGTAAAAATTTCTTTACTGCAATATCTTTTTTATCGGGAGTCATTCATGGAGTCATCCCGGAAGTCTTCCTGTCATATGTCCGGTGCAGTATCCGCTGAAGTCCCTCAGGATGCCTTGTGCGGCTCATCAGGTACATTAAAATAATATTAAATGAGGTGCGGGGCGGGCAAATTTTTTTTATATTTTATAGAGATATGCTATCTTCGCGGTTGAAAAAACAATTCACAAATCATTAAATCACTATGAAACAAGCGATTAAGCAAATTCTTGCTGTATTGGCAACAATGTTTGCGGGTGTCGCTGCGTTCGCCCAGGTCACAACATCATCCATCAGCGGACATGTCTATGACGAGACAGGCGATGTAGCGGGTGCAGCCGTTATTGTTGTGCACACTCCTTCAGGTACGCAGTATCATGCGCTTACCGATGACAACGGAAACTACCGTATCCACAACATGAGGGTCGGAGGACCTTATACTGTCAATGTGGATATGCTCGGATATGCTCCTGTGGTTGTAGAAGGTGTCACTCTGAAGCTCGGCGAGACATTCATATGGGATGTCGAGCTCTCCGAGGAGACCATCGCTCTCGAGGCAGTGACGATTTCAGCAGATGCTCAGAACACGGTAATGACATCCGAAAAGGCTGGAACCTCATCCAACTTCTCCCGCAGGGACATGATCAATCTCCCTACAGGCTCCCGTACAATCAATGATGTGGTAAGGCTTACGCCTCAGTCAAACGGGATGTCCTTTGCCGGCCGTGACAACAGGATGAACAACTTCTCTGTCGACGGTGCAGGCTTCAACAACAACTTCGGTCTGAATTCAGACCTCCCGGGCGGCGATTCAGGCCCTATCTCGTTCGATGCAATCGAGGAGATCAGTGTCAATATCGCCCCGTATGACGTGCGTCAGTCAAGGTTTACCGGTGCATCCATCAATGCTGTCACTAAGTCCGGTACCAACGAGTTCGACGGAAGCGTGTATACTTATCAGCAGTTCAAGGGTATGCATGGCGAGAAGGTCGGAGACGGTATCGTCGAGGGAGCAAAGGACCTCACACAGCAGACCTATGGCTTCAGCATAGGCGGCCCTATCGTGAAGAACAAGCTCTTCTTCTTCGTGAATGCTGAATACTCCCCGATGCAGAACCCTGGTCCATCATGGCGTCCGAGCACTGACGGTGTGTCAAATACCGAGCAGGGTATTTCAAGGACAACAATTGCCGACCTTGAAAGGGTAAAGGACCATCTCATGA
Source organism: uncultured Bacteroidales bacterium (assembly GCA_944323805.1). GTDB lineage: Bacteria > Bacteroidota > Bacteroidia > Bacteroidales > UBA932 > Cryptobacteroides. The sequence goes on along the minus strand of CALUTW010000008.1, from coordinate 58,729 downwards.
GCAAGTACGGCTATGATGCCGGCGAGTACGGAAATGGCGGATGGTCTTCATTCGATGACTACAACTACAAGATCATGGCCCGTATCGACTGGAATATCAACGACAACCACAAACTGATGCTCCGTTACAACGATGTCATGAACTCTGTGATGAATACTGTCAGCTCCAACTCCTGCCCGTCAGGACTCGACAGGAGCGACGCGCGTATCAGTGCATCCTCGATAGCATTCAGCAACAGCAACTACAGGATGAACAACAGCGTGCGTTCAATTGCGGCCGAACTCAACTCCAAGTTCTCCGAGAAGGCATCCAACCAGCTGCTTCTTACCTACAACATGATTTCGGACAAGAGAAGCCTTCCGTCAGACGACATCTTCCCGTTCGTGGATATCTTTAAGGACGGGTCACAGTACATGTCATTCGGTACAGAGCTGTTCTCTTTCAACAATGCTGTAATAAACAATACTGCCAACATCACTGACAACCTTACTCTGAACCTTGACAAGCACACCCTTACAATCGGTGCATCGTTCGAGTACATGTTCGTGAAGAACTCATACATCCGTGAAGGTACTTCATATTACAGATATGCTTCCGTAGACGATTTCATCAACGATGAAGCTCCGATAGGATTCGGAATCACATATGGCTACAACGGCGAGGACGCTCCTGGTGTGAAACTCAACTATGGCCAGTTCAACGCCTACATCCAGGATGAGTATGAGATAAACAGGAAGTTCAAGCTCACATACGGAGTACGTTTCGAGATGCCTGTATATCTTGATAATGACATGGTTACCAACTATGCCATACTCCAGAAGGGTTATGACAACAACTTTGCAGGCGGCCCTTGGGACACAGGGACATGGCCTAAGAGCCGTATTACAGTGAATCCTCGTGTAGGCTTCAACTGGGATGTGCTCGGAGACCGTTCTCTCCAGATACGAGGAGGTACAGGGCTCTTCAGCGGAGTAAATCCATTCGTATGGTTTACCAACCAGGCAAGTGCGGCAGGTTTTGTCCAGTCACAGGAAATGGCGCTTGAAGGCTCAGACCTTGCTTCCGCACTCCCGGGCCTTACTTTCACAAGGAACTACAAGGACCTCATGGCTAAATACCCTAACACATTCCCTACTACAGCCAATCCTTCAACTGTTGCGCGCAATGCAAGTATCTGCCTTGTGGACAAGGACTTCAAGTTCCCTCAGATCTGGAGGAGCAACCTTGCTGTCGATGTCCGTCTCCCATGGAACATGGTGTTCACAGGAGAACTCCTCTATACAAAGGATGTTGTGGGCGTATGGCAGCAGAATGTCAACCTTGCCGCTCCGGCAGGCCTGATGGCTGGTGCTGACAACCGCTACGTATGGCTGAACGGCAACAACAGGGTCGACAGTTCCCTCTCGAGTGCAATGCTCCTTACCAACAACAATATGGGTCATGCATTCCAGGCTACGGCACAGCTGACCAAGAATTTCTCCAAGGGATTCTCCGGAATGATTGCATATACGTATTCCAACTCCAAGGATGTTACCGCCAACCCGGGCTCGACAGCCTTTTCGGTATGGCAGTCCAACAGGTCTGTAAATTCCCTCAATGTGCCTGAGCTCGGATATTCCAACTATTCGGTTCCTCACAGGGTTGTCGCAAACCTCAGCTACAGGGTAGAGTATGCACGTAATTTTGCCACTACAATCTCTCTCTTCTATCAGGGTGCGCATAACGGCAGGGTATCATATGTATACAACGGTGATGTCAACGGTGACGGCCAGAGCGCTGACCTGATGTATGTGCCTCGTGACAGAAGCGAGATCAACTTCGTTGACATGTGGTATGTGACTTCGGACAAGAACGGGCACGAGATTTCAAGGGTTCAGCTCGCATCTGCCGAGGAGCAGGCCGACGCATTCTTCGAGTATATCGACAACAACAAGTATCTCAAGAGCCGCAAGGGCAAATATGTGGAGCGCTATGGCGGACTCCAGAAATGGGTCAGCGAGGTGGATGTGAAGATCCTCCAGGATGTCTATACCAACTTCGGCTCCAATAACAGGTACTCCCTCCAGCTTTCTCTCGACATCCTTAATGTCGCCAACCTTCTCAACAGGAACTGGGGATGCTACTATACTGCCGGAATGCTCAACTATCAGGACATGCCTCTGCTCAATGTGGTTACTCCTGGTACGACTTCGACAGCTCCTACATTTACCCTCAATTCCGGGGATGCCTCAAGGGTTCCTGCCGGTAAGGGCGTAGATGTCTTCAAAAGCTATTCATCCTGGGAAAGGGCTCTCAATGCAGCTAACTGCTGGAGCATGCTTCTCGGAATCAGACTTACCTTCTAAAAATAATGCTCATGAAAACAAGAATATTTTTTGCAATATCATGTGCCTGTGCAGTCCTTTGCTCCTGCAGCAAGGATGTGGTTTCCCAGGGAGTCTGGGGAGGTACAGATCCGACAGTGCCGTCCCTCAGCGGACTCTATTCGGCTACAGCCGGTTCGAACACAGTCATATATGGCTCAGACAAATGGAAATCTGTCATCTATGACGGCTCCATGTATCTCGCAGCCGGCGATGGGGATGCAGTCGCTATATCTGAAGACGGAAAGACCTGGACAGCAGCTGTCGTGGACAACATCACTGACTGGAAAGGTGCTGCATACGGGAACGATACATATGTCCTGACTGGCGGATACGGCATGGTTGCCACATCTGCAGACGGGAAAGACTGGGCAAAGTCATCAGTTTCATCTGCTCCTCTCTATGGAGTTGCCTATGGCGCATCCAAATTTGTCGCAGCTTCGGCTACAGGAGTCCTCACTTCGGCTGATGCCAAGGAATGGACTGCTGCCAGCGGCGAATACAGCTTTACCAATCTGATTTATGCGAACAATCAGTTTGTTGCAACAGGTCTTGGCAATGTGCTTGCCTATTCGACTGACGGTACTGCATGGACCCCGGTAACCGGGACATCCGTTCCTGGTCCGCAGGCAGAAGGGACAGAGGCCGGTTCGACTGTATCATGGTATGATGTAGCTTACGGCCAGGTCGGTACAGCATCTTATTATGTAGCTGTCGGTATGACAGACCGCACCTATACCTTTAATACGAAGAAGACTACAGCATATGACGGGATTATTGCTGTATCTTCCGATGCAGAGACATGGACTGTCACAAGATATGAAGGTAAGAGGAACGATGACGGAAGCTTCCAGAATGTGATATTCACATCTGTGGATATCAATGCCGGAATCGCCGTAGTCGGCGGTGCGGAGGATGATATGAGATATTCGACCGATCTCTCCAGATGGACTCCTGTCGAGCTTCCGGAAGATGCTGATATCTTTGCTGTCTGCATCGTGGAATAAGTCTGTAATGTGGCTCTGATATCAGGCCACTACGTATATTCAAGGCATTCTCCTGTTCCTTTTCCGGGGCGGGAGAATGTTTTTTTATAACTTTGCGTCCGATATGGATAATGTAAGATTGGCAGGCAGCCTTGAAGCTGCCATAGAGAAATATGATAAAGCTGTCGCACTAAGACGGAATGCCTGTTTCGGGGAGGCTGTAAATGCTTTCAGTGAGGCTTCTGCCATTGCCGGGGCAGCGATTGGTGCAATCCGTGAATCGGGCTGTAATGCAGACGAGGACATGATAAAAGCCCTGCTGGATGTATGCAGCAGGGCTGAAGCCTCCATAGGGCTGATCCGTGAAATTACAGGTTTTGTAAATACGGACCTTATGAATCCTTGACGGGGATACCCGTCTTGAAGTCCGGTCTCAGAATCTGTAGCGGACGCCGAGAGACGGCCCGATGTCGTAGTAGAAACCATGTCCGAATGTAGCTCCGAGCTGGGCTCTGATGTCGAATGACAGCTGGAGAGGGAACCAGAATGTGTATTCAAGCCCTACCTGACCTGCAGCTGCAAGATTGAAGCCGCTGGAGCGATACCCGAGTCCGAGAGCTGCACCCGGCCCTGCGTAGAATCCCCATTCACCTCTGTCTGTCCATGCCGGCTGAGCAATCATAAAGTTGTATACGGCGGAAGCATTAAGAGCTGACGATAAGAATAAGAGTCCAAGGTCTGCCTCGACAAAGTCCGCGCCTTTTACCGTGTGCTGGTAGCTGGCTTCAAAGCCCGAACCCATCCGTGCTCCGATGGCTCTTGGCTGTGCTGTTGCAGCGAATGCCAGTCCGAGCATCATGGCTGCAATCAAAATCATCCTTTTCATGATAAATAGATTTTAGTTATTTTCTGGACAATCAATATAGACAAAAATAGCATTTACTATGTGCAAATCCTAATAAAATAGGCTTTTTGTAGCGTCTGTGACAATGTGAAGAGCCGGCCTTGAAGTCACATCTGACTCTCAGGCCGGCTCTTTTCCGCTGACATATGGCGTTTTAGGCCTATGTCATCTATGTGTTTTAGAACATGTCAGGGTCGTTGTAATCCGGAGCATCGAATCCTGCATCAGAGCTGTCATTGAATGACGGTTCCTGCTGGTGCGAAGGCTCCTGTCTCTGGGTCCTGTGGCTGTTGTCACGGCGAGGGCCTTTTGACGGACGGCGGTCATCTCCGTTCCTTCTGTTGTCTTCCCTGCGTCCGTTTACACGGCTTTCACGGCGAGGTCCCTTGTCTGAAGACTGTGGCCGAGGCCTGCGTTCAGGCTCTACATAGCCTTCAGGCTTTTCGATGAGTGCTTTGCGGGAAAGTCTCATCTTGCCTGTCTTAGGGTCGATTTCAAGCAGCTTGACATCGACTTCGTCCCCGACATTGATCACATCCTCTACCTTGTCTGTCTTGCCCCAGTCAATTTCGGAGATGTGCAGGAGACCTTCCTTGCCAGGAAGAATCTCTACGAATGCCCCGAACTCGAGGACAGACACGACCTTTCCATGATATATCTTCCCGACCTCAGGAACGGCGCATATGCCTTTGATCCATTCGAGTGCCTTGTCCATTGCGGCCTTGTCCTCTCCGAAGATATCCACAACACCTTCACTGACTCCGTTGCTGTTCTCTTCAGTGATGGTAACGACAGTGCCTGTCTCCTTCTGAATCTTCTGTATGACTTCTCCGCCCTTTCCGATGACAGCACCGATGAATTCGCCAGGAATCCTGATCTGTACGATACGCGGCACAAACGGCTTGTAGTCGGCACGAGGCTCGCTGATGCATTTCATCATTTCTCCCATGATGTGCATCCTGCCCTGACGGGCCTGCTCCAGAGCTTTTTCAAGGACATCGTAGGAGAGACCGTCTACCTTTATATCCATCTGTGTGGCTGTGATGCCGTCCTTTGTTCCTGTTACCTTGAAGTCCATGTCTCCGAGGTGGTCCTCATCTCCGAGGATATCGCTCAGGATTGCATATCTGTCGTTAGGGTTCTTTTCATCAGTGATAAGTCCCATTGCGATACCTGCAACCGGCTTCTTTATCTTCACACCGGCATCCATAAGTGCAAGGCAGCCTGCGCAGACGGTAGCCATCGATGAAGAACCGTTGGACTCGAGGATATCGGATACGACACGCACTGCGTAAGGGTTTTCCGGTGCAAGCGGAACCATAGGCTTAAGTGCCCTCCAGGCAAGATTGCCATGGCCGATTTCGCGGCGTCCTACACCTCTCTGGGCCTTGGCTTCCCCGGTTGAGAACGGAGGGAAGTTGTAATGGAGCACGAACTGCTCTGTGCCCTGTACGAGGACCTCGTCGAGCTCCTTCATGTCGAGCTTGGTGCCGAGAGTCACTGTAGAGAGGGACTGCGTCTCGCCTCTGGTAAAGATTGCGGAGCCGTGCGCGCACGGGAGGTATCCTGCTTCGCACCAGATAGGACGTATCTGGGTAGTGGAACGTCCGTCAAGACGGATGCCCTCGTCAAGGATCATGTTCCTCATGGCTGCCTTTTCAACAGCATGATAGTATCTCTCGACCATCATTTTCTTGGCATCCCTGTCCTCTTCCGGAAGAGTCTGGTAGAATTCCTCCTTGAGGGCATCGAATGCATCCGACCTTTCATGCTTTCCGGAGCCTGACTTTGCTATTGCATAGCACCTGTCATAGCAGAATGCCTCTACTGCCTTGCGGAGCTCCTCGTCGTTCTCTTCGTGGCAGTATGTCCTCTTGACTGTCTTGCCTGCCTCTTCCATGAGCTCCATCTGCACCTTGCAGTGCTTCTTGATTTCCTCATGTGCAAACTTGATGGCTTCGAGCATCTCCGCTTCGCTCACTTCCTTCATTTCGCCTTCCACCATCATGATATTGTCATATGTGGCGGCAACCATCAGGTCGATATCTGCATCCGCCATCTCGCTGAAGCCCGGGTTTATTCTCAGCTGTCCGCCGATTCTGGCTACCCTGACCTCGGAAATAGGTCCGCCGAAAGGAATGTCGCTCACAGCGAGGGCCGATGATGCGGCAAGTCCTGCGAGTGCATCCGGCTGGATGTCCTTCTCGGCAGAGATAAGATTGATTGTAACGTATACTTCTGCGTGGAAGTCTTCAGGGAAAAGAGGCCTGAGTGCCCTGTCTACGAGCCTTGCTGTAAGGATTTCAGCATCGGATGCCTTCCCCTCGCGCTTCATGAATCCGCCCGGGAATCTCCCTGCTGAGGCAAACTTTTCCTTGTAGTCTACTTGAAGAGGCATGAAGTCAACATCCTCTTTTGCGTCTTTGGCGCAAGTCACGCATGCGAGAAGCATTGTCCCGCCCATCTTCACAACGACTGAGCCATCGGCCTGCTTGGCCAGCTTCCCGGTTTCGATTTCGATTACCCTGCCATCGGATAATTCGATTTTTTTGTTTATGATATTCATGAAAATCCTTTCGACCTGCCTCCCCCTATGGGAGTTGATTAATAATACTGTTTCCTCGTACTTCTGAATATATATGGTGTTCTGGAACCTGCCGCAGGTCGTTTGTAAGCATGTCCCAAAGTCTTTTCCTATGAAAAAGGGGGTATCCATACAGGAATCCCCCTTTTGTCCTACTTGCGGTATCGCTTATCGACGGAGGCCAAGCTCCTTTACGATAGTTCTGTATCTCTCGATGTCCTTTTCCTTGAGGTAGTCAAGGAGGCGGCGTCTCTTACCGACAAGTTTGAGCAGAGAAAGACGTGTGACATGGTCCTTCTTGTTGCTTTTGAGATGCTCGGTAAGGTGAGCGATACGGTAGGAAAATAGAGCAACTTGACTCTCTGGAGAGCCGGTGTCCGTATTAGACTTTCCGTACTTCGCGAAAATCTCCTGCTTCTTTTCAGCCTGTAAATATTCAGCCATTTTGCAAAAAGATTAATGGATTGATAAAAATTTGTTGCATATTTGCCCGGTCGGGAAATAAGCGGCGCAAAGTTAGCTATAAAATCCGATTAAACAAACCTTTGAGTGAATTTATTACAATAAATCAGACAAACCGGACGGGAACCCTCCGGAATGGAAATGAAGCTGCCGTAAATGGAGACAAAAGAGAGGCTGTATAATGATCCCGATGCCGGGAATGTCGTCCTGAGGAAAAGCGCCAGATGCCGCAGGATTGTGCTCAAGGTGCATCCGGTCAGAGGGATATCCGTCAGTATCCCCGTGTATATGAGATACAGGGACGGGCTGCAGTTCTATCTCCGGAAGCGGGACTGGGTGCTCTCGGTGCTGAAAAGGCAGAAGGAGCAGGCGGGTGCCGCAGAGAAGGATGGCCGGGCCGTATCCCTGACAGGCGACGGCGCCATGGTCCATACATTGCTTTCCGAGATTGTCTTCATCAGGGATACCGGCTGCAGGGAACAGGCCCATGGAAAGGTTTCCGTCAGGGTCGCATCATCGATAGTCGAGGATGTGAAATCTTCCGGACGGCTTTTCCTCAGTCTTGACATGCCGGTCACAAGGAAAGAGATAAGGTATCCGGACTCATTGCCTCCGGAAGGCTCGGAAGAGTTGCGGGTAGCCCTGTCAGGTGTGCTTGTAAAGGTGCTCAGGGACGAGGCCAGGTCCCTGCTGCCTGCAAAGCTGTCCTGCCTTGCGGAGCGGTACGGCATAGCATATGCCGCTGTCGCAGTCAAGCATAATTCCACTAACTGGGGCAGCTGCTCGACACTTGGAAATATCAATCTCAACCTCAACCTTGTCCGGTTGCCCGAGCCGGTATGCGACTATGTCCTGCTGCATGAACTCTCGCATATCAGGTATCATGACCATGGCAGGGAGTTCCATGACACTCTCGAGAGGATGTGCGGGGACAATCTCAGGAGACTGTCATCGCTCGGGGAGCCATGCTCTGCCGCCCTGCTTGCAAAGGCGGCCCGCAGCAGGGCTATGCGACCGTACAGTCATGTGCTGGAGATGGCTGTAAAGGGGTACCGCCTCGTCTGACGCGCATTCTGGAACGGAACCGCAGGAAATAGAATATCCCTGCGACGGTAAGCCCGACAGGGAATCCGAGCCAGATGCCCACGGCCCCGAGCCCCGCCTTGAATCCGAGCATATATGCGGCAGGTATGGCAATCAGGTAATAGCTTACGAATGCCATCAGCATTATCGGCTTGACATCCTGTATCCCTCTGAGGGCATTGCAGAAGCACAGCTGGAGCCCGTCCCCGAACTGATAGGAGAAGAGCACGAACAGCAGGGACAGGGCTGTCGCCGCCACTTCGGGCGAATCAGTGAACATGCCGATGACCTGATGCCGGAAAATGTATATGAGGATGCAGAAGAATACCGATACCGACAGTATCATGAAATATCCCTTTGCCGCGTATTCCTTTACAGCTTGCATGTCCTTTCTCCCGTATGAGTTGCTGACAAGGACCGATACGGCTGTCGCCAGCCCCATCATCAGCAGGAAGCATATCTGGGAGATTGTCAGGGTAATCTGGTGGGCTGCCAGCGTTGCCGCCCCGAGCCAGCCTGCCATTATCGCGCTTACTGAGAATGTCGATGTTTCCATGCCTGTCTGCAGCGCAAGAGGGTAGCCCAGGCCGAACAGCCGGCGTATGCGCCGTCCGGATACCATGGCCGTCCTGAAGCCTTCCGCGTATTCCCTGAATCTCGGGCTGTACATTATATATGTGATAAAGACGGCCAGCATGACTATCCTGGAGACCAGCGTGCTAAGTCCAGCACCGAGAAGCCCCAGTTCGGGGAATCCGAGCTTCCCATATATGAGTACCCAGTTGCCGAGGATGTTCAGCAGGTTTCCGGCGATGAGGATGCACATCGATACCACCGGCTGGCATACTCCGTCGGTAAACTGTTTCAGTGTGTTGAATCCCAGTGCAAATATCGTGGATATGCCTACCACGGCAAAGTACGGCCTTATGAGAGGGAGCAGATGCTCCTCCTGTCCGAAGCGGTCGAGGAATATGTAGATTACGGCAAGCATCACAAGGGCTATGGCCCCGATGATGCCGTTGAGGACCAGGCTGTTCTTTACTGCGGCACCGATTCCTGCGCAGTCTTTCCTGCCGTACATGGCACCGACTACGGGCGTGAGCCCGCAGGCAAATCCCAGCTCGGTAAATATGAACAGATTTATGATTCCGTTTACGAAAGAGGCCGCTGCGAGGTCATCGACTCCGTACCAGCCTATCATTATGTTGTCTGCAAAGCTCAGGATAACGGCGCATGCCTGTCCCAGCATTATTGGGATACCTATCCTGAGCAGGTCTTTGATTTTCTGCATCTGTCATCAGTCAATGTCCGCCAGCGGGGATACAAGGGCTTTCTTCAGCTGCCCGTCATATCTGAGCGCTATCTTCACACCTGCTTCCTGGTACCAGTAACGGACGGCAATCTCCTCCTCGATGAATGGTATGATCTCGTCTTTCTTCAGTCTGATGAATGTCTCCTTGTCCATGTCCAGGGCTTTCCCGAGGGCATTGACCTCATCCTCCATGGATCCGGCCAGCCCGTCTTTCTCGAGCTCTTTCTTCATCTGGTCGAAGAATGTCCTTGCACTGCTCCTGAAATCGAATTCCTGTGTCTTGGCATATGCAATGAAGTCCTCGAAATCCTCATCGGAGAAATGAAAGTCGTCCACTGCCGGAATGCTGTCGTGTTCCCGGACATACTTCAGGACATAGTTGTCGATTACCCCCGACAGCACAAGGGAATATACAAGCCTGCTGTATGAAGGGGAGGCAATCAGGACATCGGGGGTAATGCCGCCGCCATCGCGTACGGTCCTTCCCTTGGATGTCTTGAATTCGTGGGTAAGTGAATCCGGGATGTGCCCGACACTTCCGTCTTCATTCCTGTGGCTGTAGTCTATCGCCTGAACACATCTTCCGCTCGGAGTATAATACTTTGCTGTCGTGACCTTGAGCTGCCCGTTATATGTAATCGGGCGGATTGACTGCACGAGTCCTTTCCCGTAGGTGCGCTGACCCATTATTGTGCCCCTGTCAAGGTCCTGTATGGCTCCCGATACTATCTCGGAAGACGAGGCGGAACCGGAGTCCACCATGACTATGAGCGGTATGAGCGTATCCACGGGCTCGGTAGACGTGCGGTATTCCCTGACGGATTCCGGGGTGTTCCCTTTGGCCGTCACTACAAGGGAGCCTCTCGGGACAAAGAGGGAGACTATGTCTACCGCTTCATTCATGAGCCCGCCTCCGTTGCCACGCAGGTCGAGCACCAGACGTTTCATTCCGGCCTTTTTCAGCCTGAAGTAGCTGTCGCGGATGTCGTCAGAGACATTTTCCGTGAATCCAGTCTGCTTGATATAGCCTGTCGTGTCATCGAGCATGCCTGCATATTCGACGTCAGGGATGTGTATCCGTTCCCTTACGATGGCTACATCGACCGTGTCCCCTCCGCGCACTTTCCTTACCTTGAAATTGACGGTCGTGCCCGGCTTGCCTTTCATCCTGTCGCTGCTTTCCGCTGCGGCAAGTCCTTTTGTCGGTGTCCCGTCAATCGATATTATCTCATCGCCGCATACCAGCCCGTTCTTCCATGCAGGAGAACCGTAATACGGCTCGTTGATGACGACATTGCTGTCTATCTGCTTGTATATGATTGCCCCGATGCCTCCATATGTCTTGGAGAGCATCATCTCCAGGTCTTCGTTCTCCTCCTCCGGTATATATATGGTATAGGGGTCAAGGTCATCGAGCATCGCATTTATCCCGGCTCTCATCATCCTGTCGAGAGGCAGGGTGTCGACATACGAGCGGTTCAGCTCCCGGAGTATCGAATTCTCGATTTCCACCCATTGTCCGAGCCTGAAGCTTCTGGACTGGGAGTAGGCAGGGACTGATAAGGCGGCGGCAACCAGGGCCGCAAGCATCAATTTCATTATCTTCATATTGATTTTCAATATAATATATCTGATGAGAAAGATATAAAGCCACCGGCTTTATGCAAAAGGCAAGCCACAAAATTAGAAAAATTTGTTGATAATCGCATAGATTTAATACCTTTGCAGCGATTTTTAGAATGTGTATATAAAAGCAGTTCATTATGAAGATTGTGTTTGCAACGGGCAATGGCGGAAAACTGCGTGAAGCATCAGAAATCCTGGGGGAGGGCTTTGAGCTCGTTACCCTCGCTCAGGCAGGAATCACTGAAGAGATTCCTGAGACAGGGAAGACATTGAGGGCCAATTCTATCCAGAAAGCCGAATATGTCTGGAACAAATGCGGCATGGCATGCTTTGCCGATGATACGGGACTTGAAGTCGATGCGCTGGGCGGTGCTCCAGGCGTCCATACGGCGAGATATGCCGGTGACGACAAGGATTTCAACAGGAATATGGACCGGCTCCTGCAGGAGATGCAGATTGTCGAGACGGAGGCATCCATGGCTGTGGCTGTAGGACTTAAGGTCAGGAAAATATCCCGCAGGGCGCGTTTCAAAAGCGTGATTACCCTGATTATCGACGGGGAGAAACATATATTTGAAGGTGTGCTCGAAGGCACGATAGCCCGGGAGAGATCCGGCAACGGAGGCTTCGGCTATGACCCTGTATTCATCCCGGATGAATTCCCCGGACAGACGCTTGCGGATATTTCCGAGGAACAGAAGAATTCCATCTCCCACAGGGGGAAGGCCTTGAGGGCAATGGCCGCATATCTCGCCAGCCTTTAGCCTTTCAGGCCGGTAACGGAAAGAAATCAGTATCAATCTGTGTATCATGAAGGAAGTCTCTTCAGAACTTATAGTGCTTCATACTACAAAGTTCGGGGAGAGTTCCGTTGTCGTGCATACTATAAGCGACCGGTACGGGCGGCGCAGCTTCCTTGTCAGGGGCGCAGGGAAAAAGTCTTCGATGTCCCTTTTCCTGCCAATGAATATCATTGAGGCGGATATAGTCGAATCTCCGCGCGCAAGGCTGTATACGGCGAGGAATATCACAGCGAAATATCCGCTTTCCGGCATACGCGGCAATCTCTACAAGAATTCCATCACTCTTTTCCTGAGCGAGGTCCTTTACCGGGTGGTCAGGGAAGGGGGAGTGGAGCAGGGCCTGTTTGACTGGTGCGAGAAAAGCATCCTGCTCCTGGATGCGATGGAGGCTGATTTCAGCAATTTCCATATCCGTTTCCTTCTGGAGCTGGCAGTCGTGCTTGGATTCAGTCCCGACACGGAGAGGATCAGGCAGTTCCCCGGTCCTCATCAGGATATGATAGCCAGATTCCTGCGGGCGCCGTTCGGGGAGTCCATGCTTATCCCTCTTTCGGGGGAGCTGCGTAACAGTCTGGCGGAAGAGATTCTCGGATATATCGGATATCACAGCGAGTCATCTGTCAATGTCCGCTCCCTGAAAGTGCTTCATGAGCTGCTCAGATGATTGTGCCGGTGTCCGGACATAAAAGATGCGGGTAACCCGCAAGGAGGGACTTCAGGTATGGCACCTGAGTATCCTTTGGGGTTACCCGCAGTATGATACGATATGACCCGGGGATTATTCCTCCGGCTTGAAATCGTCCTTGCCGACTCCGCACAGAGGGCATACCCAGTCTGCCGGAAGGTCTTCGAAGGCTGTTCCAGGAGCGATTCCGCTGTCTTCATCGCCTACTGCAGGATCATAGACATATCCGCATACAATACAAACATACTTTTTCATTTCGTGAGATTTTAGAATAATTCCAGATTGGTGTCTTGCCGGCTGTCCCGGCATTATTCCGTAAAGATAGGTAAAAAAATCCGTTTTTCAAAAACTGCTGCGGTGGTTGCCGGAAGAAAACGTTATCTTTGTGCGCTAAACCTGGATTTTCACGAATGGTAAACATATTGCTTCTGTTGCCGGTCGCCGGCCTTCTGGGGCATGTCCCCGAAAATGATGTGGAGACGGCCGACACATTGTCCGCTGTCGTTGTGATGTCTGACCTGAAACAGTCTGTCCCGATTGAACGGCTGGCATCGCCTGTCTCCACCGTATATCTGAAGGATGTCGAAGATATGGGGCTTGCTACTCCCAAGGACCTGTCTGCTGTCGTGCCCAACCTTCTTATGCCGGACTACGGGTCTGCGATGACTTCTACGGTCTATCTCAGGGGATTCGGGTCGAGGATGGACAATCCTGTGATGGGCCTTTATGTGGACGGGATACCTGTGCTGAACAAGAACAGCTATGATTTTGACCTGTATGATATCCGTCGCATTGACCTGTTCCGCGGGCCGCAGGGGACTCTTTACGGCCGGAATTCCATGTGCGGGGTGCTCTCAGTGAGCACATTGTCCCCTTCCAGTTACCAGGGGACAAGGGCCGGTGTGGAGTATGGCGCGGCCAATTCCGTCTCGGCCGATGTATCGTCATATCACAGGACGGCACAGGGATTTGCCATGGGAGGCCTTGTCGCATACAGGCATACCGACGGGTTCTACCGGAATGAGTTTTCCGGCAGGCAGTGTGACCGTTCCGATGCCCTTTCGCTCCGTCTCCGGACAGAGAAGGAGCTTGTGCCGGGGCTTTTTTTCGAGAATATCCTTTCCGCTTCCGCTCTCGGACAGGGAGGATGGCCGTACAGGCTCTATTCCGGAAGCGTGCTGAGCCCGGTGTCTTATGACGGGCCATCGGAATATCGTCGTCTCAATATTACGGACGGGTTGATATTCAGGTATTTCAATGAGGACTTCAATCTCTCTTCGGTTGTGAGCTGGCAGTTCCTTGCGGACGACATGCTCATTGACCAGGATTTTACCCCGGCATCCATGTTTTCCCTGAACCAGACCCAGAGGGAACATGCCGTGACATACGAATTTATTCTGAAGCCGGAGGATACGTGGCGGACAGGCTGGTGGAACTGGCAGACCGGGATATCAGGTTTCTGGCGGCGTAACAGGATGTCTGCCCCGGTAACCTTCCTTGAAGACGGCATAGTTTCACTGATAGAGGACAATGTGAACGGGATATTCCAGAATCTTCCCCTGCCTGTCAGCCTGCAGTTCGATATAGCGGAAGACAGCTTTGATATCGGCAGCGATTTCCTTCTCGGATCATGGAATGCCGCTGCGTATCATGAGTCATGGTTCAATGTCGGGAAATGGCTTTTTTCGGTCGGGGCGAGGCTTGACTATGAAAGGTATTCGATGGACTATGACAGTGCTGCATCCGTACATTACTCGGTGTCCCCGATACCGGCACTTGACAAGAGGCCGTTTTCCGTGGAATATGCGGGGAGTGTCTCCGAAGGATGCCTGGAGTTCATCCCGAAGGTGTCCGTGCTCTATGACTTCGGGGAAGAAGGCAGCAGGGAAGGTGTCAGGGTATATATGACCGCCTCGAAGGGCTACAGGGCAGGGGGCTTCAACACCCAGATATTTTCGGACATACTTCAGAACATGATGATGGACGGGATGATGGCCGATGCCATGGGGCAGATGATGCAGTCCGGCGGAGGCTCAGGGCAGTCCGGGACTCCGTCAGTGACAGCGGAGGATACGGCATACCGGCCTGAAAGAAGTTTCAATTATGAGGCGGGATGCAATTTCAACCTTGTCCTGGGTAAAAGCGGGGGCCACCGGCTCGGCGGGTCCGCTTCGGTTTTCTACATCGACTGCAGGGACCAGCAGATGACCTGTTTCCCTCCGGGCGAGGGGACCGGACGGATGATGGCGAATATCGGCCGTTCCCGCAGCGCCGGAGCCGAACTGACCTTGGATTATGAATGGAAAGGGTTCTCTGCTTCTGCATCCTGCGGCTATGCTGACGCCCGTTTTGTCCGCTACAATGACGGGACTGCCGACTGGGGCGGCAACCGTATCCCGTATTCTCCCGAATCGACCCTGTTCGTGAGGGCTTCCTATGATTTCGGGTTCGGCCGGGGGATTGTCAGAGGCCTTGCCGTTGCTGCCGACGTGTCCGGGACGGGCCGTATATGGTGGAACGAGGCAAATACTCTGCACAGTCCGTTCCGTGCAGTTGCCGGAGCGGATGTCTCTGTCCGCATGAAGATGTTCGAGATCCGTTTCCGTGCGGACAATCTGTCCGGAGAAGAATACCCGGTATTCTATTTCAGGTCCGTGGGCAATGATTTCTTTCAGATGTCAAGGCCGTTCCGCTGGAGCGTGGCACTGAGGTTTGAACTTTGAATTTTTTATCATTGTCGGCTTGCAACGGAATTATATTAAAGGAAAATGCGCATTCCGGTAAAATATTTTGCTTTGTATTTGCTTTATTGATTTAAATCATTATCTTTGTATCGGACATCAGAAAAAATTTTTTCGTGTCTATTTGTTAAGTTCGTTTTATATACAGGCCGGTCCCTTGGGGAGGGGGCCGGCTTTCTTTTTGCAATAAAATTATGCCCTGTGAAAAAATTTTGTAACTTTACGTGATTTTTGGATACAGCATTTTCAGAGGACCATTATAATTATTAACATAAAATTAAAAAGCAATGAAGAAAAAAGGTAATGTCCTTGCGATTGCAATCATGTTCTTTCTGTTTGCGATGATTTCTTTCGTGACAGGACTCCAGAATCCGATGGGAATCATCGTCAAATCCCAGTTCGGGGCCACAAATGCAATGTCCCAGCTCGGCAATCTCGCCAATTTTATCGCCTATGCGTTCATGGGACTTCCTGCAGGCTTCATCCTCAAGAAGTACGGTTATAAGATCACGTCTCTGGCAGCTGTGGCTGTCGGATTCATCGGAGTGGGCATCTCATTCCTTTCAGGAGTGGCTGAAAGCTTTGCAGTGTACCTTATCGGTGCGTTCGTATCGGGCTTTTCAATGTGTATGCTCAACACGGTTGTCAATCCTATGCTCAACACGCTCGGCGGTGGCGGAAACAAGGGTAACCAGCTGATCCAGTTCGGCGGTTCGCTCAATTCCCTTGCTGCGACAATCGTTCCGGTGCTTGTCGGATATCTTATCGGCGAGGTGACCGCAGAGACAGCCATAAGTGATGCCAATCCGGCCCTCTTCATCGCAATGGGAGTGTTCGCCGTGGCATTCGTCATTATACTCTTCTCTTATATACCCGAGCCTGAGCTCGAGGCTTCAAGGGAATCATCAGAGCCTAAGGAAAGCACAATGGAAAGTGTATCCAAGGCCCTTTCGCACAAGAATCTTGTTTTCGGCGTCATCGCCATCTTCCTTTATGTCGGCATCGAGGTGGGAATACCGAACATAGCCAACCTCTATATGACATCTCCTGAAGTCGGCATGTCTGCCGGTGTTGCAGGGACCGTTGTCGGCATGTACTGGCTTCTCATGCTCTGCGGCCGTCTTCTCGGCGGAGTCTTCGGAGGCAAGGTGTCGAGCAAGGCCATGATGACAGCCGTAAGTTCCATGGCGATTCTCTTTATCCTTGTCGGGATGTTCCTCCCGGGCACACTGGTAAAATTCCCTGCCATCAGCTCTGACCTTTCATTCGCTCTTGTCGATATCCCTCTCGGAGTCGTATTCTTTGTCCTTTGCGGACTCTGCACATCCGTGATGTGGGGCTCTATCTTCAATCTTGCAGTCGAGGGTCTCGGGAAATACACTTCCATAGCATCCGGACTTTTCATGACAATGGTATGCGGAGGCGGAATCCTTCCGTTTATCCAGGGTGCGGTATCCGATGCATTCGGCTATATCGACAGCTTCTGGGTACTTATCGCAGCCCTTGCATATCTCCTGATATTCGCCCTTTTCCTTTCAAAGCCGAAGGTGGAGGAGAAATAGTCACGTATAAGGATAAATAAAAGAAACAGCACGAAATGGAAACTTTGGAAAAACCATATGTAGCCGGCATTGACATAGGGGGACAGACCACAAAGATGGGTATTGTCGATACAAGGGGACAGGTATTGTCCCAGACCGTGATCAGGACCGACAATTATGACGATGTCAATCTTTATATCGATGAAGTGGCCGGAGCTCTTGCGAAGATCATCGGGGAATCAGAGACAGAAGGCAAGATCAGGGGTATCGGGGTCGGAGCCCCTAACGGGAACTACTATACCGGAACCATTGAGAATGCAGTGAACCTTTCCTGGGGAGGGACAAGGACCATCAAGTTCGCAGAACTGCTCTCACTCAAGATGGGCGGCCTGAAAGTGGCCCTTACCAATGATGCCAATGCTGCGGCTGTAGGTGAAATGACCTATGGTGCGGCAAGGGGAATGAAGAACTTTATAATGATTACGCTCGGTACCGGTGTCGGCAGCGGGATTGTGATAAATGGAGAGGTGGTATACGGTCATGACGGTTTTGCTGGCGAGCTCGGGCATACATGTGCAGTCCGTCATAACGGGAGGCTCTGCAACTGCGGGAAGACAGGATGCCTTGAGACATACTGTTCCGCGACAGGAGTGTCCCGCACGGCAAGGGAATGGCTCGATATGACCGATGAGCCGTCCGTGCTCAGAAGTCTCGACATCATCTCATCCAAGGATGTGTATGAGGCTGCCAAGGAAGGCGACAGGCTTGCATTGAAGATCTTCGACTTTACGGGCAAGATACTGGGACAGTCGTTTGCGGATTTCGTGGCTTTCAGCGCCCCGGAGGCCATTGTGCTTTTCGGAGGCCTGGCAAGGGCGAAGGAATATCTCTATCAGCCTGTAATGGATGCGATGAATGCCAGTCTCCTGCCTCTGTGGAGGGGGAAGATAAAGATTGTCTTCTCGCAGCTTAAGGAATCGGATGCTGCCATTCTTGGAGCTTCCGCATTGGCCTGGGAACTTTAACAGGCCGTTACGGCATACGGAAGGGGCGGAAACGGTCCTTTCCTGACAGTGAGGGTAACTCAAAAGTGGACTTCCTTTTGGGTTGCCCTCTTTTCATTTGCTGTGTGTTTCCGTAAAAAACTCCCGGAAGACCGGATTATTCATTTTTTTGTCGATTTAATTCGGGTTTTATGTACAATGGCCTGATAAATTTTATATCTTTAAACGCTTTTTCGAAAACATCGGAAAACGCGAAACTAAACCCTGTTACCAATGACTAAAAGAAGTTATATTCCTGCCATAGCCATTATGTTCGCGCTGTTCTTCATGATAGCGTTCATTACAGGCCTTCACAATCCTCTCGGGATAATCGTCAAGTTCCAGTTCGGATACTCCAATGCTGTCTCCCAGCTCGGCAATCTCATCAATTTCCTTGCCTATGCATGCATGGGGTTGCCTGCAGGCTATATTCTCAGGAAGTACGGATATAAGATTTCCTCACTGGTGTCAGTGGGAGTCGGCATAGCCGGTGTAGCCATATTCTGGCTTTCCGGTCTTCTGGAGAGCTTCGGGGTGTATCTCCTCGGTGCCTTCATTTCAGGGTTCGCTGCCTGTATGCTCAATGCCGTGGTCAATCCGATGCTTAACTCGATAGGGCAGGGAGGCAAGAAAGGCAACCAGCTCATACAGTATGGTAATTCACTCAATTCCCTTGCGGCAACATTTGTCCCGTTCTTCATAGGCTGGCTTACCGGACAGCATGCAAGCCACGCAATCTCGGATGCGAATCCGGCGTTCTATATCGCGATAGGCGTGTTTGTCCTTGCCTTTGTCGTAATCATCTTCTCAGATATACCGGAGCCGGAATTTGACGAGGAGTCCCTTAAGGTGGAGCTTCCGCGCAAGGACGGCACATACAGCTGCTTCTCTTTCCGGCACTTTGTGCTCGGCGCAATAGCGATTTTCGTCTATATGGGAGTCGAGATAGGCATTGCAAATACCACGAACCTGTATCTTACCCATGAGATAGGGCTTATGCCAGGCAAGGCTGGAGTCATAGTGAGCCTTTACTGGTTCCTTATGTTCGTCGGCCGCCTTGTGGGAGGATATTTCGGATCCCGCTTTGCAAGCCACGACATGCTTTCATTCGCCACGTTCGGCACGATGATACTTGTCATAATGGCGATATTCACTCCTTCCGACCTGGTCGTATCGTTCGGGGAGAGAATCTTTACCGATATCCCGATCAATGCCGTGTTCCTCATCCTTACCGGATGCTTTACTTCCGTCATGTGGGGAAACATCTTCAATATGGCTGTCGAAGGGCTTGGGAAATACACTTCTTCCGCGACCGGTTTCTTCATGTTCATGGTCTGCGGCGGCGGCATAATGCCTGCAATCCAGGGCGCCATTGCGGACCTGATCGGCTACATGCCTTCATTCTGGTTCGTCCTGCTCTGTCTGTCATACCTTCTTTTCTACGCTTCATCGGGCTACAGGAATGTCAACAGGAAGATTCCTGTGCAATAGGCTTTCACTCAGGTCAGATTCTTGTCCCTTTCCACTTTCCGCTGCGCAGGTATGATGCGCAGATGGCAAGCATGGAGAAGGCATAGACAATCTCGGCTGTCCAGCACACTGCGACATCTGCCTTAAGGATGGATATCACTGCCGTGCAGAAGACCACGTAGATGACAAGCGCAGACATTTCAAGTGCAAAGGCTGTCCTTGTATTACCTGTCCCGGATATGGCGTTGAAACATATCAGGGCCGGGCATGCGAAAACATACGACAGGCACAGGACCCAAAGCGACGGGACTGCATCCGAGACTATGTCGGGGATGTCCGTATATATCCCTATCACTGTCTCCGGTATGGCGGCAAACAGGATTGCAAGTGCGGCCACCGGCAGATAGGCAATCTTGATGATTCTCCGGATGAGTCTCGGGACAGCTTCAGGATGCCCTTCCCCGATAAGGTTGCTGACAAGCGAGCTGCATGTCGATGCAAATGCGGACACGAAGACCCAAATGAATCCTGAAATGCTGCGGATGACATTGGATATGGCCAGCTGCCGTTCCCCGAGATGCTCTACGAACATGAAGAATATGAACCAGGTAGAGACCGAGATGAAATTCTGTATCATTGTCCATACCGAGATGCCGAGAATGTCTTTCAGCTTCTTCCAGTTGAATCTGATCCTGACATTGAGCCCGTATTTCCTGCAGTCTGTCCTGACTGCCGTATAGACAATGAAGAATATGAGGGACACAAGTTCTGCCAGAGTCGAGCCGATAGCCGCCCCGGCAATGCCGAGAGGCGGGCATCCGAGTTTCCCGAAAATCAGTATCCAGTTGAACAGGACGTTTGAAAGCACCATTACAATCGAGTTGAGTGTAAGTGTCCTGGTCTGGGTGGTGCCGATGTAGAACGCACGGAACATTACCGTGACAAATGCGAAGATCAGCCCGACAAGTCTCCACCGGACATAGCTCATTGCCGCAGCGGCAATCTCGTCCGACTCTATGAGCAGGCCGAGTATCCACGGGGAGAACATCTCGGAAAGGCCTATGACAAGTACCGCAAGGACTATCAGAAAATATACCCCGTGCCAGAATATGTTGCCGGTCTCCCTGTATTTGCCTTCCCCGTTGCGTCTGGCTATGATTATCTGTGAGCCTATCCCGAATCCGAACCCTGTGACGAAAATCGCCATGCAGTATACTCCGGCTATTGCCGATGCACCAAGCTCGATTTCCCCTACACGCCCGAGGAAAGCTGTATCGGTCATTCCGAGCAGCTGTTCCATTATCAGGCTTATCAGGATCGGGTAGGCTACGTTCCAGATATGTCCGTACGAATATTTGTTCAAAGCCTTTGTCATATGAAAGAGAAAAGTGCGGTTGCCGTCCTGATGTCGAGGGCATCTTCAACCCTGAATTCCCCGCTTCTGCTGCGCTGCAGCGAACTGAGATGCGCCCCGCTTCCGAGAGCCTCTCCGAGGTCACGGGCAAAGGCCCTGACATATGTGCCTTTGCTGCATGCAATCCTGACCGCCGCTTCAGGAAGCCCGAGATGCCGGTTGTCTTCCACATTGATCCGGAGGCTCTGCCGTCCCGTGTCGTCCGGCTCTCCGGTGTACATCTCCTGCAGCAGCCCGCATGGTCCGTCCGGATTGAAATCGAGGAGCTCCAGACTGGAGATTGTGATGCGGGATGTCCGGATAAGCCCGGATGCCGCCGTGTCGAATATGTCATTGCCGGAGAGTCCTTCCTGGTTTCCGGCATGCTGCATGTACAGCTTCCTTGCAAGTTCGTACGCCCTTACACCGTCCACCGACTTGGCCGAGAAAAGGGGTGCCACCTGCTCCTGTTCCCCGATGAAATGCGGCAGCGTGTCAAGAAGCAGTTCCCTGGTTATGTGTGCGTGGGGAAAGAGGCGGTCTACCTTTTTCTCAAGGTCATAGGAAGGGGTCGTGGCACCGAAAGTGATGCCTGCCACATATTCCTTGTCATGGTTCTGCAGCTCCTCGGCAAGTCTTGTGGCCTTCCCGATGCATACGAGAAGCACTCCGGTGGCGAGCGGGTCCAGGGTGCCTGCATGGCCGACCTTGAGGTTCTTTTTCCGGAAGTGACGTACTGCCTGGAACTTGATTTTCCTGATGACGTCTGCTGATGTCCATCTGTATGGCTTGTCCACAGGGATGATTATCCCTCCGGGGTAGTCGTCTATGCTGTCAGACAAGAGGGGACAGGTCAAATCCTTGCCTGTCCTCTCCATGAATCTTCTGTCCGCTATGTGCGGGCCGTGTATGTCAGGTCTGTCTTCCCGTATCATGCAATCAAAGGTCCGTGATGCCAGCTGACCTACCGTACCGGTATCTTGTCTATCCTTTTCTGGTGCCGGCCTCCCTCGAAAGGTGTGTCTATCCAGGCTTCTGTGATTACGAGGACTTCCTCAAATGCGATGAATCTGGCAGGCATGACAAGAACATTGGCATTGTTGTGCTGCTTGACGAGCTCTCCGATTTCCCTGTTCCATGCAAGGCCTGCACGTATGCCCTGATGCTTGTTGAGTGTCATTGCCATGCCGTTTCCTGTCCCGCACATTGCTATGCCGCAGTCGACAACCCCTTTTTCCACCGCTTCTGCAAGGGGATGTGCTACATCCGGATAGTCCATGCTTGCCGTAGAGTCCGTGCCGAAGTCTACTGTTTCATGTCCCTTGGCCTTTAGTGCCTCAATAAGCCGTGTCTTGTATGCAAAGCCGGCGTGGTCGCTGCAAAAACCTATCTTCATGACTGTTGAATTTATCTTTTTCTTCTGCTGTATATGAACTGGAGCGCATTGCTGATGCCTATGATGACAAGGATGACGGACATGAACCAGTCGAAATGGTCCCCGTTGCCGTCTATGATCCTGGATGCATAGATTGATGCGAATCCGATTGCCAGCATGGCTATTATCAGGAAAGATACGCTCTGCCAGGAAAGACTTCCTGGCTGCCTGTCTGCCGGCCGGCCCTGTATTTCCTTCCTTCTTCTGCCTTTCATCTTCATGCGCCGAGCTCTTTTCTGATGAAATCCATTCTGGCCGAGAGTTCCTTCTTGCCTATCAGGGACACTATGTCGGCTATCCCGAGTCCGCTGGATGCCCCGACGAGTGCAAGTCTGAGACAGTTCATGACCTTTCCCATAGGCCATTCATGGCTGCGGATGAACTCCTCGAGCGGACCTTCAATCTGCTCCTTGGTAAATTCAGGGCCTGTCTTGGAGCCTCCGTCAAAGTTTTCGATGAATTCCGCTACCTGGAATGCGAGGGCGTAGTTCTCCTCCTTCCAGAATTTCGCTGCGTCTTTCTCGATGAATGAGGCCGGTGCCACGAACAGGTATGAGGCGATGTCCCAGAAGTCGGCCACGAATGTAGCCCTCTCCTTGATCAGGGAGACGATGCTCCTGACATAGTCCCTTGTGAAAATCCTGTTCTTGAAATCCGCTCCCTGCGGAGTCAGCTCCGCACCTGCAGTAATGGCGCATTTAGGGCATGCGACCACCTGTATGCCATGGCTCTCGAGAACAGGGATGAAGAGGTCCGTCAGTTCGTCATCGCTTTTCATCCGGAGATATTCCTTGTTGTACCATCTGGCCTTGTCCGGGTTGAATCTGGCTCCGGACTTGATTACCCTGTCGAGCGAGAATGCCTCTATCAGGCCTTCCATTGTGAACAGTTCCCTGTCATCTCCCGGGTTCCATCCGAGCATGGCAAGCATGTTGACGAAAGCCTCCGGGAAGTATCCGTCTTCCCTGTAGCCTCTGGAGACCTCGCCCTCGGCATTGGTCCATTTGAGCGGGAATACCGGGAATCCGAGCCTGTCGCCGTCCCTCTTGCTGAGCTTTCCTTTCCCGTCCGGCTTGAGCAGCAGGGAAAGGTGTGCAAAACGCGGCTGTGTATCCTGCCATCCGAATGCTTCATAGAGCAGATAATGCAGCGGCAGGGAAGGAAGCCATTCCTCGCCCCTGATGACCTCGGTAATCTCCATGAGATGGTCATCGACGATGTTGGCAAGGTGGTATGTCGGGAGTTCGTCCGCCTTTTTCCATAGCACCTTGTCATCGAGGGTGTCTGTGTTCACTGCGATATGTCCCCTTATGAGGTCATCCATTTCCACTGTCCTGTTCTCGGGCATCCTGAAACGGATTGTCCAGTCGTTGCGGGTCTCGAGGAGCTGTCTCCATTCGCTTTCCGGCATGGTAAGGGAATTGCGCATGGACATCCTTGTGATATGGTTGTATATGAAGGTCTGTTTTTCGGCCTCCATTCCGGCCCGTCTTGCCGAGAGCTCCTCTGATGTGTCGAATGCATAGTATGCGTAGCCTTTGCTTACAAGTTCCTCTGCATACTGTCTGTATATGCTTCTTCTCTGCGACTGCCTGTAAGGTGCATGCGGATGCCTTGCCGACGGTGTCTCTACGACATTGCCTGCTTCATCTACTCCCTCATCCGGTATGATGCCGCACCAGTTGAGTGCCTCTATGATATATTTTTCGGCACCCGGGACGAATCTCTGGGAGTCGGTATCCTCGATTCTGATAATGAAATCTCCTCCGTGCTGCTTGGCATAGAGATAGTTGTAGAGAGCCGTCCTTACACCTCCCATATGGAGAGGCCCTGTAGGCGACGGGGCAAACCTTACTCTTGTTCTTCTTTCCATAATCCTTGCCGCTGTTCAGGCGTTGTTAGATGTTACAGGCCGCAAAGATAATGAGAATCCTCGAGAGTTGGATAATTTTCTCCGCCTATTCCTGGCTTTCGGACATCATCCTTAT
Organism: uncultured Bacteroidales bacterium; assembly: GCA_944323805.1. GTDB lineage: Bacteria > Bacteroidota > Bacteroidia > Bacteroidales > UBA932 > Cryptobacteroides. The sequence goes on along the minus strand of CALUTW010000008.1, from coordinate 34,310 downwards.
TGCCCTTGTCCTTGCGGTCACGGATTCAAGTTCGCTGATGTTCTGCCGTTCACTTACTATGAGAGCAGGCTTTTCCCTGTAGTTGAATTTGCGGATGTTCGCAGTGTTTGTCGGCCCGATTTTCCTTGTGGTTATTTCATCAGGGTCCTGCTCACGGCTGATAAGCCCGTCCCCGTCGTATGTGAAGGTGTTGTCTATCATGATGATGTTCCCGAGATTGACATCTGTGATGTCGCTCAGCTGGCTCATCTTGAAACCTGTGGCGATGACAGTGATGTTTATCCTGTCCCCGACGTCTTCCCCTTCGTCGAATATGATGCCCCGCTTGAAGTTGTTGGCGTTGCCTGTGAACTCATTGATCTTGTTGTTGATTTCATCGAGTTCCTTCATCGCGAGCCCCTGCTCGTTCTTGCCTATGGTAATATTTATGAGGACATTCTTGGCTGTCTTGAGGTCGAAGTCATTCAGGAGAGGGGATTCGAGTGCCTGCCGGATTGCATCCTCTATCCTGTTTTCCCCGGTGCCTGACCCGCAGCCCATAAGGGCCATCCCGCTGTTTTTCATCATGGTCTTCACGTCTGCAAAGTCCACATTGATGTAGCCCGGCTTGCGTATAATCTCGATGATGCCTCTTACAGCCGTGGCGAGAATCTCGTCGGCTTTCGGGAAGGCGTCCTGGACGAGGAGGTCCCCGTAGTATTCATAGAGCTTCTCATTGTTGATGATCAGCAGGCTGTCCACGCTTTTCTCCAGTTCATGTATGCCGTCTATGGCCTTGGACAGGGACTCGTTGCCCTCATTCCTGAACGGAAGCGTGACAATGGCCACTGTCAGTATGCCTTTTTTCCTGGCCATCTCAGCTATTACCGGAGCTGCTCCTGTGCCGGTCCCTCCTCCCATCCCGGCCGTGATGAACAGCATCTGGGTATTGGTGTCCAGGACAGTCCTTGTGATTTCATCCTGTGCCTCGATTGCCGCATTCCGTCCTTTGATCGGGTCGCATCCTGCCCCGAGCCCCTGCCCGAGCTGGACCTTGATAGGGACGGGGCTTTTGCGCAGGGCCTGCGCATCTGTATTGCATACGATGAAGCTGCATCCTTCTATCTTCTGGCTGTACATGTAGGATACCGCATTGCAGCCGCCTCCTCCGACTCCGATAACCTTGATTATGGAGTTCTCCATTGACCAGTCCTTAGGCTCTATATTGATATTCTCAAGTATGTCGTTGCTTTCCATTGTGTGTATCGGTTTAAGATGTTCGCTTTCATGCCCGGATTCAGGCCTTTTCCTTGTCGAGGCTGTCATAGAATCCCTTGAACAGGTTCCCTATCTCCCATATGATACCGGAATTCTTCTCCTTGTCTTCTTTCCCCGGCCTGTTGCCTTTTCCTGACCCGCTGCCTTTTCCGCTCTTTCCCGGCTTCCTGTCGTCCTTTACGGCGGTCCCGTCTTCTTCGGGCGCTCCGAACACCGTACCGGAATAATTGTCCTCTTCCGGGGTATTCTCCTGCGGCACGGCTGTTTCCCCGGCACTACGTTCTATCTCGATTTCCGGGAATGTGTCCGGGGCATCCGCTTCGGCGGTACATTCCGGTATCCTGTCGTTCTTGGCCGTTATCACGAGGCCGGCAGATACTTCAGCATCAGCATTGTATATGCTGTCATACCCCGGTGCGGAGAAGAGGTTGCGGATAGGCGCTCCGGACCTGACGTCATACCCGGACATCTCCTTGATATAGTTGCCGCAGTTCATCAGCCCGGCTCCGCCTCCGGTAATCACGACCCCGCTCCTGAGATTGTCTGCAAATCCGCTCATCTGGATCTCGTAGAGGACGGCATCGATGATTTCCTTCATCCTGGCGGTTATGATTTCCGAGAGGAACTTTACCTGGATCTGTGTATTGGGCGCCATCGAACCGCTCCGGATATGCAGCGTCTTCTCGCTAAGGTTCTGCAGCTTGTCAGGCATGCAGCCTCCGAATGCCTTCTTGATGTTTTCCGCAAGTTCTCCCGGAATCTGGCATTCCGTCTTTATGTCGGATGTTATGGAGTTTCCGCCGAACGGTATGGCGGCATAATGCCTCATTATATTGCGGTAATATATCGATACGGATGTCACGCCCGCACCGAGGTCGATGAGCGCGACACCGTTCTCCATCTCTCCCGGGGTAAGTACGGCCTTTGCAATAGAGTCAGGGGTAAAGTATTTCCTGATTATGTCTATACCGAGGTCCTTGAATATCATGTCGATATTGTGGAGATGCTGCTTCTTCCCGATGAATATCTTGAAGTTGCCCTGGATGATACTGCTTGAGACCCCTATCATGTCATTTTCCGTCAGGCCTATCTCATCCCCGTTCGAGAAAGACTGGGCTACGGTGCCGAATACCTCCTCCACATCCGGATGCTGCAGCGGATATGTCTCCTGGGCCATGTTCTTCAGGTTCTCGATTTCCTCTGCCGAGATGCATTCCTCGATGCTGCGGTCCAGTTTCCCGGAATTGGACTCCTGTCTGACGTTGTATTTCGGCATGCCGACAATCGCCCTCCGGATCTTTATCTTCAGTTCGCTTTCTGCTTCCTCGACAAGCTTCCTTACGACCTTGGCGGCCTTGCCGGAATTGAATACATAGCTGTACCGTATCCCGTCGGACGGAATCTTCCTGTAGAACAGGATCTGTATGTTGTCCCCGTTGATGCCGGCTACCGTCAACGATGTCTTGTACGTGCCGAGGTCGATTGCAACTATATGTCTCTCTTCCATAGCCATGAGTTTTTCCGTTTATTTCCTGCATATTATCCGGTCCTCGAACTTGAGGTTGACCGTTGAGTAGAATCCTTCGCCCTTTGCCGGGACGATGCTTGTGTAGTAGAGTCCCATCTTCCTGAACTTGTCCTCTATCTGTACGGGAGGCCCGAATATGAACTTTTCCCTGCCTTCGCGGGGAATGAGTACCAGGTCCCCGTTTTCCCTTACGTTTATCTGTACTATGTTCCTGTCCCAGACGCCGGTGCTGTTCATGTACCTTATCATTTCCACTATCCGGCCGGTCCATTCCCTGGCCCCGGTATCCGTCGGGAGACCCTTGAATCCGGGTCCCGGGCGGAACGGCAGGAAACCGTCGACAACAGGGACATGCGCCGTATAGGATTTCTGCAGAGGGAAAAGGCAGCCTTCCTCATCGGCATAGATGCCTGCATCCTTGCCCTGGAACCTTACGACAGGCTTCCTTTGCGTTATGCTGATGTGCAGGATGCCGTCCTTTGTCATGTATGCCTCGCTTTTCCTGACCGCACTCCGTGCATCCACAGCCTTTTCAATGGAGACAAGGCTGATGCTGTCCATGATTTTCCCCTTGAAATCCCCGAACTCCGATATGAGGCAGTCTTCTATGTCCGCCTTGTCGACAAAGCGGTTCCTGAGGCTGTCCCGGATGATTATCTCCAGCCCGGAACAGGCCCTCCTGCTCCTTTTGACAGCCTCTGACGTGTAGGCGGAGAAAAGGAGGATGAATATGAGCCCCAGAAAGATGGATGCGGATATGAGTCTGGTCAGTCTCTTCATTGCATGGTATTATTGTTCCTGTCCGGTTCTTCTCCTGAGCATTTCAGTGATGGGTCCGGTAAACCGGTCAATGTTTCCTGCCCCGAATGTAATCAGCACGTCGACCGGCTCTTTTTCGAGGCAGTCCATCAGTTCCTCTTTCCTGAGGAGGACCTTCTCAGGCGCTGCAGTCCTGTCGAATATGATTTCCGATGTGATTCCCGGAATCGGCTCTTCCCTTGCCGGGTAGATGTCCAGGAGAATCAGCTTGTCGACATGGCTCAGGGCTTCGGCGAATTCATCCGCGAAGTCCCTTGTCCTTGTATACAGGTGCGGCTGGAATACCGCCGTTATCCTGCGTCCCGGGAACATGTCCCTTATGGAGCTGACGGCGGCGGCGATTTCCTTCGGGTGGTGGGCATAGTCATCGATGTATGTGCATCCCGGTATGTTGAAATGTACCTCAAACCTGCGTTTTACGCCCCTGTAGCTTCCGATTGCGGCCTTTACCTTCTCTGCATCTATCCCATATGTCAGCGCTATGGCGGCTGCCGCCACACTGTTCTCGACATTGACCCATCCCGGGATGCCGCACCTGCATTCCCTGATGACTCCTCCCGGCCAGACAAGGTCGAATATGAAATGCCCTGTCCCGTCATTGGATGCATTGGCAGCATAGAAGTCGCAAGGTTCATTGTAGGAATAGTGCAGGATTCTCGCACCGGTGTCGCTGCCGGTTATGTCGAGACCTTTCTTGACAATGACCGTCCCTGTTACCTGGGAGGCAAATTCCTTGAATGCCTGACGGACATGGGCGATGTCGGAATATATGTCCAGATGGTCTGCGTCCATGGCTGTTATTACGGCTGTCTCAGGATGCAGCTGAAGGAACGAGCGGTCGAACTCATCGGCTTCAGCGACAATCACATTGTTGCTGCTGACCAGCAGGTTTGTGCCGTAGTTCCTGGAGATTCCCCCGAGGAATGCCGAGCAGCCTTCCCCGCTTTCATGGAATATGTGAGCAACCAGAGTGCTTGTGGTTGTCTTCCCGTGTGTGCCGGCTACTGCAAGGCATCTCTGTCCTGCGGCTATCTCTCCGAGCATACGGGACCGCTTTACGACCTTGTAGCCGTGCTCATGCACGTATACGAGCTCCTTCATGTCATGCGGTATGGCGGGGGTATAGACTACAAGGGTACTGTCCCTGTCGGCAGGGACAAGGTCTGGCCTGTCATCATAATGGACAGCCATGCCTTCTTTCTCCAGTTCACGGGTCAGGTCCGACGGGGTCCTGTCATAGCCGGAGACGGTGTGTCCGCGGTATTTGCAGTATCTGGCTATGGCGCTCATCCCTATGCCGCCTATCCCTATGAAATACACGTCCTTATAGTTCATGACAATATGTTGTAAATCTGTTCTGTAATCGCTTCCGCCGCATCGGTTTTTGCGAGCGTCGCTATGTTCTTTTCGAGTGTCCCTGTCCTTTCAGGGTCATTGACAAGTGCGCATGCGGATGCCATCAGCCGCTCAGGGGCTTCAGCATCGGTTACCAGCATGGCTGCATCTTTCTTGACGAGCGCCATTGCGTTGTGGGTCTGATGGTCTTCGGCTACATTCGGGGACGGGACGAAGATGACAGCCTTGTGCGCAGCGCACAGCTCGGACACTGAACTTGCCCCGGAACGGGATATCACTATGTCGGCAGCCGCGTAGGCCAGGTCCATCCTCTTTATGAAGTCCGAATAGATGATGCCGGCCCCTTTCCCTTCGGCTGTGGCCCCGGCCATGAACCGGTCTGTCTCGTCCTTGTAATATTTCCCGCATTGCCACAGCACCTCGATGCCGTCCCCTCCCGGGCAGCCCCCGGAAATCCATTTCATCATGGACCTGTTTAGCGTGCCGCTGCCGAGGCTTCCCCCGACGATGAATATGTGCTTCTTTGCCGGGTCCAGCCCGTAATATTCCATGGCCTCCTTACGCATGGCGGCATCGGCCGGGACAATCTCCTTCCTGATAGGATTCCCTGTCAGCACTATCCTGTCTGCCGGGAAGAAGCGTTCCATTCCCTCGTAAGCCACACATATCCTGTCGGCCTTTTTCCCCAGGATCCTGTTTGTAAGTCCCGCGTAGCCGTTCTGCTCCTGTATCAGGGTCGGGATGCCTTTCCTGCCGGCACACCACAGAAGCGGGGCACTTGCATACCCTCCGACTCCTATCGCGATATCGGGCTTGAAGCTTCCGATTATTTCCCCTGCCATTGAAAGGCTCTTTATCAGCTTGAAGGGGAGGGTAAGGTTGGATAGGGTCAGCCTGCGCTGAAGCCCGGCTACAGGCAGGCCTTTTATCTCATATCCGGCTGCAGGCACCTTGTCCATTTCCATCCGTCCTTCCGCTCCCACGAACAGTATGCTGCTGTCAGGGGAGACCTCTTTCAGCTTGTCCGCAATTGACAGGGCGGGGAAGATGTGCCCGCCTGTCCCGCCTCCGCTGATTATTGCCCGTATTGGTCTTCTTTCTTTCATTTCTTTCGTTTTTTTTGTCATGGCGGGATGTCCCGCCGTCCGGTATTCAGATTCCTGACTCGAAATCTTCAAGATCCCTGAGGGATTCCCCTACGTTTTCATCCACACCCATCCCTTCGACAAGGGGCTCGGACTCGTCCGTCTCCTTCTGTATGTTGGCCTTGACCATCTTGCTTATGGACAATATGATACCGAAGGCTATGCTGAAACACAGGAACGAGCTTTTGCCGTGGCTTACCATCGGGAGAGTCTGGCCTGTAAGCAGGCCCATGTCGAGGTTGATGAATATATGCATGAGCGCCTGTCCGGTTATCAGGACCGTCAGGCCGGCAACAGCCGTCTTAGAGAAGATGCTGTCGCAGTATCTCACTATCAGCGCACCCCTTGCAAGCAGGCTTATGTACAGCATGATGATCAGGGTCGCGCCAATGAACCCGTACTCCTCGGCTATGAAGCTGAACATGTAGTCGCTGAATATCAGCGACACGGTGTATTTCTGGGTGCTGTTTCCCGGCAGCTTGCCGATCAGACCCCCTTCATGGATTGCGATTTTTGCACTTTCCGGCTGCCTGATTGCATCGAGGGCATCCTGGAACTCCTGTGTCCCCGGCGTCAGCTCGAATATGTTGTCCGCATCATAGGTCTTGACAGAGATGACAGGTTCGCCGGTAACATTCTCTACAATATGTTCAAGCCCTATCCTGCTCAATGCGGTCCCGACCCTGCTGAATATCCGTCCGTCCGATATGGCCCATATCGAGATGCAGATGACAAGACCGGCAACCATCAGAGGCAGCAGCTTCATTATGTCCCTGAACCTGACCCCTCCTATCAGGATGGTCAGGACCATTATGCCGCCGATGAACAGGGTGCTCGATGCACTTCCTGCGAATATGCCGATGCAGACGGTAATTATCGGGATGAATATGTATATCCAGAGCTTCCATCCCGGGCGTGCCAGGAATGCGAGCCCCTTGAATTTCCTTGAAAGCCGCCCTGCTATCCCGAACGAGTCTGTCTGGTATGCGTGTGCCGCCCATGCAAGGTACATTACCATCGCCACCTTTACGACTTCATATACGTGGACCTGGAAGAAACCGAGGTCTATGGCACGCCTTGCCCCGTTGACTTCCACCGCCCTTATATCGAAGATCAGGCATAGCAGAAGCCCCATGGACAGGGCATATCCGAACTGGGACAGGACTCTGAACAGTTTTATGAACGGATTCTTGTAGCACAGGAAGATCAGTATGATGCCTCCCAGGACGGTTACAAGCTGACCGAAGAAAATCTCGAGCCTGCTGTCGCCAGGGTCCCCGCTGACGAGAAGGGATGTCGAGGAGAATATGGACACGATTGAAAAGAGGATGAGGAGTATGAGAATCATCCATACGACCTTATCCCCCTGGATCCTGTCAATCAGTCCCCAGATTCCTTTCCCTGCTTCCGCTGTTCCTGTACCGTTGTCTTTCATTCCTACAGATTTCTTACCGCTTCCTTGAATTTGCGCCCCCTGTCCTCATAGTTCCTGAACAGGTCGAAACTTGCGCAGCATGGCGACAGCAGGACCACATCTCCGGCCTTGGCTATCGTGCTTGCAAGCTTTACGGCCTCATCGGCCGACTTCACATCGTGGATTTCCGGTACGATGCCTCCGAATGACTCATGGAATTTCCTGTTGTCGAGACCCATGCAGATCATTGCCTTGACCTTCTCCTTTGCAAGGCCGAGAAGCACCGAATAGTCGTTGCCCTTGTCTGTCCCGCCGACAATCCACACGACAGGACGTGTCTGGCATTCGAGTGCATACCATGCGGCATCCACGTTGGTCGCCTTCGAGTCATTTATATACAGTACGTCCCCGATGCTGAGGACTTTCTCGAGCCTGTGCTCCACCGGCTGGAAAGATGACAGGCTTGCCCGTATGACATCATTGTCGATATCCATCACTTTCCCGGCTATAGCCGCTGCCATCGAGTTGTATATGTTGTGCTTGCCCCCTAATGCCAGTTCCTGGATGAATACATCGCATTCGGAGTCTTCATATCTGACTACAATCCGGCTGTCTTTCACGAAAGCCCCCTGGCTTACCTCTTTCTTCTGGCTGAAAGGCAGCATCCTGGCCTTTATCACTATCCGGTTGAGGTGGCTGATTGTGATCTCATCGTCGGAGCAGAATATGAAGCAGTCGTCCTTGCTCATGTTCCTTGTGATGCGGAACTTGGCCTTCACATAGTTTTCCAGCTTGTGGTCATACCTGTCGAGGTGGTCCGGAGTGATGTTGGTAATTATGGCGATGTCGGCCTTGAAGTCGTACATGTTGTCCAGCTGGAAGCTGCTTATCTCCAGCACATATATGTCATGGTGCGATGTCGCCACCTGGTATGCGTAGCTTTTCCCGATATTGCCGCCGAGCCCTACGTCAAGGCCTGCCTGCTGGAGGAGATAGTATATCAGGGACGTGGTTGTGGTCTTGCCGTTGCTGCCCGTGATGCAGATTTTCTTTGCGGTATCGTACCTGCCGGCGAATTCTATCTCGGAGATGATGCGGATGCCGGCATCCGAGATCTTCTGCACCATCGGGGCGGTTGCCGGGATTCCCGGGCTTTTTATGACCTCGTCTGCATCCAGTATCAGGGACTCGGTATGCTGCCCCTGCTCGAAAGGGATGTCCCATTCCTTGAGCATGGCCGTGTACTTTTCCCCGATTGTCCCCTTGTCGGAAAGGAATACGTCAAATCCTTTTGTCTTTGCGAGGATGGCGGCTCCTGTGCCGCTTTCTCCTCCGCCCAGAACTACTATTCTTGCCATTTCATATCATTCATTGCCAGGGCCTGCCCGGTAAAGGCAGGCGTCTGACGGTTTTTATCTTATCTTGAGCAATGCGATGGTAAACACCGCGAGCAATATCCCTATTATCCAGAATCTTACCGTGATTTTTGCTTCCGGGATGGCTTTGCCTGGCCATGTGATGAGGGCCGGCACGTTCTCCTTCTGGAAATGATGGTGCAGAGGAGCCATCCTGAATACCCTCCTGCCTGTTCCGTAGCGTTTCCTTGTGTACTTGAAATAGAATCTCTGGATCAGGACAGAGGCGCTTTCCACCAGGAATATGCCGCACAGTATCGGCAGCAGCAGCTCTTTCCTGATGAGGATTGCGCACACCCCGATTATGCCGCCTATGGCCAGGCTCCCTGTGTCTCCCATGAATACCTGTGCGGGATATGAATTGTACCACAGGAACCCGACAAGTGCACCGACGAAAGCCGCCATGAACACTCCGATCTCTCCCGTCCCGGGGATGTACATGATGTTGAGATAGTCTGCGTTAAGGATGTTGCCCGAGAGGTAGGCGAAGATTCCGAGTACAACCCCGACAATTGCCGATGTCCCGGTCGACAGCCCGTCCATCCCGTCAGTGAGGTTGGTGCCGTTGGAGCAAGCCGTGATTACAAGGACAATCATCAGCACATATATCGCCCACTTGCAGTACCAGCCCATCGCACCTTTGAACGGGGAGAGCCATTTGTAGTCGAATTCATGGTTCTTTACGAACGGGATGGTGGTCTTCGTACTCTTTTCCACGTCAAGTTCGGTCCATTGCTTCACTCCTTCGGTCCCGGGGCCTGCGGCATCTTCCGCCAATGCGGATTCCTGTATGCCGGTCTCCGTCTCGACGCGTTCCCTTACCACGATGTCGTTGCTGAAGCAGACGGTAATGCCGATTGACAGGCCGAGAAGTATCTGGGCGATGAGCTTGGCTTTTTCGCTGAGTCCTTCCTTGTTGTGTCTGAATACCTTGATGTAGTCATCTGCAAATCCGAGCAGTCCGAGCCATACTGTCGTGATCAGCAGCAGTATGATGTAGATGTTTGTAAGGTCGGCAAACAGGAGTACCGAGACGAGTATCGACAGGATTATGATGATGCCTCCCATGGTCGGGGTGCCTTTCTTCTGCATCTGGCCTTCCAGGCCGAGATCCCTTATCTCTTCCCCGACCTGTTTCTTCTGCAGCCACCGGATGATTCTCTTTCCTGCAATCAGAGATATGAGTATGGCTGTGGCACTGGCGAATATGGCCCTGAAGGACAGATATGTGAACAGTCTCTGCCCCGGGATGTCCCAGTCTTTGAGCAAATCAAACAGATGATATATCATTCCCTTGCTATTTTTTCATTTCATCAAATATGTGTGCGACGATTTCCTTCTCGTCGAAATGCCGCTTTTCAGTCCCTATTATCTGATAGGTCTCGTGCCCTTTGCCGGCAAGAAGTATCGTGCTGCCGGGAGGGGCTGTGATTATGGCTGTCCTTATCGCCTGTTCCCTGTCCTCTATTGACAGGCACTTTGCCTTCCCGGACGCATCAAGCCCGGACATTATGTCCCTGATGATGTCCGATGTGTTTTCCGTGCGGCTGTTGTCGGACGTGACAATGATCCGGTCGGCAAGAGACTGGGCGACAGCGGCCATTTCGGGTCTCTTGGTCCTGTCCCTGTCTCCTCCGCATCCGAAGAGGCAGATGAGCATCCTTTCCGGCGCGATATCCCTAAGTGTCCTGAGTACGTTCTCCAGGGCGTCCGGTGTATGGGCATAGTCGATGACTACGGCCCTGTCTTCAGGACCTCTCATGGTCTCGAGTCTCCCTGGAGCCGATTCGAGCCGGCTCAGCCCGACGAGCACCTCTTCAGGGGCTGCCCCGAGCGTCACAGCCGTAGTGTAGATTGCCAGGAGATTGTACGCATTGTGCTGTCCGATCAGCCTGCACCAGGTCTCCTTCCCGTCTATTTTCAGGAGCATCCCGTCGAAGCTTTCCTCTATGACCCTGCATGTGTGGTCCGCAATGCTCCGGCAGGAGTATGTGACTGTCTGTGCCTTCGTGTTCTGCACCATGACCATCCCGTTCCTGTCATCGATATTGGTTATCGCATATGCATCGGAAGGGAGCATGTCGAAAAACATCTTCTTGCATCTGAGATATTCCGCGAATGTCTTATGGTAGTCCAGATGGTCATGGGTCAGGTTCGAGAATATCCCGGCCTTGAACTTCAGGCCTGCGACACGTTCCTGTTCCATCCCGATGGAGCTGACCTCCATAAAGCAATATCCGCATCCCTCATCGGCCATCTCTGCAAGCATCGAGTTGATGGTTATCGGGTCGGAGGTGGTATTGACGGCCTCGAATCTCCGGTCTCCGATATAGTTGGCAATTGTGGACAGAAGCCCGCAGTGGTATCCGAGGGCTGTGTAAAGCCTGTACAGCAACGTCACGGTGGTTGTCTTGCCGTTTGTGCCCGTGATGCCGACGAGTGTCAGCCTGCGGGACGGATTGCCGTAGAAATTCGCTGCCATGATGGCAAGGGCATGCCTGGATGACGGCACCCTGATAAATACCGCAGCACCGGTATCCATGCCTCCGGTCTGCCTTGCAAGTGCATCCTCATCCTGATATACGACTGCTGCCGCCCCCATTCTTACAGCTGTCCCTATATAGTCGTGGCCGTCGCTTGCGAAGCCCTTTACGGCAATGAACATTGCCCCCGGCACTACCTTTCTGGAATCGCTGCAGACGGCAGTGATTCCGATATCAGGGACCGTGCCTTTCATTTCAGCCCCGCTTCCGGCAATTATCTCGTGGAGTTTCATTTCAATATCAGTTTTACTGTCGTACCTTTATCCTTTCTGGTGCCTGCGGCAGGGCTCTGGCGGACGACATGCCCGGAACCCTCATACCTGCATATGTAGCCGCAGTTTTCAATCGACCAGATTGCATCCGTGATTCCCAGTCCGATGACATCAGGGACCTCGTTGAGGTTGTCATCCCCGGATATGGCTTCACGGCTGGTCATCTCGGGGATTCTTCCCCTGCTTTCAATCTCTTCGCCCCATTCTTCGGAGAGAGGGTATATGTTGTCGACTATTTCCCTGAATGCCATGGCCGGCAGCGTCCCTCCATAGAAGTCTTCCTTTGACAGCTTTGAATAGACGACGGCTATCGCGGAATATTGAGGGTCATCGGCAGGGAAGAATCCGACGAATGTTCCCTGGTGCTGCTTCCGTTTGTCGGCATCCATGTATACGGTCCTGGCTTTTCCTCCCGATGTCGTTACAAACGGGATCTGTGCCGTACCTGTCTTCCCGGCCACTGCACATCCTGCATCCTTGAGCCTGCGACCTGTCCCTTCCTGGACAACGAGCTTCAGTGCCTTTACAAGAGTGTCGGCCGTCGACCTTGAGCATATGGCACCGTTCAGGACTTCTGGCCCGAGCTTCTTTACTCTCCTCCCGTCGGTTTCCATGTCCTCTACAAGGTATGGTTTCATGAGCTTTCCCTTGTTCGCGATTCCGTTGTAGAACATCAGGATGTGAAGAGGTGTCACAAGCACACTGTAGCCTATGGCTATTGAAGGCAGCGTGGTTCCGCTCCATCTATCCGATCCCGGTACAGGTATCACGGGCTCTGCCAGCCCTATGATGTCGAAGTCGAATTTCTCGTTCAGCTTGTACTCATAGAGCTTTTCGATGAATCTCTTCTGGCTCTCCGTACTTTCCCCGTAGTTCTCGCAGGCCAGATATCTGAACACATGGTTCGATGATATCTTCAGTCCGTCTACGACTGAGATGTATTCGCCCTTGTCCCGGAGATATTTGTCCTGGGGAAGGTTGTTGCCGTTCCATGCCCATATCCCCTTGAATGTCGGCACTTCCGTGTCCAGGGTAACCTTCCTGTCCTCGAGGAGTGTCATCAGCGTTGTGAGCTTGAATACCGAGCCCGGGTCTCCGGCACGTCCGATGGCGTAGTTGTAGGTTTCGCCAAGGTTGCCGGAACTGTCTCTTCGGAGGTTGACCATGGCCCTTATCGCTCCGGTCTCCACATCCATTACTATGATGCAGCCGCCTTCGATATTTTCCTCGCCTTCAAGGCATTTCCTGAGGGCCCTGTCGGCTATGTCCTGTATGTCTATGTCGAGGGTTGTCCTTATGTCGAGCCCGTTTTCGGCCTTTACCGCCGTGCTGTCGTAGTCAAGGATACGTTTTCTCCCGTCCGTGATCCTGAGCCACTCGACCCCTTCCTTCCCGTGCAGGGCATAATTGTATTTCCCTTCTATGCCGACCCGGTTGTTCCCGTCCTGCCTGTTGTCCTTTACATATCCTATGACACGCCTTGCCAGGGAACCGTAAGGATACTGCCTTGTGTCGTATTTCTCTACTATGATGCCTCCCCGGTTAGGCCCCTCGTTGAACAGGGGGAACTCCTTTATTTCCTGAAGCTGCCCGTGATCGATCGGGCCTCCGATTTTCACGTATTTCCTGCCGTTCCGCCGTCCGCTGACAATCAGTTCATAGTATTCCTTCGCGCTCCGGTCCCCGTATGTCCCGGCAAGCTTCGCTGCCAGCTGTCGTGCCTTGCCGGTCCATTCATTCTCCTTTTCACGGCCTTTCTCCCTGTTCCGCATCGCAAGGTAGGCATCCTTCATCACGGTGCAGTCCATGTATATCTGGTACATCGGGGCTGAAGAGGCGAGGAGGCGTCCGTCGTATGTGAGGATAGAGCCGCGTACAGGCTCGATTATCTCCTTGCGGCTCTTGGGGGTCAGATATTTTTCGAGCCTCGGGTCAGGAGAGAAGATGAACTGTATGTAGAACAGTCTTCCCACCAGTACGAACGAGAAGAGCAGGCACGCGACATAGATTCCGAACAGCAGTATGCCTGCCCGGTCTTTCTTCCATTCTTTCCCGTTATGTGTCCTGTCTTCCTTCATCTGATTCTGTCTGCCGGCCTGTCAGGGACCGTAAGGTCCGACCCGGCTTTCTCAAGCATGTCCTGTACGGTGCTGAGCCTGTCCAGCGCAACAAGTTCGCAGGTCTTCTGCGCATAATATATCTTGTAGTCCTCCAGCTCTTCCTTTGTCTCTTCCATGCGGGCCATCGTCCGGTCTATCTCAAGCTTGATCCATATGCTTGCTATCGCCAGGATGAATATCCAGACAATATGGAGGAAATACCTGTAGAATCTCAACCTGATCAGGAATTCCCCCCTGAATATGGCGCCGATGCTGTTCCATATGAATTCGCCCGTCCGTTTCAGCAGGCTTCTCTTTGTTGTTTTCTCCTCTCCGGTCATCTCTCCCTCCTTTCCGCTGTCTTTTCCGCTATCCGGAGCTTTGCGCTCCTTGCCCTGGTGTTCCGGCTGATTTCTTCTTCAGTCGGCAGGACCGGTTTCCTGTTGACGGCCCTGAGAGGGGCATTGGCGTGTCCGAAGATGTCTTTCTCCTCCTTCCCGTCCACATTGCCGGACCTGATGAAATTCTTGACCATCCTGTCCTCGAGCGAGTGGTATGTAATGACGACCAGCCGTCCTCCCGGTTTCAGGGATGCCGCAGCACCTGACAGGAATTTCTCCAGGGACCTCATCTCCTGGTTGACCTCGATGCGCAGGGCCTGATATATCTTTGCGAGGGCCTTATGCCTGGCAAATTGAGGCAGGGCTTCCCCTATGGCCTTCTCGAGGTCTCCCGTAGTCAATACCGGAGAGGATTCCCTGGCCTTGCATACGAGCCTTGCTATCCGCCCGCTGTTCTCCACTTCGCCGTATACTTTCAGTATCCTCGCTATCTCCTCCTCCTTGCGGGTGTTGAGTATGTCGGCGGCAGTCGTGCCCGACCCGGCATTCATCCTCATGTCGAGTGCCGCATCATATCTGAATGAGAATCCACGTTCCGGAGTATCGAACTGGTGGGATGACACCCCCAGGTCAGCAAGGATGCCGTCGATGCCGTCAGGATATCCCTCGTATATGAGGAAATTCCGGATGAACCGGAAATTGTTGTGGACCAGGGTCAGCCTTTTGTCCCCGCTCCCGTTGGCGAGAGCATCGGCATCCCTGTCGAAAGCCACCAGCCGTCCCTCGGGGGAAAGCCTCGACAATATTTCGGAAGAATGTCCGCCTCCTCCATAAGTGGCATCGGCATAGACTCCTGAAGGGTCGGTTATAAGGGCGGAAATGCTTTCGTCAAGCAGAACAGGTGTGTGATATTCAGACATGGCGCACCTCCCGGATTAAAGATTGGCCAGAGACCTTGCGATTGAGATGTAGTCATCCTTTGGAATGCCGCTTGCCTCGAATTTCTCTCTGGCCCATATCTCGATCTTGTGGTCATTCCCGGCAAATACTATCTCTTTCCCGGCGCCGATGGATTCAAGCAGCTTCTTGGGTATGGTTATACGTCCGGGCTTGCTGTCAGGTTCGACAACAGCGCAGTCCCTCATATACTGTCTCCAGAAAGCCGCGTGCTGTTCGTTGAAGAAATTGAGCTTTGACTTGAGCTTCTCCGACTGCCGGTCCCATTCCTGGAATGTGAACATTTCAAGGCAATCGGCGAAAATGTCCTTCTTTACTACCAGCCTCATGTCATCCCCGGAGTCCATAAGCCCCTTGAAGGCAGAGGGAAAGATTACTCTCCCCTTGTCATCAATCTTGCAGCTGTATTCCCCGATGAATTTTACCATTACAGTATATGAGTCAGTCGCGACAAAAGTAAGAATATTTTTCCACTTTATTCCACTATTTTCCAAAAAAATCCACAAAACTGCCGCTCCGGTTTTGCATAAGAGTTTTTTCGGCGTAACTTTGCCCGGCTTGAAATGAAGAATATGAAAAAGTTCCTGATAAATTCCTGTCTTGCTGTGGCATGTGTCCTCGGGCTTGCCGCATGCGGCGGATGTGGCAGACAGGGTGCGGACAGCACTGAAAGTCCGGATGCCGGGCAGACCGACTCATGCAGCTTCCTCGGTTTTGAGCCGGAGATGTATTCCTCAAGGGAGGCCCGGGTACGCAAAGGGGAATTCTTCTCCGGTATCCTCATGAAGCTCGGACTCTCTGCAAGTGAGGCATATCTGCTTTCCGATGCATGCGACAGCGTATTCGATGCCAGGACACTCCGTGTCGGGAACATGTATCAGGCATATTACGGGACCGATGCGGAAGACTCGACCTGTACAGAGAGGCTGAAATATCTCGTGTACTGGCAGGACAGGGTCAACGGGTATGTGTTTGACTGCAGTTCCCCGTATTCCGCATGGACAGTCTCCAGGCCTGTCGTTACCTCTACAAGGTATGCGGATGTCACAATCACTTCCTCCCTGTGGAATGACATGCTCGATGCCGGGGTGTCGCCTCTCCTGATACTGTCGCTGTCTGATATCTATGCCTGGACCGTCGATTTCTTCGGCCTCCAGAAAGGGGACAGGTTCAGGGTCGTATATGACGAGAAGACATGTGAAGGGGATGTCATAGCCGTTGATACGGTGCGTTATGCCGTATTCACTCACAGAGACGAGGACTTCCCGGCCATAATGTTCAACCAGCATGATGGGGGCAACATATACTGGAACGAGAAAGGGGAGAGCATGCGGAAGGCTTTCCTGAAGGCCCCGCTGCACTATTCGCGCATCAGCTCAGGATTTTCCTATGCCAGAAGGCATCCGATTACAAGGAGGGTCCAGCCTCATACCGGGGTCGATTATGCAGCTCCGGCAGGTACACCAGTGATGAGCATCGGGGACGGTGTGGTTACCAGCCGCAAGAATGAGGGTGCAGGAGGGAATGTGGTGCGTATCAGGCACAATTCCGTATATTCGACAGCTTATCTGCATCTTTCCGGATATGCTTCCGGGCTGAAGGTCGGACAGCGTGTGCGTCAGGGCGATGTAATCGGTTATGTGGGTTCGACCGGCAGGAGCACCGGGCCTCATCTCGATTTCAGGGTATGGAAGAACGGCAGTCCTATCAATCCGCTCAAGATGCAGTCTCCGCCTGCCGAGCCGCTGAATGAGGAGTTCAGGGCAGAGTTCGAGGAGATTTGCCGCAGATATGCATCGG
Source organism: uncultured Bacteroidales bacterium (assembly GCA_944323805.1). GTDB lineage: Bacteria > Bacteroidota > Bacteroidia > Bacteroidales > UBA932 > Cryptobacteroides. Next base: position 17,364 of record CALUTW010000008.1, on the reverse strand, counting down.
AGATTGATTCTCTGCAGTCCGCGATTCCTGCCAGCCCTATAGGATAGGGGAGAAAAGCTGCATCACGTGCTGTCCGAGCCTGCTGTACCATGGCCTCTGCTTCCATCTGTGGAGGGTTATCTCCCGGCACTGTCCCAGGTCCCTTTCAAAGATGGCCTTGTTCGCAAGGGCTATATCCTTGCTGTAGATATAGGAATTGACCTCGTAGTTGATCTCCAGGCTTCTGAAATCCATGTTCGCCGACCCTATCACTGACAGATAGTCATCGGATACTATTGTCTTGGAATGGATGAATGTGCCGGTCCATTCGTATATCCTGATGCCTGCTTCAAGGCATTCCTTGTAATAGGAGCGGTTTGCCGGCCCCATGTATATAGAGTCAGGTTTCTGCGGCAGCATCAGACGGACATCCGTACCTTTCAGGGCAGCCGACTTGAGTGCGAGTAACAGCGGTTCGGGCGGGACGAAATACGGCGTCTGTATGTAGATATAGTCCCTGGCATGCTCTACGGCCCATACAGTGGCCATCTGCAGTATCGGCCATTTGTCATCGGGCTCGTCCGGAGCAATCTGCATGAGTATGTCGTTGCCAGGGCGCACAGGCTGTTCCGGGAAATATTCCCTGAATTCCCCGTCAATCTTTCCTCCGGAGTTGATGAATGACGTCATGAACGAGTACTGGAGGCTTGAAACGGCGTTCCCGGTAATCCTGATATGGGTGTCTCTCCAGCGGATAAAATAGTCCTCGCTGATATTCATCCCCCCGGTATATCCTATTCTCCCGTCAATCACGACTATCTTCCTGTGGTCCCTGTAATTGAGCATGGCGCTCAGCCTGAGTATGGAGAATTTCGGGTCGGTAAACGAGACGACATCCACACCGGCTTTCTTCATCTCCTTGAAATATCTCGGCCTGATGTTGATGTTGGCGATGTTTTCATAGATGAACCGGACCTTGACCCCTTCCCTTGCCTTCTGCATCAGAAGCTGCCTTATCTTCTTGCTGCTCCGGTCTTTCTTGAACAGGAAATATTCCACATGGATATGATGCCTGGCATTGAGGATATCCTCAGTCAGGGCCTCGTATTTCCTTTTCCCCGATGTTATTATCTCGATATTGTTGTTGTCTGTCACGGATGTTCCGTTGCTCCTGGACAGGAGAGTCGCCAGTTCCCTGTATTCCGGGCGGACTTTCTGCAGTGCCGTGTCCCCGAAAAGCATGTCCTTTATCCTGCGGTCGGCCCTGGCATGGAAGAATTTCAGGAAAGCCCTCCTTCTGGCGTTGAACAGTCTTGTCCTTCTGATGTCGAAACCGAGCATTATGTACAGTATGATCCCGATGACCGGGAGCAGGGCAATGACGAGTATCCAGGCAATCTTCTTCCCGGAATCCCGTTCGTCGGTTATGACAACGAGGATTGACCCGATGATTATCAGGAAGAAAAGGAATGACAGTGTATGGTTGATGATAAGGCTCATCATATCGTCAGTATCGGGTTCTTCGTGTTATGTGGGTCGTGTTATCTGAGCCGGTGGTCGTGTTATCTGAGCCGGGACAGCAGGGTGGCTGATGTACAGGAGACAACCTCCACATCCACATATTCCCCTATATGGTGTCCTCCTGCAGGGAATACGCATACCTTGTTGTTGCTTGCCCTTCCGAAAAGCTCGTCCGCATTCTTTTTCGACACGCCCTCTATCAGCACACGGTGTGTCCGTCCGATTTCCCTTTCGTTGCTCTGGAGGCTGAGCCTGTTCTGCAGGGCTATGATTTCATTCAGTCTCCTGGTCTTGACCTCCTCCGGTACATCGTCCTTGTATTTCCTTGCAGCAAGGGTTCCCGGCCGTTCCGAATACTGGAACATGAATGCCGAATCGAAGCCGACTTTCTCCATGAGAGAGAGGGTGTCCCTGTGGTCTTCTTCCGTCTCGCCGCAGAATCCGGCGATGACATCCGTCGTGATGCCGCAGTCCGGTATTACGCTGCGGATTTTCTGCACCCTTTCCAGGTACCATTCCCTGGTATATTTACGTCTCATCTTCTCGAGCATGGCATTGCTTCCGGACTGCACCGGGAGGTGTATGTGCCTGCATATATTGCTGTACATGGCCATTGTATATATGACCTCGTCGCTGATATCCTTTGGATGCGATGTCGAGAAGCGTACCCTGAGGTCAGGGCTTACCTTGGCTACGGCCTCAAGGAGCTGCGCGAAGTTCATGTTCCTGTCGGCCGTCTCCGGGTCCTCCCACAGGTATGAGTCGACATTCTGTCCCAGCAGACATACCTCGCGGTATCCTTTTGCGACTATGTCCTCCGCCTCCCTGATGATTGTCCTCGGGTCCCTGCTCCTTTCCGCACCTCTGGTATACGGGACTACGCAATATGAGCATACGTTGTTGCAGCCTCTCATGATCGAGATGTATGCCGAGACCCCGTTCCTGTCCATCCGTTCAGGGATGATGTCCGCATATGTCTCCTCGTGCGAGAGCAGGACATTTATCTGCGGGCTGTCAGGGGTGGTCGCCTCAATCATCCTCGGCAGGTCCCTGTATGCGTCAGGCCCTGCGACCAGGTCTACGATGTGGTTGTCGAGAAGCTTGTCCTTAAGCCTCTCCGCCATGCATCCGGTAACGCCGACAATGACGTTCCCCCGTCTCTGTTTCTGAAGACGGAACTGCTCGAGCCTGCCATGGATCCTCTGTTCCGCATTGTCCCGGATTGCGCATGTGTTGACCAGGATGATGTCAGCGTCATTCATGTCCATGGTCCTGACATAGCCGGCATCATGAAGTATCGACAGCATCACTTCGCTGTCATTTACATTCATCTGGCATCCGTATGTCTCGATATATATTCTTCCCTTTTCCATATTGCTCCAGTAGTTTTGAAGGCTGCCTGAACCGCAAATATAAGGTTTTTAATCTGATTTCTTTTATTATCTTTGCAAAGATGTAACGACATGTATGATTAATATTCTGAAAGGAAAATCACTGCTTGCAGCCGTCCTGATGGCTGTGCTGATGCTCCAGGGCTGTGCGCGGTTCAGGGACATAAGGATTGTATCGTGCGGTGTGGAATCCGTCTCGATGCAGGGCCTGCGCAGTGTGGAAGCCATATTGTCTGTGGGCGTGGACAATCCGGCCGCGGCCCTCGAACTTTCCGCGATTGAGGGGACCCTGAACATGGGGGACGATGTCCTCGGTACGTTTTCTGCCGGAAACTTCAGCATAGACCGGAAGACCGTCTCCGAGTGCCAGGTGCCGGTGTCGTTTACTCTGGACAGGCAGGTGTCCCTGCTCAGCCTTCTGCCTTTGGTCAGGGAGCTTGATCCGGACAGCATTTCTGTCGACATGTCCTTGCGGGTCAAGGTAAAGAACGGGGTCTCGCGGAAGATAAGGCTTGAAAAGGTCCCGGTCAGCTATCTTTTCAAGGACAGTTCCACCATGTCAGGCATCGATTTCGAGGGGATTTTCCTTTAATGCGGCGGAGCCAGGCATGCTCCGTGTTTAAATCTGATGAATATGAACAGGATAATGACATATCTGATTTTTCTGCCGGCCATAATGGCTGCATGGTCCCTCCCTGTCTCCGCCGGGACTGTGTTCCCCGGGGATACGTTGTCCATTAATGGCAATGCGGTTGCGGATACTTCCGCCGCGGAAGTGCTTGCCGATTCCTTGACGGTGCCGGTGTATTGGCGCGATTCGCTGGTGCTGCTCCGGCAGGACCCTGCAGGAGTCATAGTGGTGCCGGACGGATTCTCGCTGAAAGATTCCGTGGTATATGTCCCTGCTCCGGCTGTCGACACCACTCTGGCAGGCAGTAATGTCTTCAGCATACTTCCGTCTGTGGCAGGAGGAGATGCGGCAGATGTCAGGGTGCGTCAGACCTCTGAGATAAGGACTTCCATGGAAGCACATGTCGCGGGCAATGCCTCAAGGCATATCGGCGGGTACCGCATAAGGATATTCTTCGATAACAGGCAGTCGTCGAGAGAGGATTCCGAAAAGGTGGCAGATGCTTTCAGGCAGAAATTCCATGACATCCCTGTATACAGGAGCTATGTCAATCCGTATTTCAAGGTAACTGTCGGGGATTTCAGGTCCAGGTCGGAAGCCATGCAGCTTCTGGAGACAATCCGCAGGGATTTTCCGGCTGCATTCATCGTAAAGGAAAAAAGTATTTCATATCCGGCTGTGGACAAGGCCAATGCCGTGGTGCCGGATACCGTAAAGGTGCTGTACCGGCTTCCGGAAGACATAGTCATCATATAGCCAGCTGCGGCAGGACAACAATAAAATCTAATGCAATGCTGAAACAAGGGCTAGAACTGAAGCAGACACAGAAGCTGTCCCCCCTGCAGATCCAGACTATCAAGCTGATAGAGCTTCCTACCCAGGAGCTTGAACAGCGGATACGCAAGGAGCTGGAGGAGAATCCGGTCCTTGACGAGAATGTCGCCAAGGAGCAGGAGGATTCCGAGGACGGGCCGCGTGAAGTCTCGCTTTCAGAATACAAGGAGGACGATTCGATTCCGAGCTACAGGCTGCGCGTAAACAACTACGGAAAGGATGAGCGTCCCCAGTACAATACCTTTTCTGTGAAGGAGAGCTTTACACAGAGCCTTATGGATCAGCTGGGGTTCCGGAACCTCAGTGAGCACCAGCATTCTGTCGCTGCCTTCATTATCGGAAGCCTGGATGATGACGGGTATCTGAGAAGGGATATCTCGAGCCTTGTCGACGACATGGCTTTCAGGGCCGGCATCGAGACAGATGAGAATGAGGTTCTGGACATGCTCCATGTAATCCAGGAGTTCGATCCGCCGGGGACCGGGGCGAGGGATCTCCAGGAATGTCTCCTGTTGCAGGTCCGTAACCTGAAACATACACCTGACGTAGTAAATGCGGAAAAGATACTCAGGGACCATTTCACGGAATTCACGAACAAGCATTTCCAGAAGATAATGTCGAGGATGGGAATCTCCGAGGAGGAAATGAAAGCCGCGATGGCCAAGATCCTGAAGCTGAATCCGTCGCCAGGAGGCCAGATAGATGATTCCTATAATGACCAGGCACAGCAGATAGTCCCTGATTTTGTCCTGACACTCGAAAACGGGGAGCCCAAGCTCACTATGCCGAGATTCTCGATACCGGAGCTCCGCGTCAACAGGAAATATGCGAATATCCTGATGGAAGCAGCCAATTCTTCAGAGCGGGACAAGAAGGAGGCAGCCACTTTTGTCAAGAAGAAGCTTGATTCCGCAAAATGGTTTGTTGAGGCCATCAAGCAGCGGCACAATACGCTTGAAAGCACGATGAAAGCCATCATTGACTATCAGAGGGACTATTTCATGGATGGAGATGAGTCTCATCTCAAGCCTATGGTGCTCAAGGATATAGCCGAAAGGACAGGCTTTGACATCTCGACAATATCAAGAGTGGTGAACAGCAAGTACATCGAGACCCCGTTCGGTATATATTCCCTCAAGTATTTCTTCTCGGAAGGCCTTGAAAACCAGGATGGGGAGGAAGTCTCCACCAGGGAAATCAAGAAAGCCCTACAGGAATGCGTCGATGCCGAGAACAAGAGGAAGCCGCTTACTGATGACCAGCTTGTGGATGAGATGAGCAGGAAAGGGTACAAGGTCGCGCGGCGGACCATTGCCAAGTACAGGGACCAGCTCAATATCCCGAAGGCACGTCTGCGCAAGCAGCTCTAATCCCCCGGTAACGCAGCTGTGTCACAGCTTGTCCCCGTATGCCAGGTCTCCTGCATCCCCGAGTCCCGGTACGATGTAGGAATGGGTGGTAAGCTCCTCGTCGATTGCTGCAACCCAGAGCGTCATCCTGTCCGAAGGGAGGTGCTGCTGGATATATTCCACGGCATAGACGCTTGAGACCGGACACACAAGATGGGTGTATGCCGGTTCCCCGTTCTCGCACAGGCGGTTGTATGTTATCTCAAGAGAAGCTCCGGTAGCCAGCATGGTGTCGGCGAGTATGAGTACCTTTCCGGTAAGGTCCGGAGAACTTGCGTATTCAATATTTATGTGGAAGTCATCCCCCTTGTCGTATTTGCGGTATGCTGCGACAAAGGCATTCTGGGCATTGTCGAAGAAGTTCAATATCCCCTGATGGAGAGGAAGCCCTGCCCTGAGAATCGTGGCAATGACCATGTTGCTGTCTGAAGTCGGGATTTCGGCGATTCCCAGCGGAGTGCGTACCGATTTTGCCGAATAGTCGAGCGCCTTGCTTATTTCATAGGCGAAAATCTCCCCGATCCTTTCGAGATTCCTGCGGAACCGCATCGGGTCTTTCTGTACATCCTTGTCCCTCAGCTGAGCCATGAAATTGTTGAGGACGGAATTCTGTTCTCCGAGATTTATGATTTTCATAAGAATGGATTATGCCGGCAGGACCGGAGGTTATCTTTACAAAAATAGCGAAAAAATCCTGTGGTTGATGCAAGATTTCCCGATTTTGTGGTTTAACAATACGGACAGAAACAATTAAATACATATCATATCATGAAAAATCTGATTGGAAAGATTGCTGTTTTCGCAATAGTTGCGGCAGCCCCGCTCATGCAGTCATGCCTTAAGGACAAGAGCCTTGACGTGTATTATGCAAATGCCATCGTGACGGTAAAGCCTCTGGATGACGGAGGATTCTATCTGCAGCTCAATGACGAGGTGGCACTGCTGCCTGTCAATATGGACAGGTCTCCGTATGACAAGGAACAGAGAGCCTTCGTCAATTATACCCCGACCAACGAAGATGCTGGAGAATATGACCAGGCAGTGAAAGTGAACTGGTTCAGGGAGATCCTTACCAAGGACATGGTCCAGCCTGCCGCCGGTACGGATCTGGATGCCGAATACGGCGATGACCCGGTCGAGATTATGGCCAGCTGGATGACAGTTGTTGAGGACGGATATTTTACAATTCATTTCGAGACATATTCCAGCGGGAACGGTGTGACCCATAAGGTCAATCTCGTACAGCCCGATCCGGAGAAACCGTATGAACTCGAGTTCCGTCATGATGCCTCCGGGGACGTCTACGGGTCAAGGGTCTGGAGCGTAGCTGCGTTCAAGTTGTCAGCCCTGGAACTGACAGAAGGTCAGAAAGTGGAGATAAAATTGAAATGGGATTCATACAGCGGAGAGAAGACCCATGTATTCGAATATACCCCAGGAGAGGCCCTGTCATCGGGCCAGGAAGGGAATGACCCGGGGCAGCAATCCATGCTGACGATTGAGTGACAGTGGCATGCCTGTTCTGATGGCAAGATAATTGAGTGGCAGAAAGCCGATGGCCAATGACAGAGATTTGCATGCAGTCAGAGGAGTTCTGAAAGGGGACAGGTCCGCTATGGCGGATCTGTACCATCGTCATGCAGGTTATCTTGCCGCAACCTGTTCCAGATATGTCGGGTCGGACGAAGCTGTCAGGGATATTCTCCAGACCAGCTTCCTGAAGATATTCTCTTCGATGGGCCGGTTCGAATACAGGGGAGCAGGGTCTCTCAGGGCATGGATGAACAGGATTGTCATCAACGAATCGCTGAAATATCTCCGGGAGGAGTGCCGGATGCAGAGCCTTCCGGAAGACTATGAGAGGGAGCCTGACGGGCCGGAGGATGCTGATGTGTCGGAAATCCCTGAAACCGATCTGCTCGAAATGATCAGGGCTCTTCCGGATGGCTACAGGACGGTATTCAACCTGTACGTGCTTGAAGAGAAAAGCCACAGGGAGATTGCATCGATGCTGGGCATTTCGGAGGGGACATCCGCATCGCAGCTTCACAGGGCGAAGTCGATGCTTGCATCCATGATAAGGGAATACAGGAAAGAGCATTTTCAATGATAGCATATGGGACAGGACTGGACTGAGGATTTGCGGAACAGGATGCGTGATTGCAGTATCCCGGAGCCTGAGGGCTTGTGGGAAAGCATTTCTGCATCCCTGCCTCCGGAAGGCACGGGTCATTCTGCAGTTCCCGGCCGGCATGATCTCCGGAGACGGATTGCCGTCATCGTTGCCTCGGCAGCTGCTGCCGCAGGACTTGTCCTCATGCTTCACTTTGCTTTCCATGCACGTGAAGATGTCCATGTGATGATTGCGGAGTCCGGAATCATTCAGGACGGCCTGAATCATCAGGGATATCTGGCGGTAAAGGAAATCCCGGCACCGGGGGCGCTCATGCCTGCCGGCGACAGGGCAAAAGCCGGGATGCAGGAAGAATACGGGCAGCCGGATACGGCTGTTGTGCAGGATACAATACAGGAGACTGAAGACAATGGGGATATCGGGCAATGTCCTGATGGAAACGATGTCATTGTCCAGGAGATTCCGAAGAGATACAGGCCGGAACCGGACAGGCAGGCAGCAGAGCCTTTCATTCTGCCGTCCGACATCAGACGGAAAAGCATCATAAGTACGGATATCTATTTCTCGAATTCACTCGGCTCTGCCTACGGCAATTCCGGCTATGCATCTCTTTTGTCATCATCTGAAATAATGCGTCAGGATGTGGTCAATGACCTGTTGGGGCATTATGAAGCAGGCGAAGTGACCTTTTATTCCGGCGGGGAGGACCTGAAGACGGAAGTGCGCCACAGACCTCCCGTAAGGGCCGGCGTTTCTGTCCGGTACGGCCTCGGAAAGAGGTGGAGCATAGAGTCCGGTCTGACATATGCCATGCTGTCTTCGGACATCTCTGCAGGTACTTCATCGAACCGGTATGAGACTGAACGCAGATTCCATTATGTGGGCATCCCTTTCAGGGCTAATTTTGATTTTCTGCAGAGGAAACGCTGGTCTCTCTACATATCAGCCGGAGGCATGGCCGAAAAGTGCGTGTCGGGGCGGTCCGATACTGATTACATTGTCAACGGGGCTGTCCGGAAAAACTGGTCGGAGAAGATTTCCGTAAAGGAGATCCAGTGGTCGGTAGGGGCATCGGCCGGTGTCGAGTTCGATTTTGTCCCGTCGGTCGGAGTATATGTCGAACCGGGCATAGGCTACTACTTTGACAACGGAGGCGGCCATGAGACTGTCTACAGCTCCCGTCCGCTTAATTTTACGCTTGAATTCGGACTGCGTTTCAATCTCATGTAATCCATTGGCATGCGGTGCTATCTGGCCGGGACAATGCGTTCATCCGAGAAACTGTAGTACCTGTCATCGCATACGATGATATGGTCGATGAGCGAGATGTCGAAAGTCTCCAGGGCTTTTTTCAGTTTGCCGGTAAGGCTGATGTCCGCTGTACCTGGTGTTGGATTGCCGGACGGATGGTTGTGGATAAGAATGATGCTGCTTGCCAGTTTTTCAATAGCGTTCCTCACAATGATCTTTATGTCCACGACTGTCGCCTCGAGTCCTCCCGAACTGGCTTTCTCTGTTGTTATGATATAATTGGCGCGGTTGAGGTACATGACCCAGCATTCTTCGTGCTTCAGGCTTTTCAACCTGGGAAGTATCCTGTTGAATACCATTTCAGGTCCTGTTATGGATACTTTTTCCATGTTGGACGCCTCTATTCCGGCCCGTTTCCCGAGTTCAAGGGCTGCGCTTACCGTTATTGCCTTGCTCCTGCCTATGCCGCAGATACTGCACATCTTTGTCGCAGGCATTTCCGACAGGTCTGACAGTTTCCCTCCGGCCATCCCCAGCAGTTTCTGTGCGGTCTCTACAACGTTCTGCCCTCCTGTGCCGGTCCTGAGCAGTATGGCAAGCAGTTCGGCATTGCTCAGGGCTTCCGCACCTTTTGACATCATTTTCTCCCTCGGCCTCTCGTCATGGCACAAATCCTTGATTTTCATAGTCTTCATTAATGCTTGTCTATAGATGATGACCAGGCGGTCACATCTGGGTGTCCCGCATACCGGCCGCTTTCTGTATGGCCTGTATGTGTCACGAATATAGGCAGCAGGACCTCCAGTCTGCAATATCAGCATTAATGTTTTTCTCTTTTACCATGGATTTTTTTCTTTTTTTTGCGCTGACGTCTGTTTCCGGTCAGGGGCCTGCCTGTGGAGAGGGGCTGTATCAGACAGAAAGAGAGGGTAACCGGAGCCGGCCACCCTCTCTCTGGTCAGAGTTCAATCTGATGTTATTCTACAAATGCGATGATCTCGCCTTTTGCTACCATGTCGCCCTGCTTCGAGCAGATTGCCACAATGCGTCCGTCCACTGCCGGAATGACCTCTTCCATGCCGTAGTATGTCTGGACATAGCTCATTGCCTGACCGGCCTTGACTTCAGTCCCGACTGTCGGAGCGGTAGAGGCATCATCGACATCCACCTGCCATATCAGCTGGCCTTTGACCGGAGCCTGTACCGGTGTCGCCTTCGGATATTTCTCAGCGATTTTCTCGACATCGTATTTAGGCATCTCGACTACCGGACGTGTAATCACAATCGGCGCACCGGCCTTTTCCTTGGCGGCCTCGAGATCTTTCTTGAATCTCTCTTTTGCCACACCGCTCTTGTAGTCGCGGTACTGCCTCTCGTGCATTGCAAACTCGAAGAGTTCCTCGTCGTCCTCTCCGAAGTCCCATCCCTCGTCCTTCATCATCTGACGGTACTTGTCGAGTTCGTTCGGGAATGCATCCTGAGGGTTGCCAGTATAGAATTCGAGACCTTTCTGCTTGGCGAGCTCGATGATTTCAGGCGCAAGCTCTCCAGGGAGTTTTCCCATCTTGCCGAGAATCATGTTCCATGTATCCTTGTCGATGGTGGTCCATCTCGGCTGCCCCTTGAGGATGTTCATGAGATTCATGAGCGCAGTATTCTTCACATACTGGCTGAAAGGTGTCACGAGTGGCGGATATCCCAGACGCGGCCATACGTATTCCACTTCCTGGAACAGCATTACCATCAGGTTGTCGAGAGTCAGCTCCTGCTTGCCCTGTGCACGCAGGGAGGCGTTGATTGCTCCATGGAAACCCTTGAGGTCGGCCATCATCGAGCCCATCATTCCTCCCGGAAGACCGCATCCTACCAGAAGCGAACTCATGTGGGAGTTGTTAGGGTCTATCCAGTAGCCGAGGAACTCGTCAATGAACTTCTGGGTAAGACGGCGCACTTCCATATATGCGTCCATGTTGAGGTCCTTTACGAGGAAGCCGTCAGCCTTCATCATCTCGCGGATTGTGATGACATCAGGATGTACCTTGCCCCATGAGAGCGGCTCGACTGCAACATCCAGATAGTCGGCACCGGCCCTTGCCACCTCAAGCATTGAGGCAGGGGAGAATCCCGGGCCACAGTGGCCGTGGTACTGTATCTTGATGTGCGGATATTTCTTCTTGATGGATCTTGTGAGCTCTCCGAGCATTGTAGGACGTCCGATACCTGCCATGTCCTTGAGACAGATTTCATCGCATCCGTATTCCACGACCTTGTCGACTACACCCATATAATATTCCACAGTATGGATAGGCGAATTTGTGATGGAAAGCGCCACCTGTGAAATCATGCCTCCCTTCTTGGCATATTCTACTGAGAGCCTGAGGTTCCTGTGGTCGTTAAGGCCGCAGAAAGACCTTGATATGTTGGTGCCCTGTTTGCATTTTACCTTATACATGAGCTCGCGGACATCTGCAGGGACAGGATTCATCCTGAGTGCATTCAATCCTCTTTCGAGCATATGGGTCTGGATTCCGACCTTGTTGAAAGGCGCTGTCCATTCACGCACGGCCCTGTTCGGATTTTCCCCGAAAAGCAGGTTTACCTGTTCGAATGCCCCTCCATTGGTCTCGACCCTGTCGAAGCATCCCATGTCAATGATGGCCGGAGCCACTTCCTTGAGCTGGCTGACAGTCGGGACATATTTGCCGGACGACTGCCACATGTCTCTGTATACGAGAGAAAATTTTATTTCACGCGCCATATGTCTATGTTTTAATTTTCCAATCCGCAAATATAGTCATTTTTTAGAAACTGCTCCTGCCGGGCCCGTTTTTGCCTGTTGACTTTACCTTGCCTGTCCCTTTTAGTTGTTGCTGTATACTTTTATAAATGGTGCAGGTTTCAGATTAAATGGAGAAAAAATGCCCGGGGTATTGCATGGAGCGGAAAATTTTTCTACCTTTGCAATCCCAAAAGAATATGGTGCCAATAGTTCAGTTGGTTAGAATGTCGGATTGTGGTTCCGAAGGTCGTGGGTTCGAGCCCCACCTGGCACCCTTAAGGAGGCGGAAGCCTCCTTTTTTTGTTACCGGAAAACCGATTTATTAAACCAGGGGCGCAATGTTGAATATAGGGGACAGGATGCCGGATTTCGAGGTCGTTGACCAGGACGGCAATATTGTAAGGTCTGCAGACCTGCTTGGCAGGAAGACAATCGTATATTTCTATCCGAAGGACAATACATCCGGATGTACAGCGGAGGCATGTAATCTGAGGGACAATTATTCAGCCCTGACGGATGCCGGATATAATGTCGTGGGGGTCAGCAAGGACTCGGCTGCCTCCCATAAGAGATTCAAGGGAAAGTATGAGCTCCCTTTTACTCTGCTTGCCGATACATCCACCCTGATGCTGCAGTCTTTCGGGGCATGGGGCGAAAAGAAGATGTATGGAAAGACAGTGATGGGGACGTTGCGCCGCACTTTCATATTCGATGAAAACGGCATACTTCAGCGCATCATAGAGAAGGTCGACACAAAGAATCACGCTGCACAGATACTCGGAGACTGACAGCCCGGAGCCGGACATGGTTACAGCCCTGGGCGGCCGCCCTGTATCTCAATGGTCCGTCTGTCTGGGCCTATTCCTTTGACAGTAAGTTTTTCCCATGTCGGAGGCAGTATTGCTTTCCGGCATACTATGCCTCTGTCCGTGATTTCAATCCCTCCGAAGCCGGACAGCACTGCCTGGAGCAGTCCGCCTGCCGCCGTGACGAAATACGGGTTGTCCGATGCCGGAGTCTCGGCAAGAGCCCCGAACGGTGGTCTTGAGAAAGGCCTGTAGCAGCGAAGTAACATTTCATAGGCTTTGTCCATATTCCCGAGCCGGGCATATTGTACGCAGAATATGCTCCATGTCATGGCCGGTCCGTCCACAGGATCAACTTTTCCCTCATAATATTCAAGGTCTCTCAGCAATTGCTCCCTGCCGGTAATGACTCCGAGAGGGTATCCCAGCAGATTGACATCGGCCTGCTTTATCTTCTGTCCGCCATATCCTTCATATTCCATTGTCACTCCATCGCCGTTCCTCAGTATCCTCAGTCCTTCGGAGATTTCTTTCCATTCTGACGGGGCTTTCTCTCCGCTCAGACGTGCAGCCTTCATGGCATACTCCAGGACTTTTGAGACGGCTCCGTTCGTGAAAGCGTTATCCGTCACATTGTTTGCGTACTCATCCGCCCCGACGACCCCTGTAATGGAATATGTCCCGTCATCATTTGCCCGCACCCTGTCGGCCCAGAACTCAGCCACGCCTTTCAGCAGCGGCCAACCTTTGTCCTTAAGCCATTCCCTGTCGCGGGTCACACACCAGTAATTCCAGGCGGCTATTCCTACATCTGCCGTGATATGATGCTCCATCGGTCCTGTCAGAGCCCATACCGGAGTCGACTCCTCCCCGAATTCATCGGATTCCCAGGGGAACATCGCACCTTTGTATCCTGATGCCGCCGCTCTTTCCTCCGCCGCCTTCAGCCTGTCCAGACGATAGTTCATCATGGATTCGGCCATGCCCTGGTTCATGAGCAGCAGGGGAGGGAACATCCACATCTCCGCGTCCCAGAAAATATGTCCGTTGTAGCCTCGTGATGAAAGTCCCATGGGCGGGATGCTAAGCCTGGAGCCTTCCGCGCATGAGCCGTAAAGGCTGAAAAGAGCCAGTCTGACTGCCCTCTGGGCTTCCATGTCGCCTTCAATCACAATGTCGCTTTCCCATAGCCCTGCCCAGTCGGCCCTGTGTCCTGCCAGGATTTCATCTACGGATACCCTGTCGATATAGACTATCTGGCGGACCGTCTCATTCCACGGGTCGGAGAAATCGGCAGTCGAGCATACTGAGGCAACGAGAGAAAATCTCCTGGCCTCTCCTTTCTTCATGGAGAAAGCAATGATATCCTTATCCGGAGTCCCCGCACGGACTGGCGGTGTGCCGGCTCCTGTGGAAGACAACGCTGTACTGTCTGCTTCTGCAGTTGCCCCTGTAATGCCCGAAGGCGGTACATCAAGGATGAAGGCAGACGCAGCTGCCACATCATATCTGCCTCCGGCTGTCTTTGCGGATGTCCTGAGTACGTCCAGTGCCTTTCCTTCAATCCAATATGATTTCCGCTCTCTTTCAGCCATGCAGTACTCTTGCGGGACATGCATCCTGTTGCTGAACTCCACCGCAGCATCTTCGAGAGCCGAGACCTCTACATCCATGATCATCGAATACGGCAGATTCCTCAGTGCTGCAAACGAGTACCGCACCTTGACCTTGCCGTCTGCAACGAATTCCATCACGTGCCGGGCCTCTTTCATGTCAAGGCTCTGGTTCCATTCCGAGACAGACCATGTCTCAATGCCCTCGACAGCCATTGAAAGCCCGAAAGGATTGATTCCGCGGACAGTGCTGTTGACCTGGTCCTGTCCGAGCCTGTCCGAAACCCCGTTCAGCATTATATGCCTGACTGAAAAAGGCTCTTTCCATGGCAGGATGCCGAGCCTCCCGTTGGCTACCGGCACCCCCGTATAATCATCAGTTACATAATCATCCGTATGCAAAACCCATCCGCTGTCAGCTGCAGCATGGCAGTCTCCGCCCTCTGCTCCCTCTTGGACCATGGCAATATTGCAGATAACGGAAAGAAGTGAAAATAGGATTGTTATCATTTTAATCTGAACCACAAATTTCGATAAAGATACAAAATAATATGAAATCTTCCCGAAGTTGAAGTCTGTGAATTGTACTTTGGATGAGATTGCTCTACATAAAGGAATGTAAGTCTGTTTTCTGCCATTATGATGTATAAGTCTTGTGCCAGCGTATAGATAGGATCTGACATTTATATACTCAAAAAAAGAAAAAAGATATAAAAAGAGAAAAACCTGCCGGTTGCCGGATTTCCGCATTGTCTTTTCCCGGAGAATATTCATAAGTTTGCCATCGAACTTTTAATGAAATCCGAGAATTATGAGCAATGGGATTACGGCCACGGTGCAGAGGTATGTGGACATTTTGACGGAGGCGGGGTTCAAGGCCGTGTTCGGGGTGGAGAAGAACAAGGATATTCTCATCGATTTATTGAATGTGCTGCTCCCGGAGCACCGCCGCGTGCATGACCTCTCTTATGCGACGACGGAGATTCCGGGATTCACGATGGCCAACAAGAGCGTAAGGCTTGACCTGAGGTGTATCGGGGAGGACGGGACGAGGTTCATCGTGGAGATGCAGTGTTACCGGCAGCTCAATTTCTTCAAGAGGTGCGTCGAGTATGCCGCAAAGCTGTACGATGCGGGATCGGAGCAGGGCGACGGGCATGAGTACGACCTCGCTCCGGTGTATTTCATCGGGCTGCTCAACACCGGAATCCCGAAGTCCGACAGGAGTGACGGAAGTATATGGGGTGACAGGTTCGTCTCCGAGTACACGTTCCGGGAAAAAGTCAGCCAGGAAGTCGTAGATGAGACTATTTTTCTTAACTTTGTGGAACTGCACCGCTTCAAGAAGGAACTGCACGAGTGTGTGAGTCTGGTGGACAAGTGGTGCTATTCGCTGAAGCATGTGGGGTCTTTGGACAGGTTGCCGGAGGAGTTGCGAGTCAGGGCGTTCGAGAGACTGTTTGAGGCTTGTGAGATTGCGAAATTCACTCCGGAGGAGAAACTCAGATACGAACACGATATGATTACCGAACGGGACTATGACAACATTATCTATACCGCCAAGGTCGAGGGTAAAGCAGAAGGCCTGGCCGAGGGAAAGACAGATGTCGCCCGAGCCATGAAAGCGAAAGGCCTTGAGACCAGTCTGATTTCCGAACTGACGGGGCTTTCTGTGGAGGAAATCCAAAGGCTGTAGGAATCAATGCCCCGACTACGTCATCCAAGGCTATGTCATTCTGAGCGCAGTCGAAGCCGCTGCCCCGACTGTCATTCTGATCGGAGCCGCAGGCGCAGCCGAGGGATCTGTCGTATTTACCCGCAGAATCTTCGACTCCGGGCTATGACCTCCGCTCAGAATGACAATAATGACACTCGGGATGATAGAGGGACACTTGCCCGTTCTGATAAACCTTGTCGTTTCTTCTTGTTCTCTTATTCATAATCTTAATAATGTGAATAATGGTTAATCATCCCTCGCCGGCAAGGTCGTAATATATGTATACATTAAATTTCAGGTCAACTTCATACAGCCAAATCCGAATCCTGTTTGAAATCCGGATGAAACGAATACAACAGGACAAATTATAGTTATTTAGAACACAGGCCGTACAACAGATTAAATATTTTGAAAAAACATACAGAAGTCGGAGTCCGGCTCCTGTATGTTTTTATGATACTGCATATTGGTATTTTCAATTCTATTTTTTATAGATAATATATTGGCATCATCTCAATACTTTGGGATATTTATGCCATTTACTTATTCAGAGTAACCGGTCCATTCAATGGATGTTATTCCGACCGCATCTTTAAGTTTCTGCATGACAGTGTTATGTGGAGAAGAACACAGATTAGTAACAGTTACGGTAAATGTACCTGAAAGATTTATGTCTTGCGTTTCTTCGTATTCTGTATAGCGTTCAATGTCTTCAGCCTGTTTTGCAACATTAAATGTCACAGGACTATCAGTCCCATTTGAAACAGTCACTCTGAACCCAAATCCCACATTTTGAGAGTTAGAGGCCAAAGACCCAAATCTGATCGTCAATTGTCCGCAGCCGCCCTCCAATTCAGGGGAATACAATTCTCCTGCCTGATCAGTCAGGCCACACAATACAGGCAATTTTCCATCTACGGCATCCCAATTACCTACAGTACTACCAGCCTCAAGGACAAGACAATATTCGTTAACTTTCCAACCGGCATCAGTTGTAGCCTCAGGTGCGTATGTAAACACATTTTTACTTATTGTACTGAATGTACCAAAATCATCTTCGCCTCCACTTATAACTTCTGTATCAAGTTGCGTGATAGTGAATGTCTCCTGCTCGCCGTTGCCGTATGACACATAGATGTTCCCTGTGCGTGTCGGGCCATTGCTTCCGTCATAAGCAGCCACATTATATACGAGTTCATCAGTGCGGACAGCCTTGGTCTCAGGTGCCCTTGTTATCCAATTTGCACTCGGATCAATCATAGGCTCCTCGTAGTCCATATTTGTCTTGATCTGAAGAAC